>LKML01000002.1 GCA_001563795.1 Haloferacaceae archaeon B1-Br10_E2g22 | reverse complement strand
TGTCTCGTGTTAATCAATGCGTTCGACCCGCGAGTTGGGGTCGGCTGTGAGTTCTCTTAGGGCCTCGGGTCTGAAGTTCCAGACCGAATCCAAGAAGTTGGTTCGGTAGCTCGCCGGGCCGTTGTGTGCGATGTCGGCGGCCTGCTCGCCAACAAGCCCAAACGCAAGCGTCCCGTGGAGTGCTGCCACATGTGGATCCAAAAGCCCGCCACAGAACGTAGCGACCGTACTTCCGAGCATACACCCCGTTCCTACGATCTCGCCCATCATCTCGTGGCCAGACTTGAGACGGTAGGCGGCATCCTGCGAGGCAACCACGTCGTGCGTTCCAGAGGCGACGACCGCCGCACCCGTTGCGTCCGCAAGCCAACGGGCGGTGTCGGCGATTTCGTCGTACTCGCCGATGGATTCGACGCCTTTGACTTCAGCTTCGACACCTGCCAGTGCGCTGATCTCGCCGTAGTTTCCTTTAATCGCCGCAAACTCGACTGACTCGAGGAGGCTCTCGACAACCTCGGTTCTCGTTGGGGTTGCACCGACGCCGACGGGATCTAACACGACCGGCACACCCAGGTCGTTTGCGGCCTGCCCTGTGTTGTGGAGTGCTGCAATGTTCGAATCACTCATTCGGCCCGTATTCAACAGGATCGCGCCGGCCAACTCCGCCATTTCTGGGGCTTCATCCGGCGCGTCGGCCATCACTGGCAGCCCACCCCAGTGGAGCGTGATGTTTGCGAGATCGTTCTTTGTGACTTCGTTGGTGAGATGCTGAACCAGTGGTTCGGTCTCACGAACAGACGTCAGTGAGTCGGCCAGCGCACTCGCCGAACACTCTGGGTCGTTAGTCATCTCCGGCCTCTGTTTCCGCCTCTGAAGCCGACCGACCGACAGCGTTCCGAAGGTCGTCTGCGGCGGCGGCTGGATCATCGGCGGCAGTGATCGCACTAATCACTGCAACCGATGACGCACCAGCCTCAATGGGTTCGGCCGCGTTCTCGGGGCTAATCCCACCGATTGCGGTCACTGGAATCCTGACTGTCTGGACGATATCTGACAGTGCCTCGAGGCCAAGGCCATCCTCAGCGGTGGGCGCTTGGGGTTTCGAGGTCGTCCCGTAGATCGCACCCACTCCTAGGTAGTCTGCGCCGGTAATGGCTGCCAGGCGGGCTTCCGAGACCGTCGAGACTGACACTCCGATAGTCGCCTCATCGCCCAACTGCTCGCGGGCGACCGAAATCGGGAGATCCGACTGGCCGAGATGAACGCCGTCGGCATCGATCGCGCAGGCGAGATCAACCCGGTCGTTAACGATGAGCGCGACGCCGGCCTCGGCGGTGAGTTCACGGAGCGTCTGGCCCAACTCATAGCGGTCTTTCGCCGACATCTCTTTTTCACGGAGCTGGACGGCGTCGATACCGCCGTCGATGGCTTTCTCGACAATCTCGACGGTCGAGCGACCTTCCGAAAGCGTCTGCTGTGTAACGAGATACGTTTGCCACTGGTCGGGATCCATGACTGGTATTCTGTGGTGGTCTCACAAGCGCGTTACGGTCTGTCCACCACCGCAACCGCTCGCCAAACCAACAAGCGAAAACCACTGCTCGACAAATGGTAGCTCGAATGCTCGAGTTGTTCGGTCGAATATACGCGTGGGCGGTCAGCCTGCTGGAACGTGCTGGCGTGATCGAACGCGAGCGACTTCACTCGACGGTTGATCTTGCCTGGCCTCGGGTCGTCACGGGGTTTGCGATCATGTCCAAACAGACCGCCGATCTGGCGATGGTCGGCATCGTCCTCGGTGCACCGGCGGTTGCGGGTCTGGCGTTTGCCGGAGCCTACTGGACAGTCGGTAAGTTCGTTGCCATCGGACTGGCTGGTGGCACCGTGAGTCTCGTTTCGCAAAATTACGGCGGAAACAAGTCCTCGAGGGCCGCACTCGTGGTCAAACAGAGTCTTTGGGTTGCGCTCGTGTTGGCGGTGCCGATTGTCGCATTTTATATACTGTTTGCCGAGTCGCTGATTGGGCTGTTGAGTTCGAATCCGACCGCTGTCGGCCACGGGATGATGTATTTAGTAGTTGTCGCGCCGGCACTGCTGTTCGAGTTTCTGAACATGATCGCCAGCCGAACGTACGCAGGCATTGGTGATACCTTTACGCCGATGGTGATCCGAGCCGGCGGAGCGGTGCTGAACATTCTGCTCAGTGGCGTGTTGATCTTCGGAGCGGGCCTGGGTGTCGCGGGTGCAGCACTTGGGACGGCGATCTCGGTTGCAGCCGTCACGTTCGTGTTTTCGTGGGGAATGTTCGGCCGGTCGTACTTCGGCCACGGCGCGAGTCCCGTCCCGTTGAAGCTCAGTGGCCCGCAGTTCGATATGGAACTGGCCCGGCAGTTGGTTAGCATCTCGACGCCGCTTGTGGCTCGCCGTCTGGCCGAGGGGTTGGTTACGTTTCCACTGCTGGCGATAGCTGACAGTTTTGGAACCGAGGCCGTTGCGGCTCTCGAGGTCGGCCGACGGGTTCGAAACCTTGCCAACAGCATCACCTGGGGATTTTCGATTGCCGCCAGCACGCTCGTCGGCCAGCGGTTGGGCCGCGGTGAGGAGGCGGCGGCCGAAGCCTACGGCCGCGAAATCATCCAGCTATCGCTCGTTGTCTATCTGTTCGTTGCCGCCGGTGTCGGGCTGTTTGCTGAGCCGATAGCCCAGGTTTTCGTTGACGAACCGGAGGCTATCACCCTGACGACCAGTTTCGTCATCGTCGCCGCGGTCAGTCTGATTCCGCTCGGGGTCGACGGCTCGGCAACGGGCGTGCTTCGTGGTGCAGGCGATACCCGAATCCCCTTCTATGCTTCGCTGGTCGGACTCTACGTCTTTGCGCTGCCGATGGCGTATCTGGGAGTTATTACACCGCTTGGCATCACCGCGCTGTTTGTGGCGTTGGTTCTCGAAACGGCAGTCCCCGCAAGCATTACGGTTTGGCGATTTCAGACCGGCAGTTGGAAGGCCGTCAGCCGAGCGTATCGTCCCGGCTCGTCCGAGGCCTAATCCGGCTCAAATCTACGGTGTGGGCGACTGTTGATTCCCTCGAACTCTCGGCTGTATCGACGTATCTTTCAGTCGGAAATCAGAGCTAAGTAACTCAGCCCAGAGATGCTAGATGGAAAATCATGGTAGACTCAGACAGCACCCGCCGTAAGATTACGACTGATCATGAAACAATCAGACAGTGGGTCGAAACTCGAGGAGGTACACCTGCTCATGTTACTACCCAGAGTGCCGATGACGCTGGAAGCCTCTATGTCGTCCGTAAAGACGAGCCAATGGACGACATGGAGGCGATTTCGTGGGACGACTTTTTCGAGACGTTCGAAGCCGAGGAGTTGGCGTTCATCTACGCTGAGCAGGATCCTTCCGAAAGTGATGAGTGGTTTTACGATCTGGTCGAACGAACAGAGGCCCTCGAGCGATCAGATCTCGACAGCGCGGAGGTCGAACAGTCACTGCTCGAAGGCGAGGTCGTCGAAAGCGAGATCACTGAGACGACAGTCATCGAGAAAACAATCGTCGAAACTGATCAAATCGAAAGCCAGATTGTCGACAGCGAGATTATCGAAACGAATCTCCTTGAGTACGAGATACAGCAGCGCGAACTCGTTGGTGTCACATTCACCGACAGCGAGGTAACAACAACACTCAGTGGCGAGACTGCGTCCGGTTCTGGAAAGCAACCGCATGAAAGAACAACAGATGACGACAGTATGCTCGGCGACGACGATGACGGAATCTTGAGCGACGACGATGACGAAGGGATGCTTGGCCACGAGGATGACGACAGTATGCTCGGCGACGACGATGACGGAATCTTGAGTGACGAGGATGACGAGCAAATGCTCGGAGACGACGACAGCAGTCTCTACGCCACGGACGACGAGACTGAACCCGCTCGCTCGAGTGCAGACGACCCATCGACAGCATCGGAGACACCAGCACACTCACCCGTCGAGCGATCAATCGAAACGCCTGCTGGGTTGGCAACTGACGAACACGTTCGGCTCGACCTACAGGATTCTGTCCGGACGAAAACAGAGGTTTTCGACCGCAAAACCGTCGAAAGTCGGGTTGTAGACCGAGATATTGTCGAATCGGATACGGTCGAAAGCGATGCAGTCGATATTGATATCGAGGGAGTCGAAGAGACGATTCTCGAAAGCGACCTGATCGAAGGAGACCTCGCCGAGCAAGCAGCCGAAACCACAACCCGCGAAGCCATCCCGAGCGGTGCGATCACCAGCGAGCGAACCGAAGGCGATGTGATCCGCAGCCAGTTTGTCGAACGACGTGTTGTTGAGACTTACTCTACTGAACGCCGACAGCTAACTTGCGAGATCGCCGACAGCCAGCTACTCGAGGCGATCGACGGCCGAAGTCAAATCATCGAACGTGCGATTGTCGACCGAGAGGCCGACGAAGAGCTACTGCTCTCGGAACCGGCGAGCGTCCAGGCAGGAACCGAGGAAGCCGAATCCGCCGATACGACCGCAGCCGCCAGCGAGCAGTCCCATCCGGCCGATGCTGAAACCGGTGTAGTGGCCGGCGGCGAGGCTGGAGCCTCAACTGATCAGCGAGCTAGCGAGGAAGAACACACAGACCACCCAACCGAAGCCGAAATCGGCAAAACAGTCGTCTCGGGCGACGAGGAGGTTGGAATGGTCAGCGACGTACAGGGCGAAACGCTGTACGTCGAGCCGCATCCGTCGCTGACCGACCGCATCAAAGCCGCCTTCGAGTGGGGCGAAGCCGACGAAGACACCAATCCAGTCGAGGCCGACCAGATCGAGTCGATCACCGACGAGGCGGTTCACATTCGAGAGGTCTGAGAGTCGTGGGCCTGACAGCCCGGACAACCGAGGTTCCCAAAACGGTTCGGCGGCAGTCGGAACTGTGCGGGCTGGAGTTCGTCCCAGAGACATCGCCGCAAAAGCACGTCGACGCCCGTCGTATCACGAATCGCACCAAGCCCGGTTCGGAGCTTCGCCCACTCGTATTCCATCAGATCGATCTCTTCGTTGGTTCCCATCACGCCTGTGTTGGTCGGATCTGTGCTGTGACACAGCGCGTAGTGGGCAATCTCGTGGAGAATCAGTTTGGCCTCGATCTCGTGGCTGTACCGGCTGGCGACCACCGCCCGGTTACCGGTGTTGAGGCCGTTGACGTATCCTTCGGAGGCGCTGCCGTGAGCCGCGGTTGCAGGACTGTAGAGTCTTCGTTCGTGCGGGCCGCCAGCAAATCCAGGGACGACGATTAACTGAAAGGCGACGTTTTTGAGCCGCGATTCGATTGTTTGTCGATAGAAGCTTCGCGGCGACCACAGAATCCGTTTGGCGTTGTATCCATACTGGTGTTCGAAGGCTTGCTGGTCGTACCGCTTCGGATACTCGAGCCACTGCATGTGAATACCGTGTTCTCGAAACCGCTTGACAATGAGTTGGCGTGTGGTATCTGAGACAGACCACTCGCCAACGTACCGCACATCGACCAACAGGTCTCGACGTGACGGATCAAGCCCGGTAAACTGATCGCCGAAAATCGAGTGTATCCAGCTGTTGAACTCGGCCGACCGCTCCAGAGAGTCCGGAATGCCGTCCTCATCAACATCCTGGTAAGAGCGATCTACGCCGTACGCACTCACTCCAAGGCCGAACGGTGCGGTCATAAGACCACCAGCTCGTTTCAGCAGACTCCGGCGGGTTGCTGAGTCCGCAGCCGAGCCGTTTGTATCAGGTTCCCTCACAGTAACGCTCCAATGACTGTGGTGATTACCACGAGTATTTAACTACACCAACAATCACGCAATACTGAACGTAAAATTAGACAATACTCTGTACACACCGCTATCTGGCAAACATATTTAACTGAATTTATGGTAATTGGGCATACCACAACCAATCATAGACGGAGCCCGACCGTAGAATAGTCGAGCGGTGGTAACTTCTATATATCTACCCAATAATCGTTCAGTATGAGCAATCGGGCACTTGTTGTCGACGACTCGTCGTTCCAGCGAACGATTGTCTCGAACACTATCGAAGACTGGTTTGATATCGTTGCCACTGCCGAAAACGGCAAGGAAGCCATCGAGCAGTTCAAAAAAGAACAGCCGGATGTGGTGACGATGGACATTATGATGCCCGAAATGGACGGTATCACCGCGGTCGAAAACATCAAAGAAATTTCACCAGAGACGGTTATTGTGATGGTCACAAGTGTCAAGCAGAAAGAAAAAATGCGAGAAGCAGCCAGAGCGGGTGCTGACGGCTACGTGACCAAACCGGTCAACACCAAAAAGCTCCGCGATGAGTTCGGCGACGTACTTGGGTGGCCGGCAGCCAGCCAAGATATATAATCTGTGGTTCTTTGAGACAGTGGCTACGCCTCGAGCATAACTCACTTGGCAGTGTTTCTACAGATAAACAAGGCGAGTGCCTCGGGGTTGTTCGGAAATCAAAGATTTCCGTGATCACGAGAATCGGAGATTCTCGAACGACTTGACCCCGAGGGTGAAGCCGACACGAACATTTAATTAACCACCTTTTATACAATAAAGCACAGTCAGAAAACTAAAAAGACGGATTAAAGAGCTTCATCCAATGCTGACTGAGACAATCTAATGGAAATGTGGTGTCTCTCAAAACCCACGTCGATAGCGTGGTGAGACGGGTACTATCGGGTCGTGGTGGAGCGACCGACCTTCACGGACACGAACGGCGTGTTCGGGTGTTAATTCCAGCCGACCCTTACGGGAAGGGCAAAGGGAATTAAATTCGCCTGCGGGTGCGGTGCAGAACCCTAAACGGCGAAGCCTCGGGGTCTCGCAAATCGCAAAGCGATGTGCTGGATGCAGGAAATCTTTGATTTCCCTTGAGTTGCCCCCGAGGTACTTCACGAACCGTGGCTGTTAGCTGTTTTCTACTATCGTCTCAGCAACATCGATGCCGCACCAAACAGCCTCGTGGGCCCGACCGTTACCGCTGAGCCAGTCGCCGGCGACGTAGATGCCGTACTCGCGAAGATCAGAGAGACACGCTGTATCGAGCCCATCGTTTGGCAACGCATACCGCCAGCCTTGGTCGTCGATCCACCCTGGCTCGCGGAGTCGTTCATCACCGAGTAGTTCGGCGACCATCCCCGCGACTGTTTCGGCAGCCGCCTCGAGAGACACACTGTAGTTGTCGTTCGACCAGTTGGGTGCCATCTGGACGACTAGTAGTGACTGGCCGTCCGGTACATGGCCGGGTTTGCAGGATTCTCGAGCGAGCCAGCCGATCTCGTGTTCGCGGTCGGTGTTCACCAGGGCGTAGTATGGTCGTTCGAGTTCGAACGGATACTGGAAGACGAACGTACGGATGGTTCGAAACGGCACGTCGCGGACGGCTTCGGTCGCCGACGACAGGGCGGTTGGTCGTCCGCCGTCGATTATTGTCTCGGCCAACAACTCTGCGGTCTGTGGTGCAGGTGGGCTGAGGACGACTGCATCGAACGGGCCGTAGTTGAGACTGTCGGTGTCTGTGAGCGTCCATTCTCCGCCGGCTCGAGCGAGTGTGTCGACGCGTGTCGTTTTTTGGACGTCGGCGTCAGTTTCGGCCAACAGTCGTTTGGCGAACTGCGTGATTCCAGACTGCCAGGTCCATTTGTGTGTCTCTTGGCGGTCTCCGGGAGCTATCTCACCGCCAGCATCAAATGTCCAAACCGGCTCGCTGATGTCGGCGAGACCGTCTTCGCCCAGCGTTTCGAGGAGGTCGGTGGTACGGTCGTCGCTGTCTTTGATGTAGTTTGCACCGTGGTCGTACCGACAGCCTTCCTTGCGGCGGGTCGCAGCACGGCCACCGACGCCGCGGCTTTTTTCGAGAATCGTCACATCGATCGGTTCGTCTCGAAGCCTGTAGGCAACTCCCGTACCGGCCAGTCCAGCACCGACGACACAGAGGCGATCTCCCGACGAAAGAGTCATACCGAAGCTACGGTTTCCACAGGTAAACCACCGTTGGATACTGTTTTGAGCCTGGCGTTCGTTGGGTATGACATGTATGATGCAGTTATATTCGATAGCGACGGGGTGTTGGTCTCCCGGACTGCCTATGATGTGCTGCACGAGGCCGCATGGGCCGCCTTCGATGCTGTCGGGGTTGCCGACCCTGACCAGGCGGTCGTCGAATCAACGGTGATTGATGTCTCGCCGGCCGAAGTCCGTGAGATCTGCGAACAATACGATCTCAACCCCGAGACGTTCTGGACTCACCGCGAACGGCTGGCGGTCGAACGACAGCAGACCGAAGCGCGGGCGGGCCGAAAAACCCCGTATGAGGATCTTAGCGCGCTCGACCGCCTGTCGACGCCGCTGGGCATCGTCAGTTCAAACCAACAGGCCACCGTCGAATTTCTGCTCGAGTATTTCGGTCTCGAGTCGTACTTCGAGGTCACACTGGGCCGACAGCCAACCCTCGAGAGTCTCGATAAAAAGAAACCCCACCCGCATTATCTCGAGGCGGCAATCGAGACGCTCAACGCAGAGTCTGTGCTGTTCGTTGGCGACAACGACTCGGACATCCAAGCCGCCGAAAATGCCGGCATCGACTCGGCGTTCATTCGTCGGCCACACCGTCGCAACCACAATCCAACTCCCTCGCCTACTTATATTGTTGAGGATCTTCACGATGTCGTCGGGCTTTGCCGGTCGGCAATGGTCTGAACGGTGCTGTAGTAGTACTTGCAATTGATATGTTTTGCAAACAGTGGTTTCTGAGCGACATCGGTTGTTAGTTGGCCATACCGACACAAACCCTACATGAGCGTGGATTTCGCCGATATCTCCGTTCTTCGAAGCAGTCGTATCAATCGATAACATCGGAGCTACTGAATGTGTAGTTTAATTTATATATTTGCCGCTCGTTTGTAAGATTGTACGACATGGTATCCATCAATCGACGTTCAATACTGAAAACAACAGCAAGCGTTGGGATCATCGGTGGGCTGGCTGGTTGTGCCGACAACGAGGAAGACGAACCGCCGGCCGAAGACGACCCTGAAGAGGAACCCGAAGAAGAACTCACCGAAGACGAGGCCGATGAAACCGACGATGAGTTGGCTGGCGTCCGGGTTGCCCATCTGTCGCCGGATGCACCGAACGTCGATGTCTACGTTGATGATGAACCGGTACTCGAAGACGTTGCGTTCGGCGATGTCAGTGAGTATCTCGAACTCGACGCCGGCAGCTATGACGTCGGAGTCACGCCGGCTGGCGAAGACGAGACGGTCTTCGAAGAGACACTCGAGATCGAGGCCGAAGACTACACGCTGGCGGCTCTCGGCGAACTTGCCGAGGAGAACCAGCCGTTCGATGTTGCGGTGTTCGAAGACGACCTGAGCGACCCCGGCGAGGAAGCCCGCGTGCGTGTGATCCACGCCGCCCCTGATGCGCCAGCGGTCGATATCACACTCGAGGCCACAGGCGACGTGCTGTTCGAAGACCTCGAATTTGGCGAGGCCGAAACCGGAGACGTGCCGGCCGATGAGTACGCCCTCGAGGTTCGACCGGCCGACAATGAGGACGCCGAACCCGTCGAGACGTTCGAGGTGACTGTTGCGGCTGGCACCGTCTACACTGGTTTTGCGATTGGGTATCTCGAGCCCGACGATGCGCCCGCCGACGAACCGTTCGACCTCGAGGTGACCGAAGACAGTGTCGCTAACGAGGAAATGGACGACGAAGAGATGCATGACGACACACCGGACGATGACGAGCAGCCGGATGACGAAGCAATGGACGATCACGAAGACGGAATGGATGACGACGAAGAATCCGGAGACGAAGAGATCTAACAGAGTAGTACCGAAACGCACCACCAGCTGTTCGGTGGCTGTTTCGGCGGCCAGTTAACCGGATGGCTTTTCGTCCGTTTGTGGTTTGACTCTGTAATTGCTTAGGTACTCTCTGTCGTTTCGAGTTTCGCAATCCGGGTTCCGAGCGCCCAAAACAGTGGAATGAGCGTCAGTATGACCGCACCCCACGCCGCCAGTTGAAATGCTGTCGTTCCACCGGGAAATCCGACGTCATAAGCGAGTGGAATCGAAGTATGGTGTGGGCCGCCAACAATCGGGATAAAGTAATCGACGGTCAGATCAACCGTATACCACGCCACCGCGAGGCCGACGGCTTTCAGCGGAAAGTCAGTGATTCGGTGAAGAACGAACGCTTGGACGACCATCGCCAGATGGCTCACCAACAAGAAGGTGTACATCGCGGGTGCGGTAAACGCCAGAAACGACTCGGCAAAGACAACTAACACCCACGGCGTCCACAGCCCGAGTTTGATGTTACCAAAAAACGCCAGCACAGTGAGATAGTCGTTCTGTCGGCCCATCGCCCACAGCCCAAACGCGCCAGCAATAAACAGCGTCGCGAGCGGGCTGTCGGGGACAAAAATCCACATCACAAGTGGCGTCTCCGAAAGCTGTGGTAGATAGTACCAAAACCCGAACGCCGTCCCGACGAGATTGATCCCAACGACGACCCAGACCAATCGAAGCCCCAGGTCTTCGAGGGCCTTCGGAAGCGGTGCGAGCCACCAGGGCAACGAATCGCGGGCCGGCACAGCGGGCCGCGGCACTCGAGACATACTCACGTTTCGGTGGTCAGTGACAAATTCATGGCGGTTGTGTAATCTGTAGCGTTCGGCCGGCTGGTGGCAGGTAACGATTTAACCCGCTTGCGGTTGTAGTCGCCCGTATGACTGTCACATCGCGGGAGGCACACAGATGAGTGAGCCCAATCAGGTCTCCTCGAAGCCACACAGCCGGCGGAAACCTATCAATCGGAGCCAACAGTCGCTTCGCCGACCGACTCGTGAGGCTTACTCGAAACGCACCCTCGAGTTCGAAAGCGACGGCGAAACCTGTGTTGGCGAGTTGTATCTGCCGGATCGTCCAGAGAATCCGCCCGTCGTCGTGATGGCTCCTGGCTTGGGGTTGTGGCGAACGTTTGGCCTCCCGGCAGTCGCCGAGCGGTTCGCTGAAGCCGGCTATGCGGCGTTCGTCTTTGACTTCCGGCATCTCGGCGACAGCGAGGGCGAACCTCGCGGGCTTGTGAGTCCAACCGCACAGATCGCCGACTACGGGGCTGCCATCGACGCAATGAGAGACATAGACAGCGTCGATGCCAACCGACTCGTTGTCTGGGGCCATTCGCTTTCGGGCGGTCATGTGCTGTCGGTTGCGGCGGCGAACTTCCGTGTGGCCGGCGTGATCGCAACTACACCCTTCGTCGACGGTCGAAGCCAACTCAAGCGACTGCTTCGAGACCCCAAACAGCTCGGCAAATCGGTTGCGGCCGGCGTCCGCGACACCGTGGGCCACCGCGTTGGCGCTGGCCGCGAGGTTCGGATTGTTGACGATGAAGACGGCTTTGGCGTTATTACCGCACCCGGTGCTAAACGCGCGGTGTTCGATCTGGTAGATCGTCATGCTGATTGGCAAAACAGCGTCCCCGCGAGGATCTTCCTCTCGTTGCCGCGGTACCGCCCGATCACGACTGCTGATGAGATACGGTGTCCAACGCTCATCGTCGGTGGCCGAGGCGACCAGATTACACCGCCGACAAATGCGGCCACAGCCGCTGACATGATCGCCGATTCGACGTACCTCGAGTTGCCAATCGACCATCTGAGTGCGTTTAGCGATGACCTCGAGACGGTCGTCGACCACCAGTTGGCCTTTCTTCGGTCGACGGTTGGGCATCGCTGAACGCCGTCGAAGACCGATAACCCTTAGCAACCGCCGCAACCATCCACCCGTATGACCGCAGACGCCGATCCGTCGAGGACTGCTGACGCTCAGGGCGGCCCCAAGGCTGTCGACCACGAACAGGCAGCCGAACTCGCTGTGCGCGTCGAAAACGGAGCGCTCCGACTCCACGAACTCGAAGACGAAACAGACCCTGATACTGCTGTCGCGGCACGTCGACAACTCGTCGCCAAGAAAACGGATACAGACCCTTCGACTATCGGCTCGTATGGCTTTCCCGCCGGAGTAGCCGAACCGAACATCGAAAACATGATCGGGACGGTGCAGGTGCCGGTTGGCGTTGTTGGCCCAGTCGAGATCAACGGCGGCGCACTCGAGGACGAGCGCTATCTCCCCTTAGCAACAACCGAGGGTGCGCTTTTGGCCTCCGTAAACCGCGGCTGTTCGGTAATCAACCACGCCGGAGGCGCGACCGCCCGCGTCACGAAAGCCGGCATGACTCGTGCGCCCGTTTTTCGCGTTACGGATGTCGCCGAGGGGCTTGCGCTCGTCGAGTGGGTTCGGGATCACCGCCAGAAGCTTCGGGAAGCCGCCGAATCGACGACCAATCACGGCGAACTCGAGGACGTAACACCCTACGTCGTCGGTAACAACGTCTATCTTCGCTTCCGGTACGACACCAAAGACGCCATGGGGATGAACATGATCACCATCGCCACGAAAGAGGTCTGTGAGTTGATCGAAGCCGAGACGACCGCCTCGCTTGTCTCGCTTTCGGGCAACCTCTGTACGGACAAAAAGCCGGCCGCGATCAACGCTGTCGAGGGTCGCGGGCGATCCGTGACGGCTGACGTTGTGGTTCCCCACGAGGTTGTCAGTGAGAAACTCCATACGACGCCCGAAGCTATCGCCGAAATCAATATGCGCAAAAACCTCATTGGCTCAGCAAAAGCCGGTTCATTCGGGTTCAACGCCCATGTCGCCAACCCTGTGGCGGCCATGTTTCTGGCGACGGGCCAGGACGAAGCCCAGGTCGTCGAGGGTGCCAACGCGATTACGACCGCCGAAGTAACCGACGATGGCGATCTGTACTTTTCGGTCTCGTTGGCGAGTCTCGAGGTCGGCACCGTCGGCGGCGGCACCAAACTGCCCACCCAGCAAGAAGCACTCGAGATTCTCGGGGTTCGCGGCGGTGGCGATCCCGCAGGCAGCAACGCCGATGCGCTGGCAGAGGCGATTGCAGTCGGCTCGCTGGCTGGTGAACTCTCGTTGCTCGCCGCGCTTGGCTCGCAGCATCTTTCGAGTGCACACGAATCACTTGGTCGGTAGTGAGAGAGTACTGTCGGGACGACTCGCTTCGTACCGATTGACCGTCCCTCAGTAGCACCACAACCATATCATAGCAGCCGGTATCGACCACCGCTTTCGGATGCCTCGCCTCGTCGACACAGTTTTCTCAGTAGCTCGCTGGTTGTTTCGGCAGGGACACCCCGTTCTGTCGCGTATCCTACGATCTCGCGTTCGGTCGGCCGGTTTTCCTCGCCGGCCTTCTCGAGAGCCTCGCGGACGATCTCATCACGGGGTTTCGATCGTCTCTTCGAGTGGTCGCCTGCGGCGGCAACGTCGTCGGCATCCAGGCCGACGGCCTCGAGATACTCGCTGTCCTCGACGACTGGTTCGTTGGCCTGCTGTTCGAGTTCGACGACGTGATCGACGTCCGCAAACGCCTCCGAGTGGCCTTGCTTTTTGGCCAGCAGTGCTGAGCGAGCCTGCCGGGCAGCACTCCGGTCGTCGGATTCGAAAAAGCGTTTGAGCTTTGTCGTCTGGTGAGTCTTCTGACAGCGCGGACACTGGGCTGTTTGTGCTCGCCGGGGATCAGACAGTAACCACAGCATACTACAGTTGTTGCAGCCGACGACTGCGTACATACGGCTGCATCGCTGCTGCTCGTATTTATATGCGTGGGCAGGCCACTCACAAAGCCGAATCGCTGGTCAATCAGTTTGAGCTACATCCCAGAGTGGCTGAACTGCGAGCACTCGAGAGACCAGTAGACCCGACACAACAGGATCCTACCTGAGTGAGAATCCTCGAGAGCTAGCAGCACCAAAATAGCAGGCGAGTGGCGTTAGCGGTGGTCTGCGATATCGACGACCGCCGACTCGGTGGCGATCACGAACGCCTCCTGTCTCAGGAGCGTTTCGTCCTGTGGTAAAAACAGAAGATGCGACCCTCTCTTCTGTGTCGTCCGAATGACGTCCCATTCAGTCTCGACATACCCCAGGTCCGATTGTGGGTCCGGATCCGCCGAAAGCGACTCCCAGTCACTGTATGAGGCCATTGGTCTACTGCTCGAGTTCCTCGAGTGTGAGATCAACGTTACCGCTGACTTGGAAGCTCACAAGCTCACCTGAGTACCGGTAGCCATCGAGACCTTTGGCCACCACACCGGTTGCGGTCGAACCGTCGACGCGGTCTTGGATTTTGTCCCATGGGCTGCCGCCATCGACGACCGAACTCAGTGAATCGCTCTGTTCGATCCGGCCACTGACGACGACTTTGTACTGGGCCAGCTCATTGGAGACTGTGCCGTCGATCATCAACACGTTGGTAAGTTCGTCTTCATCGTGGTCTGTGTCTTCGTCCTCATCGTGTTCGTCCTCGTGGTCTGGCTCGGAATCATCGTCGTCTTCCTCGTCAGCCTCGACAACGAGATCCTCAATCGAAATCTCATCATCATTGAGATAGAGGCTGATGCCGTCACTATCACCATCTATCGAAAAGGCAGTGATCTGCCCTCTAAATTCGAAGGTATCTCCGCTGGTTCCGGCTCCCGACAGTGCGCCAGTTGCTGTCCAGGTGCCGTCGTCGTTTTCGGCGGCCTCCTCGCCGTTTTCACCACGGTTTGCGTTGTAGACATCCAGATCGTACAACGGGGTGATCTCGTCGGTTGCGGTGAACTCGTAGGTCGCCCCACCTGAGTTCGAAGCCATAATTCGAAGCCAGTCTCCCTCCTCGGACGATTCGGACGGCCCAGAGTCCTCCGAGTCGTCGCCCTCCTCACCATTGCTGGCGTCTTCTTTTTGTTCTTCGTGTTCGTAGTCTTCGTCTGATTGAGCAACGAGATCTTCTTTCGAGATTCGCCGACCGTTGAGATACAGCGTCACTGCATCGGTTGCACCCTGAATGTCGAAGGCGGTGACAAAGCCGTCAAACTCGAAGGTATCACCACTGGTCGAAGACCCAGACAGTGCGCCGGTTGCCGTCCAGGTGCCGTCGTCGTTTTCGGCGGCTTCCTCACCGTTTTCGCCCCGGTTGGCGTTGTAGACATCCAGATCGTACAGCGGCCGAATCTCGTCGGTCGCGGTGAACTCGTAGGTCGCACCATCGGACTCTTCGGCCATCACGCGTAGTTCGTCAGTGCCCTCGCTGACCTCTGGGGTGCCTGAATACTCACTCGAGCCCTGCGGATCCTCGCCAGTTGGCTCTTCGGCGTCACTGCCCGTCGTGACGTCGAAATGCGATGGATGGCGGAGATCACCATCGCCAGTGATGCTGATGTTGTTTCCTTCCCAGCCGCTGGCAGTGTTGCCACCATGATCGAAAATGGCTCTGTTATCCGTGTTGTTGAGGATCTTGACGTTCGAGATCGTACCAGAACCACCTGCTGCGCCGCGGTGGAGCTGAATTGGTGCGCCTGTTCCGGTAAATGAGTGAATTATCTCACAGTCGGCGATCTCGAGGTTGTCACCGTCAGACCGGACTCGGATTCCGCGCTGGTTGTTCGTCCCACCGCGGCTTGCCGGAGCCACCTCGTCGTTGATCACCAGACAGTTCCGAACGATGCTGTCGTCCGAACCGACGCGAATCCCGGCAATGTTGTTGTTGCGTGAGGTGCAGTTTTCGACGATAACTTGGCCGCCCTCACCGTTCGAAGCACCTGGTGAGTTGGCATAGATGCCGTTGTCGTCGAAGTTCGCAAAGTAGCAGTTTCGAATCTCGATAACGCCGGCGTGTCGGCGGGGTGCATAGAACGCCTTGGCTTTTGCACCTTCTTCGGAGCCGTCCGGGAAGTTGACGTTGTCGACGAGAATCTTTCCGCTTGAGTTGGTCTGCAAGCGGAACCGCGCGCCGTTGCCCGTTGCGCGGCCTCGGATCGTGAAGTTTCGAATCTCGACGGTGCCGCTGCGGGCACGAATCTGTTGGTAGTAGCGACCGGCGACGTTGTTGAGAATAACCTCACCTTGCCCGATGATGGCAGCATCTCGAACTGCGCCGGTAAACCCCTCGCCGTTCCAGTCGTACTCTCCTTGTGGGACGCGTACCTCGACGCCGTTTTCGACGTATTCCTCGAGGTACGAATCGATCTCGTCGCCTTGGGTCAATCCCTCTTCGCCGAGATCGACGACGGTATCGGGGTCGGCTGCGACGGCTGTCGTTGCCCCGACGCCGCCAAGTGTGGTTGCAGCGAGCGTTGCCCCACCGAGCCGCATGTAGTCTCGTCTGTTAAGCTGTCCTTTCTGCCCGGATCCATCCGAATGGCGTTTTGCCATATTCCGGTAGGATCAGGTTACACACATAGTATTTCTGACCAATTGTGTTGCAATGCATTTCTTTTGACCGGTTATATCATATATCTACAGGCATATACCGCTCGCTGGTCAACAGATAGGTAGCAGTTACATACCAAAAGCGGCGAGTTACGGCTATGCGCAACTGTCAGTTGTTTGAGCAGGTGTACTGTGGTATGTGACAGACTATCACCTAGTTAGGAAGGGATACCGACAGCGAACAACCGTCTTATCTGGGAGACTGATGTTCGACTGCAGGTAAGCTGGTCGTACTCCGAGTTAGACCTCGTAGACCGCAACTGAGGCGTATCGGGTGTACACCGATCCGAGCACAACACCGTATATCCAGTGATTACCGAGGGTCAAAAGAAGATACATCGCGAGTCCGGTTCCGGTCTGTCCCGTATAGAACGCAATTACGAATCCAGTCCACACTATCGTCCCGTAGGTTACTCCCCGAAGTGGGACGCTCGAGGCTGGCGGAAGATAGTTCCCAAGGGTGATGAACAACAGCGGTAAGACGGTCACTCCACCAGCGACAAAGATACCAACTCCTCCCCAAAGATCCAATCCGTAGCCGACAATATTGGCGAATTCCGCAAAGGCGAGCGGATCAAGCACTCCAAGAACGGTTGCGATGCCGAAAAGCGGTTGCATGGCGACCATTCCTACAAGCCCTGAGAGGCTGGCGACAGACAGCTCGCGGATACCGATTTGGCCAGATTCTCGAGAGGTCTCTTTCGAACTGTGTGTCTCCGGTTCGTTGCGCATACAGACGAGACGGTGAGGCCGCCAAAAAGTGTACTTCAGACGAGATAAACAGTCTGGACAAACCGACACACCGCCTACCGATCTGCCCACTGCAAGAGGCGTTCGTAAAACGGTTCGGCGGCCAACGCCGTGCGGTCTCCGACGAGTACGAGTCCCTTTTTTGCCCGTGTGAGCGCGACATTGATGCGACGGTGGTCTTCGAACAGCGGGCCTTCGAGCCGATCCGTTGCGACAAACGAGACAATAATAATTTCTTTGCTCGAGCCTTGGAATCTGTCTACGGTATCAACCGTAACCGCTACTCGGCGGCTGATTTCAGCAACTTGTGCGCGGAACGGGGCAATCACACCGATATCTGCCGAATCGACCCCAGCAGCGACGTACGACTCGACGATCTCGGCCACACGGTCGGCCTCTGTCGGATTCGTGTTGCCGATGCGTTTTCCCTCCGGGTCGAGAACCGTTACCTGATCTCGGAGCACAGGAGGTAGCTGTGTCGGATCGCACACTGCAGAAAGCGACTGCGCGGCGACCTGACCCGTTGCAGGTCGAAGTGCACCGTCATAGAACTCGGCCGATGAAAACGCCTGTATTCGCTGGCTCATCCGGTATTGGCTCGTTAACATGACCGCAGCCGCCGGGTACGAATCAATTAACCGCTCGAACAACGAAACCGACAGTGGATTCACCTTGGTTTCTGTAGCCTCGCTTTCGGTACCTGCCGACTGAACGACTGGCGGCAGCTGCTCGTGGTCGCCGACAAGCACGAACCGCTCGGCAAGATTCAGCGCGGCCAACGCTGCAGGCTCGGTGAGCTGTGAGGCCTCATCAACAACGGTGACATCGAACGCCTGTTCGCGCATCACACGCGAGCCACATGAGGCGGTGGTCGCGGCAACGACCGGTGCATTCTGCAGTTCTGCGGCCCGTTCGTGTGGGTCACCGCGTGTCTCGAGTTGCAGATCCAACATATCCTCCCGAATCCCGGTGTCAGTGCCGACACGGCAGATATCTTCGAACCCCTGGGCGCGCAGGGCTTCGACAGCGTTGTCTACTGCCCGATTGGTAAACGCCGTCAACAGGACGCGATCACCGCGGTCGACGAACGCGCGGATCAGCCGGGCGATCGTGTAGGTTTTGCCTGTCCCAGGCGGGCCGTGAATAAGTGCACAATCCTTGGCGTTGACCGCAAGGTTGACCGCCCGATTTTGTCCCGCGTTGTTGTCGATGAACGCCTGTTGGCCCTCGTCGAACTCGGGAGCGCGGCGCTCGAAGAGCACGTCTTTTCGCTTGGAGTCGCTTTTGAGAACGGCATCGTGGAGTGCGCTCAACATACGATCGACTGAGAGTTCGGAGGGATAGACATCGAGCCGGCGAACCTCGAGTGGCTCGTCTGTGGTAACGACTAGTTCTTCGTCGAGCTGGGTGATTCGGCAGAGTTCGGCGTGGCCTGCGACAGGATCGCCGTCGCTGGCGAGAGCAACGTCGCCCTCTCGGAGTTTCGAGACGGCCTCTGGTGATTTTCGTGCGTGCAACTCCCAGCGGTTTTCCTCGATTTCGCGTTGGCCGAGTGGCTCGAGATCGATCAACGCACGATCATCGGCGACGCGTTCCTCGGCCGTTTGTTCCCAGAGTTTACGGTACTCGGCGTGGACGGCCCGGCGTTCGGCCTCGATTGCCTCGTAGAATCGCTCGAAGTAGGCCAGTTCATCCTCGGGAATCGGACGGCCAATGGCTCCTGCTTTCGACTCCTGGTCGAGTCGGCCCGAGACTACCATACAGGTGTCCTGTTCGAAGCAGTATTCGCATTTGGCGTTGGCCTCATAGCCAGTTGGAATCTCGCCGCGGGCCTCGAGGCTGGCAAGTTCGTTGCGGGATCTGACGACGAACTCGAGCAAGCCCCTGCCCATTGTGAACTCCTTGGCGGGCGAGAGGTCACCCGATTCTTCGGTACGCTCGAGAGTCGTGTTTTTCGTATACAGCAGGGTGCCGTACTCGACATCAAGACCGCGTTCTTCGAGCATCAGCGCATAACAGGCAGCCTGGATTTTGTCCTGGAACCGTGGTTCTCGTGAGGTGTTTTTTCCTGTTTTGAGTTCGACCGGCATCCCACGTCTGAGGGCATCAGCCCGACCTTTGAGCCCAAACGTTGGGCTGATGAGTGTGTACTCCGAACGCCAGTCGTCTTCCTCAGTGAGCGTTCCCTGCGAAAGCCAGCCGTCGATGGCGGCGGCGTTCTGTCTGACTTCGCTTTCGACTTCCTCTGTGTCGCGGCCGAGCAAACCAAGCTCGAGGCCGGCCTCTTCGATTCTGTCTTCGATTGCTTCATCGAACCCGCGGCCTCGCAGTAGGTCTCCGAACACCTCGTGGACGATGGTTCCTTTGATCACGGGGTAGTTGAGCGGAATCGCCGACAGTTTGTTCAGATAGTACATTCGGGGACACTGCACCCACGAGCGGATAGCGGTCACATCAACCAGAAAATCCGGCTCGAGCACAACATAGGACTCTTTGGTCGTGCTGTAGGTGATCGCACCTTGATACGTTTCGACCGCAGGCTCTGTGATGTGTAGATCCATTCCCGTCTCGGTGTGGCTGGCAGTGTCTGCCCACTTGGCCCACAACGTTACCTCAACTGCCTCAGCGCCGGCCGTCTCGCTACCGTCAGTTGGCCGGACGTGGAGTTTGGCGAGTTTGCGCTCGCCGTAGTCGGTCTCGACGGTGGTGGGCTCGTCGACGTCGACGATCTCGCCTTGGAAGCTCGCTGTCACTACCCATTCTCGGACAGCAGGCTGAAAAACAGTATCGGTGCCCAACAGTCATCGGAGGTGCCATATGGGACGACGACCTAGGGTCGGTAATGTCTGAGCCAACCGCATACGAATCCTACGGAAAGCCAGTTATCAAAGGTGTCGTGGTGTTTCTAATCAGTCTCTCGCTGTTTGCCTCCTACAGCATCCTCGTTCAAGAGGGTGCTTCACTGGATACGCTGGGCGATATACTGGTCACTCTCTACATTTCGGCGCTCGTCTTCTATGGTGTGTTCTGGGAGACAATGGACACCCGCCGGTTCCGACTTGCACTCTACTTTGGGGTGCTTCTGTGGGGAACCGAGCGGTTCATCTCGGGCGATGAGTCGTTCCTGTCGGTCGCATTGATCTTGGGTGGACTCGGTATGTTCGTTCGAGAGCTGTATTTCAAAACATAGCTGAAACATACCGTTGGGTTGTTTTGCAGAAATCGGTAGAATCATTCTACTCTCTGTCCGTCGACCGATATGCAGATCAGAGACTGGCAAGATGTTCTCTCGGAGGTACTCGACTCCAATCGTGACCCAGAGGGTTGGCGAGCAGTCGCCGGCCAGCGAAAGCGTGGTGTCGGCGAGGATCTGTATCTGGGCCATCCCTCCGCAGGCGTCTTCCATCTCAAAACCTACGCCAAAAACCCCTACGAGCTTCAGGGCGTCGGCACACAGGTCGCCCGAAAAGTAGATGCTGGACTCGACGAGTTGTTGCCCCGACGCGAAGACGATACCGGGCGGTTTGCCGTCCAGCGACCTCCGGAAGACGAAAAGGAGGCGAAATCGATGGCTACCCGAATCGAACAGACGCTCAGCATCCACGCCGAGGCACCAACAACCGCCGAGGATTTTTTCACAGATATGATGCAAGCCGTCGACAGCCCCGCGTTCGGGCCAATGGCCTACGAGATGACAGACCGTCCCGACCAACTCGAGGCACTGTCCGAGACGTTCGAGGAGGCCGACGACCTCCTTTCGAAAGAGCTTGATGAGTTGATCGACCGCGATGGGCTAAACAGAGGCTTCGAGTAGCTTTCTCCTACTTCGGTAGGGCCATCCTACCGGTCGGTTTCGGCCGTCTCGAGTGTGCCGTCGGTTTCGTTCCAGGCTGTGAGGCTTCCTTCGTACACTGCAACATCCTCGAAGCCGACAGACCGAAAGACGACAAAGGTATGGCTCAGTCGGCGTGAGGTGTTGCAGTACAGCACAATTGGTCTCGAGCGGTCGGTGTCGATCCCTCTGGCAGCCAACAGTTTTTCGATCTCGTCTTTGGGTTTGATGCCGCGTGTGTCTTCGTCGACCAACTCCATCCAGTCGAGTCGCACGGCCCCCGGCAGGTGGCCTTCCTCGTACTCCCAGGCTTCGCGGGTATCAATCAGCGTTCTCTCGCCTGATTCAACAGCAGCCTGAACGTCCTCGGTTCGAACAATCGGTGCATCTTTGGCGAGCCCCAGCGTTTCGTAGGCGACAGGATCTGTCTCGGGGGACGCCGTTGTGGTCTCATACTGCTGTCGCCACGCGCTGAAATCACCGTCAAGGAGTCTGACATCCCGGTGGCCGTAGGCCAGTGCAGTCAGCACGAAGCGCGCCGCAAACACCCCATGGGTGTCGTCGTAGGCAACGATGGTATCAGCAGGTGAGATTCCGGCCGCACCGAGTAGTTCGGCGAACGCGTTGGCTCCGGGTAGCGTTCCTGGATCGGCCGAGTCTCGGTCACGGTAGGACGCAAATGGAATCGAGACCGCACCCGGTAGGTGGCCAATCGAGTCGTACTCCCACGATTCGCGAACATCGACGATTCGAACTGCTGGGTCGTCTATGTGGTCGGCGAGCCACGATGGGTCGGCGAGGTGTGCACACATACGAACGCGTTTGAACTCAATGCTCATTGAACCATCTATCGAAGCTGTCGAACGCTAGTGTTCGCCAATGCCGGAAAATACTGCGGGTATGTGTGTACACCAACCCGAATATGAACCCACGTAAGATGACGTTAGACCAATCCAGTCACCGCCAGAAATTACTTCCGTCTACAAAGGCTGCAACACTCTCCTATTCCCTGTATGACCGGCTGAAACCACCGTCTGGATCAGTACTAAGGCAGTAGTCCCCAAAGCAAAGAGTGTATGTCAGACGCAGAATACGCAACCGATGTACTGGTTACAGCCGACTGGCTCGAGGACAATCTCGAGGCATTCCAGAGTGATGATCCGGCCCATCGACTGGTCGAAGTCGATGTTGATACCGAAGCCTACGAGGACGGACACGCTCCTGGGGCAATCGGGTTCAACTGGGAGTCCCAACTGCAGGATCAGACGACTCGTGATATCCTCACCAAAGACGACTTCGAAAAGCTGCTTGGTTCACACGGTATCACCGAAGACTCGACGGTTGTTCTGTACGGTGATAACGCAAACTGGTTTGCGGCCTACGCCTACTGGCAGTTTAAATACTATGGCCACGACGACGTGAAACTCCTCAATGGGGGTCGTGAGTACTGGGTCGAACACGAGTATCCACTCACTGACGACGTCCCTGCGTTCGATGAGGTCGAATACACGGCCTCAGGGCCGCGCGAGTCGATCCGCGCGTATCGAGAGGATGTCGAAAACGCAATCGAACGCGGCGTGCCGCTGGTAGACGTTCGGTCACCAGAGGAATTCAGCGGCGAGGTGCTGGCCCCACCAGGACTCACCGAGACCGCCCAGCGCGGCGGCCACATTCCCGGCGCGAAAAACATCTCGTGGGCAGCAGTCACTGACGATGACGGGACGTTCAAATCTGCCGAAGAGATCGAGCAACTGTACGCCGAAAAACAAATTGACGGCGACGGCACGACAGTTACCTACTGCAGAATCGGCGAGCGGTCGTCGGTCGCCTGGTTTGCACTCCACGAACTGCTCGGCTACGATGATACGGCCAACTACGATGGCTCTTGGACAGAGTGGGGGAACCTCGTTGGTGCGCCTATAGAGAAAGGCCAAGCCGACGACTGAGTCCGTTTCGAAGGCGAGCGGCGACCAGTGCGGGCCGTGAAACAACGTGAGATTGAGCGAGCACCACGACGGAACTCCGTGAAGAAAACATACCTCTCGAGACCCAAAACCGCTGGTTTCGAAAACTGTGTCTTCGGATTTTAGATCTTCGCTTCCAGATTCCAGGTGTTAGCCTCCGGATTTCGAAGACAGAGACAACTGCTCTGCAATTGATCCCCCTCGAACCACGACGTAGACGACAACCAACGAGACGAGCAACACTGCCAGCCCAACGGCGGCTGGCAACACATCGCCGACAGGCTCGAAATCATCCACACGAAAGCTAATAATCTGTCTCGAGACAGCGATCAGCGCTGCGCTGACGACAATCGGCAATACAGGGTTGTCGTTTGCGTAGGCGATCAGCGTTCGGTGAACCTCGAGAATGATCAACAGCAACAACACCGTATCGATCAATCCGACAACGGCCACCGGATCTGTGTACTCTCCCGTGATGATGAGTAGATACAGCCCCAATCCGAGATCATAGATTCCGATCACAAACAGCGCCAGCAAAAAGTAGGTGGTCACAAGCACGAACCACCGGAGCAGTTCCGTTGAGTAGTTGGTAAAATCGGCTGGATCTGAGCCCACAGCAACACACCGGCCGCAAACGGCTTTGGTTTTCTGTCTGATTGCGGTGACAGACGGTTGAACCGAACCGCCCAGACTCAATAGCCTCGACCATGTTGTATCGGCTATGAACGATGAGTTCATTGAGTCTGTCCGAACCGAAAACAGCACTGCACTCTCGCGACTCGGCTCCTCGAAGGCACTGTATGCCGAAACTGACGGTAACCTCGAGGCCGAACCCGTCCTCCAAGCCGCCGCCATCGCCGAAGACGCTGCCCGCGAGACGCTCGAGGCGTGGGCTGACGACGAACCAAACACGGCCGCCGCCGAACTGTTCGCCGATGTCGCCAACCAGGAGGCCGACCATTATGAAACAGTCGCCGACAAAATCGACAACTCACCTCGAGCAGCCGAAAATGAGCAACTCCCTGCAATCCAGTTGAGGCTTCGGGATCTCGAGTCGACAATCGAGCGTGCTGGTGGGCTCGTTGGTCGCTGTCTCGTAGCCAAAAAATCGAAAGAACAGTACACCGGCTACTTCGTGGGGGATGCCGACCCACAGACTGCGAGTGTGTTCCGCGATCTCGGCGGCGACGTTGATGGGCAACTCGAGCGTGCAGCCGAGCTGATCGACACAGTTTGTGAGACGCCCGCCGACCGAGACCAAGCACAAGTCGCAGCCACCGAAGCGATTCAGGCAGCCTACGACGAATACACTCAGTCGCTCGAGTCAATGGGCGTCAATCCGAAACCAGTCTGCTGAGAGCTATCGATCACACCTCAAGGGCTATTGTTCGTCGTCTCGCTTTAGATCTGAAGCAATAGTAACAAGAAAACGGCTCAAAATATTACTTCCACTTTGGACGCTCTGTCCAGAGTTCTGATTCGAATATCATCTTTTTCGGCCTGTTTGTTTTTGAGTCTGTACCTTGTTTTGGTTGTTCGGTTCGATCTTCAACCATCGGCTTGTATGTTACTGGATGCCACAGATACAAATAGTTTGTGCCGATACAGTGGCTAGTCGGTACACCTACCAGCCACTGTTGGCCACTCCTACTGGCCGAACTCCTCAAAGCCGCTTGGGAGATCTGCTTCACCGCTGATAATTCGCTCGGCGGTCTCTCGGTCTAAGCTGTCGACGACAAACGACGGAATTCCATCAGGAAGCTGTCTGCGAATCGACGCAGGGAGCTTTTGGCCACCGTCAGTCGACGGGGACTGTTGGTCGGCAACAAGCGAGTCATCTCGCTCGACGTACTCAACAGAACCTGCACCCTCCGTGTTGGTCGCTTCGACCGTCTCTGTGAGTTCGTCAAGCGCGTTTTCGACTGACGACAGTTGGGTTGTTTGAATACCAACCGACGACCGGACGGAACCGACTGCTTTTGCGACCTCGTCTGTGCCTTCAGCAACAGTGTCGATGGTTGCAGCGAGTTCCGTACTTGTCGAGGCCTGTTCGTCTGTTGCTTGGGCTACCTGTGCGATACTGTCGGCCGTCTCTTCGGCCGCATCAACAACGACATCGAGTTCTTGTTGGGTTTCTTTGACCTCTTCGGCACTGCTTGTGATGTGGTCTTCGGCCTCCGAGAGTGATTCGGCGGTGAGATCTATTCGGTCGGTGACTGTTTCGATGATCGAATCAACCTGATCGGCCTGCTGTTTGGACTCTTCGGCTAACGATTTGACTTCGTCGGCAACGACCGCAAACCCTGAGCCAGCATCGCCGGCTCTGGCAGCCTCAATGGAGGCGTTGAGTGCCAATAGGTTCGTCTGATCTGCAATCTGGTCTATCGTATCAACGATGCCTTCGATCTGGTCGATTGCTTCGACCAACTCATCCATTTGCTCGCCGACCGTTCGGCTGGTTTCGGCGACTCGCTCGATACGGTCGACCGCAGTTCCGGCGGCACTCCGACCGTTGTGTGCGGCATCTTCTGTGCGTTTGGCTGTTCGTGTGACATCGTCGCTGCTGGCGGCGATCTGTTCAACACTTGCACTGAGATTAGCAATCTCGTCGGCCAACTGGCCGACCTGTTCGGATTGTGTGTCTGTCGATCTAGAAATGCGGTTCATTTCATGTTCGATATCTCGAGCCTGTTCGGCGATTTTGCTTACCGACGAACCAATGTCTGTCCGGAGTGTCCGTGAGGCTTCGATTTCGGCAGTGAGTTTTGAGGAGTACGAATGCAGATACGTGTCATTAATAACCTGCATATCAAGATTCTGTCCGCGGATGACGGCGTTGATGTCGGCTTTGGCTTCGGCGATTCGGTCGACGATGGTTTCTGAATCTGGCTCGCCCGCAGCCAACTCGGCGGCTGCAGCCTCCAGGATGTGATCGACGAACTCTGTTTGGATGTTGGCTGACATCCCACCAAAGTAGTGCAACGGCATATCCAGTCGGTCGTGGAGCCGTCCAATGCGAGTTCGGTGTTTGTAGTATTCTCGATCATATCGGCCGCCGGTCAACGTCTGGTAGTAGCCAACAATGATCTGACGGATAGCCTCTGCATCTCGTGGCGACCGCTCGACGATTTCGGCCGTGCGCTCGTGGGCGACAATTGGTTCAAAAAACGTATCAACAAACTGTGTTTGGTCTGCACGGAACAGCTCGTTGAGACCTGCTAGCCGTGTTTCGTCTTCTTTATCGAACGAAATAAACTCCTGGCGCCACTGGATTTCGTCGGCTGTCAACCCGATTTCGGTTGCTAATTCTTCGGTCGTCGTGCCCGTTCCAATCGTATTTCCCTCGACAAGCGAACTCATTAGATACGCAATTACCGTAGGCAGAATAACTGTTTGTGCCCACCTATCAAAGGTAATAACTTCCTGCAGATCGCTTGTTGTCTATTAGCTGTTGGTTGTTGAAAATTCAACAAAACCTATCACCGACGGCTGCCGTCCAGTCGTATACTCCCAGATAAATCGTGCCAGCAGTCCTATGCGTGCGTGTAGTAGACGACAGATTGCTCGGCGTGGTCGTCGACTCGGACGAAGCCGATCCGCTCGAACTGGATAATATCGTTGATATCGGTCTCTGCGAAGTCTGGTTCTGCCTTGCCGGTCACTTCGCCGTCAGGTGTTCGCAATCGCACGTCGACTGCGGTGTCGGCTGGCACCCAGTGAATCACGTCTACGCCCTCTTGACGAACCGCAGAGATGTCGTCGCCGGTAGCCGCGAACTCGCCGTCAGCGTATCGCACACAACCGTAGCCTTTGAGCCAAACGCGCTCGGCTTCTTTCGGCAGGTCGTCGGGTTCGATGAGAACCGCCTCGCCGACCGGAATCTCACGCGTGCCTCGGTCTTCGTGGTTTGGATGCAGTGGTGGGTGGCCTGCGGACGGCTTGTCGTCACCGACGATTGGTACTTTTTGACCGTCGCGAACCAGGAAGTAGCGGTTCGCCTCATCGTCGACGATATCGCGGTTGTTGGCGTAGATCGACGACATGGCGAGATCCACATCCGATGTCGACATCCCGAGGCCAATCATTGATTCGACAATGGCTTGTCCACGGATGCCGCGGCGGCGAACCGACTGGAGCGTCGGTGCACGTGGGTCATCCCAGCCGTCAAGTTCGCCGGCCTCGATGTGTTCGGCGATCGTAGATGTGGATATTTTGACATCGTACTCGTCGATCTGGACATGTCCCCAGTGGAGCACTTCGGGATACTCCCAATCGAAGTACTCATAGAGGAACTGCTGACGCTTTGCGGAGTCTTGGAGGTCGATTCCACGAATAATGTGGGTAATGCCGGTGAGGTGGTCGTCGACGCCCGACTGAAAATCGAGCATGGGCCAACAGCGGTACTCGCTTGCCTCTTCGCGAGGATGCGGTGTATCGATCATTCTGAAGGCAACCCAGTCGCGCAGTGCGGGGTTTTTGTGTTCGATGTCGGTTTTGACCCGCAGGACTATCTCTCCTGAGTTGTACTCGCCGTCGAGCATGTTCTCGAACTCCTCGAGGACGGTTTCAGGATCTTTCTCGCGGTTCGGCGACGGTGTTCCTTCTTTTTTGAGTTCAGAGAACTCCTCGGCCGGAAGATCGCAGGTGTAGGCCTCGCCCATCTCGATCAACTCGCGGGCATGGTCGTAGTAGATCTCGAGGCGATCAGACGCACGGTAGGTTTCGTCGGGCTCGAAGCCGAGATAAGCGATATCCTCGAGAATAGCGTCGTAAGCCGACAGATCCGGGCGTTTGGTTTCGGGGTCGGTGTCGTCGAACCGGACGACGAACGCACCGTCATAGCGCTCACAGTAGGTGCCGATCACCGACGGCATGCGGGCGTGGCCGAGGTGCCATGGGCCGTTTGGGTTGGGCGCAGCACGGAGCCGGACGGTGTCATACTCGTCGGCGTTCGGCAGGTCTGGAAGGGTGTGTTCGTCGGCGTCGTCTTCGGCCTCGAGTTCGTCGACCAACTGTTGGTCGAGTTTGGCAAGTCGCTCGCGACGTGCCTTGCCGTCGAGTTGACCGACTGTTCCGACGACTTGGCCGACGACGCCCGGCACTTTGTCGCCGTGCGGTCGGAAGTCGGGATTCTCGCCCATCAGTGGGCCCATAATAGCCCCGACGTCGGGATCGCTGTCGTGTTTGAGCGCATTGAACAGGGCGTGCTTTTCGGCTTCCTGTTTGATGCGCTCGCGGAGTTCCTCGTCCATTGGGTGTGGCTTTCGTGTGATGCATCAAAAGCAGTGTGAATCCATCCCCGATAGCCTGCCCGAGAAGTGTGACGGAGACTCACCGACCGGTCGTACACACCGAACCTCAAACTACTGTGCTGAGGCCGTCGAGAGTAGACGAATCTCAAGAGCCAAACACGAGCGTCTTGACCACTGCCGGAACCGTCTCGCCATCCGCAATCGGCTCGCCAATATCAAGATACGATCCTGTTCGAACCGCGAGTTCATCGATCACCGTAAGCGGCCGGTCTGTACAGCGAACGCTCAGCAACTGCCCGAGTGCCTTCGCACAGTTCTGTTCGGTGACAACGACGATCGGAATCGATGGGGGATAACTCTCGGCCAACGCCGCTGTAAACGACACTGCAACCTCCCGAAGCCGGTCGTACGAGAGTCCGCCCATGGCTTCAATGCCGACTGCAATGCCGCCGACATCACGAACGTCATATCGCTGGGTCGCCTCCGAAAGCACCCTCGAGAACGTTGCAGTCAGTTGGTTGTTATCGACGTCTGCCAGCGAGCCAGCTGCGATCACCGGCAGATTACGCAGCGGCAGCAGCGTCTCGTCGATACAGACTGTTCGGCCACTGAGTCGGGTTGTGTGCGTTCCGGCCCCGATGACGGTCGCACGCAAATCCTCTGCTAATCGCTTGGTCGGTAGCTGTGACTCGGCAGCCGCCTCGGTAAGTGCCCCAGCAAGCAGCGGCCCGAGGTCGTTGTAGGCAAACGGCTCAAAATCGGCACTCGAAGCGGTCTGTTCGCCAACGAGCCGGCCGACACCACCGGTAAAGACGACTGCATCAACCGGTTGGGATTCTTCCGGGAGCGGCCCGATCGACAACTGCTGTGTGAGTTGGTCGTATGGCGGCCCAAGAAGTGAATCGGCCACGAGGCTCGCCATCGCATCCACCAGCCGAGAGAGTGTTTCTGTATCCACCGGATCGCCGACTGACAGACCGAAGCTGTGGGCCTCACTGATCTTGCGGGCTGGATCAGCTAGTTTCGTAAGCCGCCCCTCAGCAACGCCAACCAGCCGTCCACCAACATCGAGACACCGGGTTTCGACAACGCCGTCGGCATCGAAAATCGCAGTATTGGTCGTCCCACCGCCGACATCGACGTTGGCGATCGTCGTGTCCGAGTCGGCTGCGTAGCTGGCTGACCCAGCACCCCGTCCGGCCAAGATTGCCTCGAGTGCCGCCCCAGCAGTAGCGACGACGAAGCTCCCGCTTTCGTCGGCGAGTTGGTGTGCCAGCGGCTCGGCGTTTGCGGTACGGGCTGTCTCGCCGGTGACAATGACTGCACCCGTGTCAATATCTTCGGGAACAACACCAGCGGTAGTGAGATCTTTATTAATGAGTCCGGCGACCGCCTCAATGTCGACGGTTTCGGGATCGACAAGCGGCGTTTCGTGAACCGGCCCGCGGAAACAGACTGCCCGGTCGCCAATCTCGAGTTTTTCAGCTCCCGTAACCCCGATAGACTTGACTTCCAGTTCGCTGACGACGATATGGGTCGTTGTCGTCCCGACGTCGATGCCGACGCTCGTCAGCGTTGAACCAGCCGTCGTAGCACCCTCAAAGGCCATCTATCACCTCCTTTGCTGTCTGAAGCATTATTCCTTTGCGAACTCACGGTCTGCAGCAGTAAGCTCGAGGCCACTTGCCTGTTTGTCACACATTTCCTCGACGAGATCGACGATTTCGGCCCCGGCTTCGACCGGCGGCAGCCCGCCGTCATGAATGTTGGAGATCACTGTCTTTTTTGCTGTCGGCGTCCCGCGTTCGGGGTCGTAGACCATGTACGCACTCAGGCTCTCGGCGGTCGCCAGACCAGGCCGCTCGCCGAGTAAGATCACACAGCTTTCGGCCTCGAGTGTCTCGCCAATCGCATCCATCACATCGACTCGACCGTAGGTGACGAAAACCGGAGTTCCGACATCGAGTCCGCGCTGGTCGAGCCCGTCTGTGAGAATCGACAGCAGGTCGGGGATGTTACGCTCGACGGCGGTTGAACTCAGACCGTCAGCAACGATTAGTTGTACCTGCGGTGCGTGCTGGCAGTTATTTTGGAGCCGCTCTGTGGTCACCTCTGAGATCTCTCGGCCCTTATCAGGGCGGGCGAGATACTCGTCTTTATCATCGACGAGCGTCTGGATGGCAAACAGCTCCATCGTCTCAATAAGCTCGTCGCTGACATGGCTGTGGACGGCATCACGGGCAACGCCGTGGTCCGAGCGGAACTCGAGAAGTGTTGGTGTTCGTGGCCGCGAGCCTGCCCGGCCAACACCAAGCCGCGAAGGGTTGCGCTCGGCGATACGGTCGAGAATGTCCTCGAGATCGTCCGGTGTGTTGTTTGTTGCCATTGGTTATCCCTCGGTGAACAGCGTCGGATCGCCTGCCCTTTCGGTGAGTCTGCCCTCCTGCATAATGTCCATCTCCTCGAGCCACTCCTCGAAGGCGGCTGCCGGCCGGAGGTCATGTAACTCCCACAGCGAGGCGGCATCATGGTAGCTGTTCGACTGGTAGTTGAGCATGACATCATCGCCCATCGGAACGGTAATGAAGTAGTTCGAGGCCTTCGAGAGCAACATCGCCAGTCGCTCGATATCGTTCTGGTCGGCCTGAATGTGGTTCGTATAGCAGGCGTCGATCCCCATTGAAATGCCGGTGAGCTTGCCCATGAACACGTCCTCGAGGCCGGCACGAATCACCTGCTTGCCGTCATACAGGTATTCGGGGCCAATGAAGCCAACAACCGTGTTGACGATGAACGGATCATACCGCTTGGCAAGGCCGTAACACCGCGCCTCGAGTGTCACTTGGTCGACGCCATGGTGGGCGTCCCCGGAGAGCTCCGAGCCTTGGCCGGTTTCGAAGTACATGACGTTCGGGCCTCCAGCAGTACCTTGGGTTTGGCCGAGTTCGTAGGCTTCATCCAGCATTGCGACATCGACGCCGAACTCGTCGTTGCCGGCTTCGGTTCCCGCAATGCTCTGAAAGATCAGGTCTGCCGGAGCCCCCTCGCGGATGGCATCCATCTGGGTTGTCACATGCGAGAGACAACAGTTCTGGGTCGGAATGTCGTTCTTCTCGATGATTCTGTGGGTCGCCTCCAGGATTTCAGTCGTCGTTCCGACAGTGTCTGTCACTGGGTTGATCCCGATCACCGCATCGCCAACGCCGTAGGCCAGCCCTTCTCGAGTCGAATCGAGGATGTTTCCGATGTCGTCGGCCGGATCGTTCGGTTGTAAGCGAAATGAAAGCCGGCCGGGCTCGCCGATGGTGTTGTTACAGCGGGCGGTCACCGTGATTTTCGACGCAACCAACACGAGATCCATATCCGACATTAGCTTGGTGACCGCTGCGATCATCTCGCTTGTCAAGCCAGGTCGGATGGCACTGATCGCTCCGTCTGTCGTGGTGGTATCGACGAGAAACTCTCTGAGTTCGCCCACTGTCCAGCCAGCGATCCGCTCGTAGACTGATTCGTCGACGGCATCTTGGATTACTCGAGTCACCTCGTCGTCTTCGTAGGCGACAACAGGATTCTCTCGGAGTGTCTCGAGTGTGATCTCGCTCAGTGCGTCTTTGGCGGCAACACGTTCAGCATCCGACCGGGCAGCGACACCCGCAAGCTCATCGCCAGTCTTTCGTTCGTTTGCTTTTGCGAGTACCTCTGTGACCGAATCAAATGCTGTGCGTGACCCGCCGATTGTTGAGGTAATCGCCATATTAGTCCCTATGTACGTACTCTTTGGCCACTGTATTCAACGTTTGTGGGTAATTACCAAACAAAAGTTTTTGAACAGAAAGTAGAATTGTTCTCGGTAGTTGACCTGTTATCGTCTCTCAGAAGACAGTCCACATTGCTGTCAAATATATTGGAACTCTTTGTACGGTCTGCAGTGACAGTCGTTGTTGGCGCGTGGCTCGAACAATGGCCGCCACCTACTGGCGGCCCGCCTGCCCGACTCCGGGCACCGAAAAGTATGTTTCAACCTTGCTCATCACTAACGCGGTCGTCAGTACGAGTGCGAGATACCACAGGGCGACAATCAAGTAAATGTCGGTGTATTGAAACGTGTCTGAGCCGATGTTCTGAGCACGACGGAACATTTCTGGAACGGTAATAAATGCGGCCAGCGAGGTGTATTTCAGCAGATAGATGAACTCGTTGGTCCAGCCAGGGATCGCAAACCGGAGCCCTTGTGGTAAGACAATATGTCTAATAGCCTGTAATTTTGAGAGTCCGACCGCCCGGCCAGCAGTCAGTTGCCCAGCATCAACCGACTGTAGTGCCGACCGGATGTATTCGGCCTGATAAGCCGCCGAATTGATCGTAAATGCGACCATTGCCACTACCGCCGCCGTTCGGGGTGCACCACTGAGATCCATCAGCCAGATACCGTCGATTATTCCCGCAAGTGGAAGGGCAAAATAGAAGAAAAACAGTTGGGCAAGCAGCGGTGTGCCGCGAACCAGTTCGGTAAACACCAACGAGAGCCGGCTGCTAATCGGCCCGCCGTAGATGCGGGCAATGGCTGTCGGCAGCGCAATGAACAGTCCGAGCGCCATTGGGATCACCGTCAGATAGATCGTCACGAACGCGCCGGCTGCCAATGCGGGTTCGGCTGTCGTCGCAAGCGCAGCCACCTCGAGGGGCCAGGCAAGCCACTCGACGAGTAAACCAGCAGGGCCGAGAGAGGCTGCCAGCCCGCTGATACTTTCGGCAACCGCCTCAAACGGCTCGGCCGGGAACAACGGCTCGCGCTGGCTGACTCCAAGATCAGACCGGACGAGATCAGGGAGGCCAACAGCCGTCAGCACAGAATCGATTAGTGTGTTGTGATACGCCCACCGCGCGAGTAGCCACGTCCAAAAGATGACGCCCACAGCCGCGACAAGTTGGCGGGGCCGTCCGGAGGGCGTACCAACTGCCTCGGTACGGCTGTCGGTCGTCATTGGTGAAGGTCACTAAGGAACGCTGCTGTCCGATCGCTTTCGGGGTTTTCGAACAGTTGGTCGGGCGATCCGCGTTCGACAATTCGACCTTCATCCAGAAACGTAATGCTCGAGGCTGCCGACCGTGCGAACCCCATTTCGTGTGTGACACACAGCATCGTCATTCCACCGTCGGCAAGATCTTTCATCACTCCTAACACCTCACCGATCAACTCCGGATCAAGTGCGCTTGTTGGTTCGTCAAACAAAATGAGTTCGGGATCCATCGCCAATGCGCGTGCAATCCCGACACGTTGCTGTTGGCCTCCGGACAGTTCGGCTGGATACGACTCGGCCTGGTCAGCAAGGCCAACACGCTCGAGATAGTCGTCGGCTTTCGCCTCAGCACGCTCTTCTGAGAGGCCCAACACCTCTCGCAAGCCCAACGTAATGTTACGGCGGGCTGTGAGATGCGAAAACAGACTAAAGTCCTGAAACACCATCCCGACCCGTCTACGGAGTTCGTTTTCGTCTACCGAGTGGATCTCTTCACCATCGAGATAGATTGCGCCGTCGTCGATCTCCGTCAGGCGGTTAACACACCGAAGCAGCGTCGATTTTCCTGATCCACTCGGACCGACGATTACTTCGACTTGTTGGCGCTCCATCTCGAAGCTCACGTCGTGCAGTACTGGTTCGTCGTCGTAGGATTTGTCAACGTTTTCGATACGAAGTACACTCATTCGTTGCCTCCCGGAATCGCATACTGGCTGTGGAGATAATCAAGCGCCCGATTCGTACTGAACGTCAGCACGAAATAGATCGCACTGATCGTGATGATAACCTCGATAACTGCGGTGTCACGGCCGGGTTGCAGATACAACCGCTCGGCGCGAGTCAGCAACTCTGCCAACCCGATCGCGAACGCGACACTGGTATCTTTGAGGACAATGGTAAACTCGTTTTGGAACCCCGGCAATGACCGCCGGACGGCCTGTGGGAAGATCACGTATCTAATCGCCTGCAGTTTGCTGAGCCCCACAGACCGGGCGGCCTCGAGTTGTCCCTCACCGATCGACTGAATCGCCCCACGAAACACCTGGCTTTGGTAGGCAGCACTCCGCAGGCCAAGAGCGAGTGTCGCTGCGATAAACGCAGTCAACTGCAGATCGATCACCGGGACAGTCCCCAACTGTGGGATCGGCAGCGAAAAATAAAACAGCACGATCAGGACGACAATCGGCGTGCCCCGAAGAATGACACCGGCACCGCTGACGAACGTCTGTAGCCGACCGCGGCCATACACCTCGATCGCACCGGCTGGAAAGCCCAACAGGAAGCCAACTGAGAGGCTACTAATTGTCAAAAGCACCGTCACGACTGTCCCCAACAGGAGGAACCGCCAGTTGGCGGCGATAAACTGCCAGTCGCTCACCTGCAGCAGAGCAACATCCATCTACGCTATTCGAACCACTCCGCGACGAGGTCGTCGTAGGTGCCGTCGTCTTGAATCTCTTCGAGTGCGGCGTTGAGATCCTCGAGCCGATCGTCATCCTGGCGAAGTCCAAAGCCGTATTCTTCGCCGGTTTCGACTCGGAACGCAACGCTCACTGCGCGACTGTCAGCGAAGTTTTCTGCAACCGGAATGTCGAGAATAAGTGCATCGACGTTCCCATTCTCGAGGTCTTGGACGCCGAGTGTGTAGTTTTCGTACTGACGGGTGTCGTCTTCGTCGACAGTGCCGTCTTCGACCAACGCATCCAACTCGTCGAGGCCGGTTGTGCCTGATTGGGCACCGACGATGCGGTCGGCCAGCTCCTCGAGGCTTTCGGGCTCAAAATCAGCGTCATCCGAGATGAGAACGGCCTGGTCGGCCTCGTAGTATGGATCGCTAAAGGCGATGGTCTCGGCGCGGTCGTCGGTGATCGTCATCGCTGCGGCGGCCATATCGATGTTGCCTTCGGTCAGCGAGGGGATCAGCGAGTCGAATTCGGTATCAGTCCATTCGCCGACTTCATAGCCCGCCCGCTCGATAACGGCCTCTGCAAGGTCAATATCGAAGCCCATGAGTTCGCCGTCTTCAGTGAACTCAAACGGAGGGAATCCTGAAGCGGTTCCGGGATTGATTACGTTGTCATCCTCGCCGGTACAGCCGGCAATGGCGGTTGTTGCTGCAGCTGCACCGACAGCTTTCAGGTAGCTCCGTCGATCCAGGCTCGTTTGGGCAGACATACATATCATCTCGGAACTCTTTGATTTGAACGTTTCGACGTGGTATCCGCTTTTTCCTACTGGTCGTGTCAGCTATGTGGGTATGAATGTTTGTTTGTTGCTCTCAATCCGTGTTATCTGTTGACAATTAATCACACCTTGAACGCGACTGTGGTGTAGCCCACTCGTTGATTTTTTATTGTGATTCTTCCAGTCACGGTGCTGTGTGTCCGACAGACTCCGAGACAGACATTCGAAAGCAAAGCCGCTTTTGAGCCCTCAGAGACGTCGTTGGGTGACGTACTCACGTGTGGTGCCTTCCAACACGTAGTCCGTCTGTTGGAGTTCCTCAATCGAAGTTGAGCCAGTCACGAACATCGCTGTCTGGAGTTCGGCGAGTAGATCCTCGATTCGTTCGACAACGGCATCCGACCCTTTCGCAGCCGGCTGGAGGAATGGTTTGGCGAGCCCACCGGCTTGTGCGCCGACTGCGATTGCTTTGGCGATATCGAGCCCGGTTCGCACGCCACCGCTTGCGACCACACAGTCGTGGACAGCCGCACACTCGATGGTACTTGGAACGGTCGGAATACCCCACTCTCGGAACAGCGTCCCGATCTGTTGTTGTCGAGAAGCACCGACGGCCGCCGCACGGTAGGCTTCGATACCGGACCACGTCGTCCCGCCTTTTCCTGCGACATCGATCGCGTCAACGCCCGCATCGGCGAGTTGTGTAGCCGTCTCGCGGGAGATGCCGTTGCCCGTTTCTTTAACAATGACCGGCACTGAGAGGTCTGCTGCGACGCGTTTGATTGCATCCAGACAGTCCCGACCGTCGACATCGCCCTCTGGCTGGACTGCCTCCTGGAGAAAGTTCAGATGAATCGCAAGCGCATCTGCTTGTATCATCTCAACGGCGCGTTCGACCATCTCGAGGTCATACTCTCGAAGCTGTGCGGCACCCAGATTACCGTAGATGAACGCCTCGGGGGCGACTTCACGGACGACGGTGTAGGACTCGAGGACGCTCTCATCCTCAAGTTCAAGACCGGCACGCTGGCTACCGAGGCCCATTGCGATGTTCGTCTCACTGGCAGCCTGCGCCAACGCTCGGTTGAGTTTCGTGGTGTTTCCGTGCCCACCAGTCATGCTTTCGATAAAGATGGGAGCCGACAGCTCGTGGCCCAAAAAGTCAATGCTGGTGTCGATTGCGTTGTAATCGAGTTCCGGAAGCGCGTTGTGAACCAACCGAACGTCTTCGAAACCGGTTCCATCAGTTTCGACATCCCGCTCTCGAGCGATCCGTACGTGGTCGTCTTTTCTGTCTTCAGTTGCCGACGAAGCCTGCTCGGTCATTGGCCTTTTTTAGTAGGGGAGTCCGAAAAGACTACTGCTATGTGGGCCGCGAGACCTCGCCGAGAGAACTGCAGGCCGCCACCACGGTCACCTTCGACCGTATCGGCCCCGACATCCTCTGTCGATGGAACCGTAACTTGGATTTCTTCGATGGCATCGAACGCAAAGTACAGATCACGTTGCATGTTCTCTGCGGTGATATTCGAGACCCCACATCCCGATTAGTAACTAAGGACAGTTTCTTTGAGTATTGTTAGAAACTATTTGTAGTCACAAAACTTATTTTGAATGGATGGGAATACTACAGTGAACAGAGACGAGTTGCCAGGCCGAAACCAAACCACATAATTCGACTATGACCAACGACCAGTTGAGCACAACCAGACGATCGAAACCAAACGCTGTCTCTGGGTTCGACCACTCACTCGAGACCCAGAGACACAATGAGTGTCCTGAGTGTTCTGGGCGGCTCATACGAGACAGTGACACGGATGAAACAGTCTGTTCGGAGTGCGGACTACTCATTTCCGAACAGACGATTGACCGCGGACCGGAGTGGCGAACGTTCGATTTCGAACAAGGAGAAACTGCCTCTCGAGTCGGACTGCCAACCACACAACGGATGCATGATAAGGGACTGACAACAGACATCGGGTGGCGCGACCGCGATGCTCATGGAAACCCTCTGTCGGCGCGTCAGCGACAAAAAATGAGTCGGCTTCGCACGTGGGACGAACGGTTCCGCACGCAGGATTCGAAAGGCCGGAATTTGAAGCGAGCACTTGGCGAGATCGATCGCATGGCTTCAGCACTCGGCGTTCCTGACCCGACTCGAGAAACGGCGAGTGTGATCTATAGACGGGCCCTAGATGAGGATTTGCTTCCGGGGCGGTCGATAGAATCCGTAGCGACCTGCGCGTTGTATGCGGCGACCCGAACCAATGGCATCTCACGAACGATCGATGAACTCACCGAAGTCAGTCGTGTCGAGAAACTCGACATCGAACGGACGTATCGTTACATTTCGCGTGAGTTAGACCTCCAGATTCCACCGTCACATCCAATGGAGTACGTTGGACGGTTTGCCTCGGAACTCGAGTGTTCAAACGAGACTGATCGGTATGCTCGGAAACTCATCGACGATGCGACCAAACAAGGAGTACACAGTGGAAAGAACCCTGCGGGAATCGCTGCTGCCGCGCTGTATGCGGCCTCACGCCTGTGTGGTGAATCCATTATTCAGCCGGATATCTCTGCGGTCGCGAACATCAGTGAGGTGACTATCCGTCAGCGGTATCGGGATGTGTTGGATGCAACAGAACTGCTTGAAGCAGATGAACTATAGAAGAACTCGAGGAAATCAACAGCATGAAAATCGAATTTGACCGTGATACCTGCATTGGCATGTTCCAATGTGTCGACGAGTGGGATGGCTTTGAGAAAGACCTCGACGCAGGGAAAGCCGACCTACTGAACAGCGAAGAAACCGACGATGATATTTTTGTCGCCGAAATACCCGAGGGCGAGGAGTTCGACGCCCAGTACGCAGCCCGTGTCTGTCCTGTTGATGCGATTCGCGTCTACGACGACGATGGCAAGCAAATCGTCTGATACGCTCTGACTCCTCAGAGCCCTGATCCGAAACTGCTTACAGTGTAGCCATTGCTATGGTGAAACTGTTATTGTTATCGCCGTCTGAATATTAGTATGGCTGAAAAAGCAAAGTACACAGCGGTTCTCACCGAGAGTGAACTGTATGACGGTCAACAGGTGACCGAACTCCCCGTTGTTGGGTATGAGTTCGTCGGCAGCATGTATATGTTCGAGTTAGCAAACGGCACCTCGCTATCAGTTGGTACTGGAATTGTCGAAGCAGTGCAACCGGTCGAAGAAGCCTCATCCTAAATGACAGCTACTCATAGTCATGATAGTAGACTTACAGCGATCGATGTTATGGGCACTGTTGTGTACGCTGTGAGCTAACTTCGCAGTGCCTCGACTGGCCGTTCGTTGGCGGCTTTCCAGGCTGGATACAGCCCGCTGACGACACTGATTACGACGCCAATCGTGAACGCCAACAGCAGGTACAACAGGTTCGTCGGATGCAGCAGAATCCACAGGTCGACCGGTGCGAACAGATACAGCAGTCCAAGCAGGCCAACCGAGACGACAACGCCGCCAGCCGCCCCGATAACGCCGAGCAATGCAGCCTCGAGAAGAATCATCCGCATCACATCCCGCTTTTCAACGCCCACGGCCCGCAGCACACCGATTTCTTCGCGGCGTTCGACGGTGCTCATCAGCATCACATTCAGGATACTCACTCCCGCAACAAGCAGCGAAATCCCACCCAACCCGAGCAGAAAGCTATTCAGCAGCGAAAAGAACGTGCCAATCTCGTCGGTGATCGACGACAGCTCGAAAATATCGACGCGCTCTTGGCGGTCGTTGACCGTCGACTCAATGGCGGCCGCGGCAGCGGCGGCTTCCTCGCCGGAGTTCGCTTCGATCGTTACCTGATCGTAGCCACTGCCGTCGCCGACAGCGTCTTCGGGCAGCATCACCGCATCGTTCGGCGAGACGGGCGAGAAGCTCTCGACTTCTTGGAGTATGCCAACGACCCGGTGTGTCTGGCCGTCGACCGTAATCGTCGCGCCGACGCGCACCTCGAGTTGTTCGGCCATGTTGGCTCCGACGAGTGCACCCTGTCTGTGTCGTTCAGGAACTCGTCCGTCAGCGGCCGTATAAACGGCTGCAGGCTCCGCTATGCCGTAGACTGTTGTCGCCGTCGATTCACCGCCGTGTTCGACAAGCCCGCCGCCGGTTCGCAGCGGTACAGCCGGTGTGTCGCCAACGGCGCGTTTGATGTCAGTCACTGTTGATTCTTCGATGCTGTCGATGCCGCCGTCGGCGTTCGGCGTCACGATGACCTGGTTGCCGATATCGCCGAGTGCGTCGTCCGCGCCCAACGAGAGTACGTTGCCGAACATGCCGAGCGAGGCGATTGCGACAACGCCGATGAGAATGCCCAAGCCGGCGAGTCCCGACCGCAGTCGACTCCGCGAGAGGTTGCGGACGGCCATGAACACGGCCGGAAACCGGGTGGGATCGACGTAACGGCCGATCATTGCCAGACACCGTCGACGAGTTCGACAACCCGGTCGGCATACTCGTTTACCAACTCGTCGTGGGTGACCGCGATAACGCTGACACCGTTGTCGGTGATGCGGCGGAGTTCATCAAGGATGCTCGTGCCGATCTCTCTGTCGAGATTCCCCGTTGGCTCGTCGGCGAGTACGATCTGCGGGTTGTTGATCAACGACCGGGCGATTGCCACCCGCTGTTGTTGGCCCCCGGAGAGTTCAGTCGGCAGATGCGACAGCCGATCAGCCAGTCCAACGCGAGCGAGCAGGGATTCGGCCCGATCAGTTGCGGGTGGCCCCGGTGTGAAGACGGTCGGGACGGTGACGTTTTCGACGGCTGTCAGCGTCGGCAGCAAGTAAAAATCCTGAAAAATGAAGCCGACCTGCTCGCGGCGCAACAGCGTGGCGTTTTCGTCGGTGAGGTCGGTTACATCTTGATCACCGATCCACACCTCACCAGTCGTAGGTGAGTCCAACAGCCCAAGCAGGTTGAGCAGCGTCGACTTGCCACTGCCGCTGGGGCCGATAATTGAGACGAACTCACCGCGGTCGACCGTTAGATCGACGCCGCTCAGCGCCTCGACGACCTCGCCGCCGGTGTCGTACCGTTTTGTGGCTTCTCGCAGTTCAATTGCTGGCATGCTGTCGCCGCCTCCAGAGGTACCCACCCGTCCCGACAATCAGGAGTCCACTGAGAGCCACTCCGGATACAAACACCGAGCTGTCGCCGTCAGTATCCGCAGCTGGTTCGTCGTACGGCACTTCGATTGTCTGTTCGTACTGGACGCCATCGGCGCGGTACTGGACGTCAACGGGGATCGTCTCGGGCGTCGTATCGTCGTCGATTGTCGCCATCAGATCGAAGGTGACGAAATCACTCTCGGGGATTGTCCCAACAAAGTAGTCTCGTTGCGGGGCACTCGGCGTTACGTTAGCCGCTTGACCGACTGCGACCACTGTACTTTTGAGTTTCGTTTCGCCAATGTTGCCGGCGTTCCCGGTGAGCAATAGTCGGTCACCGTCATACTCGAGTTCCATATCGGTAAGCACGAGAGAATCTGCACCGGGGCGATACTCGTAGGTCGTCGTTGTCAACTGCCGCTCGCTTTCGGGGCTGTCAGTCGAGAGCCGATAGGCTGCTTCGAAGGTCAGTGTTTCATCAGCATCGAACTGGTCTGTCTCAAAAACAGCCGTTTCGGTACTGTTTGGACTGACATCGCTCACCGGCAGGCGTGTGTAGTTTTCGCTCTCACCGCTCGCGTTGACATACACGTCGCGGGCGGTCGCCGAGCCGAAGTTCGAGACACTTACTTCGATTGCGGCGGTCGGTTCTGGTTCGTCATCACCGCCGGCTCCTAACAGCTCATCGACACCGCCGACTTCGACGCCATCGTCGGTTTCGATCATATGGATCCGCTCGGCGTTCACCGCAATGTCTGGATCAGCAGTACCGACATCGACGGAGATGGGTCGCGTGATCGAGACAGCGCTCCCGCCTTCGTCGGTGCCTTCGATTTGGAGTTCGAGGTCGTACGCGCCGGAGTCATCGAACGATGCGGGAAAATCAAGCGTTACCTCATCACCTGGCGACAGCGAGCCGAGGTTTTCAGCCTCGCCGTACGTCTCGCCAAACCGAGAGCGCTCGGCGAGTTCGACCGACTCGATATCGATACCGGAGGCACTGCCAGCGGAGTTCTCGAGGGTGAACGCAACGGTGATGCGTTCGTCAGCACTCGGCGATGTCGGTTCAACTGAGACGTCACTGACAACGAGCCGTGCATCGGGAACAGAGGCAGCCGACTGGGAGATACCAACTCCGAACAACAGGCCGAACGAACAGAAAACGATTACCCACAGCCGAAGTCTCATTGAATATACTGTACGATTGCCACGACTATATCCCTGTCGCCGATGTTGGTGGCCTAACGCAGAAAGACGCTATCGGAACCCTTGAGACCCACAGACTCAAACCCATGCCGTGAGTCGCCGCCGACTGTTTGGCTCGTTGTGTGGGCTCGTCTTCTTTCTCAATCTAGCCAGAATCGTCTTTGCACCACTGCTTGATGTGTTTATCGCCGAGTTCGGCATTGGTGAGGCGACCGCTGGATTGATCGTGACGCTCGCGTGGGTCGGCAGCGCGTCGCTCCGACTGCCGGCCGGCTGGCTGCTGACTCGAGTCCCCAGACACTATCTCGTGATTGTATCGGGCTGTCTGCTGGCGGTCTCGGCGGCTGCTGCTGGCTCGTCGACGACTGTCGGCCAGCTCATGGTCGGCGCGTTTTTCATGGGCACTGCCTCCGGTGTCTATTTCGTTTCGGCGAATCCGCTGTTGAGTGAGCTGTTTCCGGCCCGCGTTGGACGGGTGATGGGAATCCACGGTGCGGCCAACCAGATTGCTGCGGTCGCGGCCGCCCCGCTTGTCGCGGTCTCGCTGTGGGTCGACTGGCGGCTCGCGCTGTGGGCAATTGCTGTTGGCGCAGCCGTCTTTACCATCTATACAACGGTTGTGGCCCGCCGGACTGAACTGCCCGAGGCCGGCGCAGACGACCGCTCGCTGATCGCCGGTGCGCGCTCGGAGTGGCGAATCATCCTCTCGGCGCTTGCGTTGGCCGGCCTCGCAGTCTTTGTCTGGCAGGGTGTGTTCAACTTTTATGATCTGTATATGCAGTCCCGCGGACTCTCGCCGGCGGCAGCCTCGAGCATGTTAACTATCGTTTTTGCGGCGGGCGTACCCGCGTTTTTCATCGCTGGCGAGTTGGCCGATGAACTCCCGTCGGTGCCGCTGTTGTTGGGAATCGTCTCCTCGTTTGCTGGGTGTCTGCTCCTTTTGGTCGTCGCCGACGGACTGTTCGCGCTGGCTGTCGTCTCTGCGCTGCTTGGATTCGTCATCCACGCGCTGTTTCCTGCGACTGACGCCTATATTCTGACCGCGCTGCCGGATTCGGCCCGTGGAAGTGCGTATGCCGTCTTTAGTACGGCGTGGATGCTTTCACAATCCGGCGGCTCGTCGGTTCTCGGCGCGTTCGTCGAAAGCGGCTACAGCTATGACGCCGTCTTTACTGCTGGTGCAGCCGTCCTCATCGTCACGGTCGTCGTTCTCGCTGGCCTCGAACGGACTGGCCGGATGCCTGCCTGAACGCTCGAGCCGAGAGCGAACTCCGATCGTTTGGAACTCAAACAACGGCCGTCTCTCACTGGGTCGATACCACCGAACCAGACGTATCTATCAGGTAGTAAACTGACTGCGGTGTCTCTGATGAGAACTGTCTCACATGCGATTCACGCCCGTTCAGGCCTGTTCCGGGCGAACGAAACTCGAGAGCTGTCTCCAGTATTGTTTACTGGAAGGCAGTCCCCAGGTCATCCGAGCGGTCGATTTCGCTTTTACCGAACTTGCGTTCGATCTCGTCGTAGCGTTCGCGGGTCTCGGCGGTCACACTCGCAGTGACCTGCTCGAGTGCGTCCTCGAAGTGATCCATCGTCACCCTGACGTTGCCGACCGATTCGGCGACCTCTTGTCGGCTGACGCTGCCGATGAACTCTCGGCTGGCAGCCATTGAGGCCTCACGGCAGACGGCTTCGATGTCCGCGCCAACGTAGCCATCGGTTTTCCGAGCCAGTTTGTCGAGATCCACGTCGTCGGCCAGTGGTTTCTGGTCGGTGTGAACCTCGAAGATCTTCCGGCGAGCCTCCTGGTCAGGCACTGGAACGTGGACGTGTCGATCTAGTCGGCCGGGTCGCAGGAGCGCCGAATCGATCAGATCCGGGCGGTTCGAGGTGGCTATCACCACGACGTCCTCGAGTGACTCGAGGCCGTCGAGCTCCGTAAGAAGCTGGCTGACCATTCGTTCGCCGACGCCCGAATCCGTACTCTGAGAGCCGCGTTCGGCCGCAATCGAGTCGATCTCGTCGAAAAACACCACTGTCGGGGCGTTCTCGCGGGCCTTACTGAACACTTCGCGGACACCTTTCTCGGATTCGCCGACAAATTTGTTGAGCAGTTCTGGCCCTTTGATCGAGATGAAGTTCGATTCGGCCTCGTTGGCGACTGCTTTCGCTAAGAGCGTCTTGCCGGTTCCCGGCGGCCCGTACAGCATGACGCCTTTCGCAGCGGCCATATCGAGCTCCTCGAAGACCTCGGGGTACTCTAGGGGCCACTGGATCGTCTCGCGGAGGCGTTCTTTGGTGTCCTCTAAGCCACCAACGTCCTCCCAGGTGACATCGGGCACTTCGACGAACACTTCGCGCAGTGCGGATGGTTCGATTCCTTTCAGCGCCGATTTGAGGTCTGATTCGAGCACCTCGATCGATTCGAGCACCTCGGCGTCGATCTCGTCGCTCTCGAGATCCAGCCGTGGACGAATCCGGCGCAGGGCGTGCATGGCGGCCTCTTTGGCGAGGCTTTCGAGATCCGCGCCAACGAAGCCGTGGGTGTTTTCGGCGTACACATCCAGGTCGATACCTTCCGCCAGTGGCATGTTGCGGGTGTGAACCTGGAGGATCTCTTTGCGTCCGTCGCGGTCTGGAACGCCGATTTCGATCTCGCGGTCGAATCGGCCACCACGGCGCAATGCAGGGTCGATGGCGTCGACCCGGTTGGTCGCGCCAATGACGACGACTTCGCCGCGTTCCTCGAGGCCGTCCATCAACGACAGCAGTTGAGCGACAACCCGGCGTTCGACATCGCCGCCGGCCTCCTCGCGTTTGGGCGCAATGGAGTCGAGTTCGTCCATGAAGATAATCGCAGGCGACTCCTCGGAAGCCTCCTCGAAGACATCACGGAGTTGTTCTTCGCTCTCGCCGTAGTATTTCGACATGATCTCCGGACCGGAGACCGTGTGGAACGAGGCGTCGATCTCATTGGCGACCGCTTTGGCGATCAGCGTTTTACCTGTCCCCGGTGGGCCGTGCAGCAGCACACCCTTGGGCGGTTCGATGCCGAGCCGTTTGAACAGCTCTGGGTGCCGCATCGGCAGTTCGATCATTTCGCGGACTTGCTCGAGTTCCTCGTCGAGGCCGCCAATATCCTCGTAGGCGATATCCGGTGAACCGCCCGACGGGCCTGGGGCACTCGGTGCGGAGGTCTCGCGGATCTGTTCGGCGGGCTTTTCGGAGATCTCGACCTGCGTCGAATCAGTAACAACGACAGTTCCTTTCGGCGAGGTCGAAGCGATTTTCAGCGGTACGGCCTGGGATTGCCCACCCATGAAACCAAACCCGAGTGGCAACTGAACGTTCTGGCCGGCAGTGACAGGCTGGCCGCCAAGCTCTCGGCGGATCAACGAATCGATGTTGCCGCGAATGCCGAGTCGCTGGGGCAGTGCGATAGTGATCGATTCCGCAGGGTTGACCTCTGCTTTTTCGATCGTCACCCGGTCGTCAATGCCGACGCCCGCTTCTTGACGGAGCCGACCGTCAATCCGGACGATGCCGGTTCCGTCGTCTTCTGGATACCCGGGCCACACGCGGGCGATGGCGGTTCCGTCGTCGCTGTCAAGCCGGACGAAATCTCCGCCGCTAAGCTCGAGTTCGTCGGCTGCAATTCTATCGACCGCTGCGAGGCGTCGACCAGCGTCTTTCTGTTTGAGAGGTTTGACTGTGAGTTTCATCGTGCCACCGTGATCGTGAGTACGCCGTTGTGCACTGTAACATCTGGGTCTGTCCCAGGAAGTTCGAATTCGGCTTCATACAGCCGATCGCCGTGGTCGATGACGACGATTGCTGTCGAGCCGACGACATCCACGTCAACGTACTCGTCGCCGACCGGAAGATCGACTGCAAGCACCGCGTGGTCGTCGTACTCATAGCGCCGCACAAAGCGGTCGTCATGACCGGCGGTTTGGGTATAATTCATATGACTAACCCACAGTTAGCCATACAAGTATATAAATGTTTTGCACACTAATCGCAGTACAGCGTCGGGGGTCAAAAAATTAGCTTGTATTGCGGTTCACATACCGGCGACCACGACTGAGGGACAATTCGGTAACACACAGTGTGTTTTCGACCGAACAGTCCCGCGATTTATCTCCGAGAGCATCCCACAGTCCGTATGCAAACTGTCGCTCACCATGGCCGTTCGACGGCCTACACGTACAGCGACCGCAACGGCGAGCCAGACTCTGGTATGCTGTGTATCCACGGCAGTGGTGGCTCACACGTTCTCTGGGAAGGCCAGTTCGAACTCACCGAGCGACTGCCAATGGCAGCGCTGGATCTCAGCGGCCACGGCGAAAGCCAGGACGTTACGGCCGCCCCCGGCTACGAAACGCTCGAGGCGTACGCCGAGGACGTCGTTGCCGTCCTCGAGGCCACCGACTGTCGCATCCTGATGGGTCATTCACTTGGCGGAGCCGTCGCACTTTGGGTTGCCCTCGAGTACGATCTACCACTGAAAGGACTCGTCTTGGCGAATACGAGCGCGCGGCTGGCAGTGTTGTCGGATCTACTCGCGTTGCTCGAAACCGACTTCGAACACGCTGTTGATTTTCTACACGGCCCCAATAGATTCTTCTACGACCCTGATGCTGCGAGTCACAAACTTTCAAAGCAGGTTCTGATCGAGACGGGCCAGGCAGTGACGGTTCGAGATTTCAAAACGGCACATCGTTTCGACGTTCGGGATCGACTCAGCGAACTCACGCTCCCAGCCGCAGCCATCGTCGGCGAGTATGACCGTCTGGTTCCGTTGGCCTACCAGCGACATTTCACCGCAGAGATGGACTGTTCGCTGCTTCAGATCGAACACACCGCCCATCTCTCGATGCTCGAACAGCCAACTACGTTCAACGGTGCAGTCACAATGTTTCTCGACCGCCTCGAGACCGACTACTGAGTTTCCTCGAGATCGAGGTCTTCTTGTATATGACTGTGTTCGGCGGCCGGAAATGCACCTGATTCGACGGCCTCTCGGTAGGCCTCGATGGCTTCGGTCATCTCGCGTTTGAGGTCGCCGAACGGCTCGGCAAACGGTGGGATCTGTTCGGAAAGGCCCATGACATCTGTCCCGACGAGCACCTGGCCGTCACAGTCGGAGCCCGCACCGATGCCGATCGTCGGAATCTCGAGCCTGTCAGTCACCAGACTGGCGACGTTTGCTGGTACGTGTTCGAGCACCAATGCGAAGGCCCCAGCCGCTTCGTGGTCGACCGCAAGCGAAAGAATCTCTTCGGCTGCCTCGGTTGTCGTTCCCTGACGTGTGTAGCCTCCGAGTTGGTTGACGTGCTGTGGGGTCAATCCGAGATGTGCCATCACTGGAATCCCAAGTTGGGTGAGTCGCTTGGTCGTCTCAACCGTATGCGGGCCGCTTTCGAGTTTCACTGCGTCTGCACCGGCGTCTTTGAGCATTTCCCCGGCGTTTCGAACCGTCTGGGCCTCGTCGACGCCGACTGAGAGAAACGGCATATCGGCGACGACTAACACCTCGTCGGTTCCGCGAGCAACGGCTGCTGTCCGGCTTTTGGCCTCCTCGAGTGTTACGGGCAGTGTGTTGTCATATCCTAACACCGTTGTCCCCATACTGTCGCCAACAAGAATGATATCGATACCGCAGTCTTCGACAATGCCGGCGGTCAGTGCGTCGTAGGCAGTCAGCATCGTGATGGGCTCGTCCCGGTCTCGGAGCCCACGCGTTGTACTCATAGGTGGTCTCTCGACACCGAGGCGATAAAACAGTTCGATACACGTCGGGAGTTTGTGACCGCGACTGTCGCATAGTCGTCTCTCGAGTTATCTCTGAACTGAACGCTCATGGGCACTGCAACCAGTAGGAGATCAGTCCAACCGTTGTCTGTTGTGGAGTCTCTGTTTGTATTCGGTGTCCTTTCGCACCCAGTTGATACTGACTGCAAGGCGGAAACCCGTGATTTCAGGCGTCCTCGGAACGCTTAGTGGTTCACAGAAGATTTAGCCACCCGACTCTAAGGAGTGATATGCTAAATCTGCGGTTCTTCGTCTGTCAGCAGTGTGAGACCGTCTTTGCCGAACCCGAGATGCCACCTGCGTGTCCATGTAGCAACCACGACTCGGTAGCAGAAATCACAGCCGAGGTGCAGACTGAACCGTACTTCACACAGTTGCTAGCAGCCGATCAGTAACGACAGAAACAGAGACAACTGCCCAGCGGATTAACCAAGCCGTTGTGTGTGGCGGTTTCCGCGCGAATACCCAGCCCAGCCTGTGGTCGGTAACTCAGCCATTAGCGTATGTTCCACCCTGAGACGATTACATAAACCTTCTCAGCCCAGAGCCCTTGTGGGTGTGTATGCAGTTGCATTGGCACCGTCGTAACCTTCAGCCGAGTCCTAATCCAGCGCTTTCGACTGCCTTCAGCGCTGCCGAACGGAATGATGGCTGCGTAGTGCCGCTATTCGTACTGGATGAAGCTATTTTGTCACGTGCCGACGCCTTGGGTGTTGCATTCATGCTTGGGTCGCTTCATTCGCTTCGAGATTGGTACCGACGCCATGGCGGTGACATCGTGATTCAACACGGCGATCCGACCACCGTCGTGGGTCGGATGGCTGAGGCAATTGGAGCCGAACAGGTCGTCTGGAACAGCGACCATTCACGACTAGCTCGAGAGCGTGACCAGGCGGTCCAGCGCGCTCTCAGTCGCAAAGCGGTCGCGTACACATCCGTTCGGAGCTACCAGCCGACAGGAATGAACTCAGCTACAACACTGGTCTCGGAACCGAGAGAGTATTTAACAAACCCAGAGACATTCGGAATTGCCACCGGGGCGGTACCACAACTCTCAGAGCTTGCCGAATACGAATACGATTCAACTCCGCTTACGGCCGGCACCGAATCAGCTCAAAAGCGATTGCGAGCCTTATCGAACGGAACGACATATCGTCGGTGCGATGACAGCGACTACACCTCTATGTATCAGACAGCACTTGATTGGGTCTAAACGATGTTCCACTGGATTTGTACTGTGTTTGGCGTACGGTGGCCTCTCTCGCGATGAGCAATAAGTCGGCTACCAAGCAACCCAGACACAATGGTACATCAATCACGTAAGATACAGCGGCTGCGTACAACTAACCGAGCCATGGCTGCCGACTGCTTCCGCGCGTACGTAGCCGGCTGATACGTCTTTTATCTCGAGGACAGCGCCGGTCTCAACTGGTTTTCCGTCCGCGATCCACCGAATCGACGTTGCATCCGGTGAGACTACCTGAACGCGGCCGTCGTCGACGGCTATCGACTCGATAACCGGAGCGATACCGTCTCCGTTGTACTGGACGTAACTTCGACCGGCACGCAGCGCATCGATCACGCCCGCTGGTGACTGTTCTTCGAGCAACAAGACCGTTCGAGACCGATCAAATCGCTCGGTTTCTGGTGTCCGTGGCCTGGCGTGGTAATCGTCGTTTGCGAACGCCCAGATCGGTCGGCGAGACCCGAACCTGACAAGTAGCGAATCCCAGATATCTCGACAGCCCGGATACCGGTCTTGTGCGTTGAACGCCTCAACGCCGAGTACTGTCTCGACTTGCTCAAACAACTCGATATACGCCTCGAGACTTTCTGGATGAGGGTATCGTCCAGGATGTGGGAGAAACGAGATCCCCCCTCGGTTGTCAATCTCGGTGGCGACCTCTAAAAGTGACCGACCACGGCCATGTCCGAGGTCGGTGCCGAGACTCACAATATCGTGGCACTCGTCTGTGCCCTCGAGGGTTCCGCGCAGTTCGGCTCCCTGTATTGGAATCATGCCGTCGCCTACTGGGTGGCCCCACTGTGACCACGGCCAGCTGGTCACATCGAGACCTTCGAAAAAGCCCTCGCCTTTGTGTTTGGTTCCATCGACGTAGTACTCGTGTTCGGTCACCGCAAGGGCGCTGTAGCCGGCACACTGGTACTTTTTGATAAGGTCACCGGGCGAGGCTCGCTTGCGGTCGCCGCCGTCGGCGATCTCGCCGGACGGATCGTGTGCGGTTGACTGCGGATCGATCCAGTTTCGGGGTTCGTGGAGGTGAAACTGTGAGAGACACTGGTCGGTGGCTTTCCAGTCGACATCAGCGTACGGGTTCACTGCGACGGGCGATTGATGCTCTTGCGGGCGGCTGTTGGTCATATATTATTGAGAGTCGCGGTCTACTGCGATCGGCGACACCTCGTCCGAACACTCGACCACGATTTGGGTCACACGACTCCGGAAGTAATGGGGGTAAATAACCCTTTATATGAGCCACAAGCAGGCATATATAGCTCTCCACTGTAATTCGGTAGCATCGGCTAGCGATACTGAGGCGACTACTTTGGAGGTGTTTACAACCAGCGACCACACCCGTCTCGAGGGTATCTGCTCTGTCAGGTCAACCAGATCAGCCGACGATTTTCGCCCGAACGCGGTCGTACGTCGCCCGGTCGAGCCCTGCTCGAGCGAGTTGGTCGTCGTGAGCATCGCTCCCGCCGGTCGCCACTAGATCGTACTCGTCAATCGCTGCTTCGACCGGCGCGCTGTCGACGGTCGTTTCGTACGGATAGGCGAGTTCGACGGCTTCAAGTTCTGCGGTCAGCGCCAGTGCCTGTTCGGGATCGGCGTACCGAAGCGGATGTGCGAGTCCGACGAGCCCGCAGGCCTCCGAGAGCACGCGCCGTCCCCGATCGAATCCAGGAACCGTCCGCGGGACGTGACACGGCCCGCCGTCTCCGATAAGTTCGTCTCTGGCCTGTCGGTAATCGTACGGCGCATCGCTGCGGTCGACCGCTTGAGCGATGTGCGTTCGGTGAATGCCGGGTGCGATGTCGATTTCTACCTCGACGCCGAGTCTGTCCTCGAGGCGGGCGACGATCTGGCGTGCACGCTCAACCCGATCAGCCTGCACCGTCTCGAGTAGTTCCTGTAGGCGCTGTGATCGCCGGACGCCATAGCCGAGTAGATCAACACGCATCGCTCCGGTCGTCACGCCCAGTTCGATGCCGTGGACGATCTCGATCCCGTCGCGGCTCATCAGCGGGCGATCCAGACCGGGATGGACTCTGTCGTGATCTGTGACCGCAACGGCCTCGAGACCGGCCCGTGCGGCAGCCTCCCAAAGTGTCGCCAGTGTGAGCGATCCATCCGAGTTTGTCGTGTGTACGTGGAGGTCTGCGGCGATCATCTCAGGTGTGAGACGGCGTTGGCTGTTCCAGTTCGGTCGTAATGTTGTCCATTATTTCTTCGATAGTCTGATCGACACTCTCGTTGGCGATGATCGTCGCTCCGTGCTTTTTGCCCTCTTCGACGATATACTGCTGGAGGGTTCGGATCTCTTCGAGGTTATTGAGATACCGTCCGGCGTCCCTGTTGCTCGTGTTCGCCCTGCTGCGGAACCGTCTGGCGTGTTCGGCTTCGTCCGGCACCTCAAGGACATACTGGAAGACGTGACAGTCATCCCGATCCGTCATCCCCAAATAGCCAGGCACGACGTGGACACCGTCGACTATCGAGTTCACACCCTCTTTGACGCCTCTGTCGATGACCGGTTTGACCCCTGCGCTCACGACATCGACTTGCTGGTTGAACCCGTAGATCAGGGGATCGTCAACCAGGTCTGCTTTCACTGTTTTGTCGGTGTTGAAACTGGATCGGTACAGGGAAGGAACTAGTTCTGCCGACACCATATTTCGCATAATCTCCCGGACTGTGTCGGTTTCGATGATCCTGTTGATGTCGAGTCGGTGTGCGAGTTCGACAGCAAGCGTCGACTTGCCGATTCCAGCTGGGCCGCCCAGCAGAATAAACAGTGGTTGTTCCAACCGCGAGAGCTGTCTGGTTACCCGGTAAAATTTCTCTTCTCTGTGCAGTCCTCTTTCTTGCAGTTTCCGTTCTACCCGCTTTTGGATCTCCCTTGTGTGGATGGTCTCTACTCCCTCGAGTTCGCGGTCTATCTCCCTGACAATCTCGTATCGTTCCTCCAGTGGCAATCCGGTGATCGCCAGCGAGGTGGCAAGCAGTCCCTTCGAGAACGGATGTCTGTTCCCGTCTTTGCGTACCTCGGTCATCACTCCGACCTGCGGTCGGCGAGCGTCCGTTCACAGAGCGACAGTACCCCAGCCTCGAGGCTGTCGACGCTTCCACGGATCGCTGTTGGCTCGTTGTGCATGAACACAATCTCCAGGCCGTTTTCCTTTGCGTATCGGCCGGCGACGTCGATCGAGGCGGCTTTGATCTCGGTGAGCAACACCTCAGCCTCACCCATTCGTTCGTCCAGATCCGCTCGGAGTTTCGACCGGTTCGAGAGGTTGGTGCTGAGCCCGACGACATCACAGCCGTGTTCGGCTTCCAGAGTCGTCTCAATAGTGGGTGCAACCGACTCAGGGGCGGTCGTAGCGACAAAGACTGATTGCCCTGAGACATCTTCACCAGGCTCTGGTCTGAACGTCGTCAGTAGATATTCGATATCCGGGGCGATACTGGTAATCCCCTCTTCGATTTGTTGTATCTTCTCGTCGCTTGCAAGCGGCTGTTCGCACATCGTCACTACCGCCAGATCTGACGTTTGGACGCGATACTGTCCGAAGTACTGGAGGATGTGCTCGAGCGGCTGGGCCGCTCCAATGAGGGCGATTCTCGCGTCCGTCTTGACTGGGGGCATCGTTGCACCCGATCCTTCCATGATAACGAAGCCGTCGGCGAGACCGGCCGTCTGTTCGGCCCCGGCGACAACGTTTGAGGCGAGCGGGTTACCTGCCATGCCGCCACCACATCGCCGACAACCGACAGTAGGCACACCGGCGAGTAGTGCGTCTTCCAGATGATCCGATGCAGCGTGTTCGCCCTGCTCGGCCAGTTCAATGAGTGTATCAGCAGTGATTTTTCGCTCGCTCGTGTCGACGACGACTGGGTCGGGCGGCCCCCCACGGCCCATGCAAACGATTGTCGGATCGTACCCCTCTTTTTCCATGGTTCGAGCGATTGAGACGCTCACAGCAGTCTTTCCGATTCGTTTTCCGGTTCCGATAATCGAAAGACTCGGCTGTTCGAGCACGTCGTTGGCCTCGGGACTCTCGAAGACGAAATCCGCGCCAACGTAGTCGGCGCCGTGGGGGAGGATCGTCGAGGCGATCTCGAATCGATCTTCGTAGGTCACGACCGGTTCGTCCGAGAGGTCGACGATGACCGACGGCTCCTGTTCGAAAATTGCCCGTTCGATCGCGCCGAGAACGTCTCCGTCCTCGCCGATATACATCTCGGCAGCATCAGTGCCACCAGTCGTTGCTAACTCCGCCGTCGGATCTTCGATCTTTTCGGTACCGCCCAGAAAAACAAGTCCTGAGACGACCGCACCGTTTGACTCGAGGGCCTCGAGTGTTGCGGTCGTAACCGGCGGATAGTGTTCGCCGTCAACGAGACAGACAACATCATCACCGCTGATACGGTCAACCGTGGAACCAGACAGATGAAGTGGAATTTCCATTTCATTTGGCATTGGGGCCATAAATATACAATAATTAGGCTATAGACGTGAAAAATGTGTGCATATTTTGGCTTATTTTGGTAAATTTTGTGTTGTTTCTACTGAGAATGTATTCGTAGGGCCATTCACCGTTCGGCAACTACTGTTTACGCCGGAGAGGATGTCACGTGACCAGCAAACACGGCAACGCCGAGTAACTCAATAGCTGTTCCTGCGGCCCAGAGGCCAGCAACTGCCAGACTTTCGACGAGCCGATGGAGACCGATAGCACCAGCGGTCATCAGTCGTCGCCAGCGACAGCGTCTGGGTTATCATATTTTTCTTCGCGTCGTTTTTGGATGTCCTTGATCGCATGCTCAGGCGGGACATCGATCGCTGGGTTTTCGTCGAAGAAACACACCGGTTCAAGTTTGAAACTCGCCAGGTGGACGGGCAAAATCGGCCAGTCTTCGGGCCGATCGACGTGGTTCACACCCAGGGTGTACCACAAGACAATGTCTTGGTCGTCAAGTGAGCGATCCTGTTCAGTCCACTTTGGTAGTCCCTCACCACCTGGGTTCTGGTTCGGATACTCTCCGGCTGGATACCGTTCGTCCTCGTGGTACGGCGTCGCCCACAGGTGATATTTGATGTATCCTGCACGTTCCATGACGCTAGATTGCGCCTGGGCTCCTGCTTCGACGTTCTCGCCGGGCACAAGCCTGTAACCGACTGGTTCTCCCATCGCATTCGTCTTGTTTGGATTCTCGATTTGCCAGTAGCGGCCTTTCAGAGAGTTAATCAGTTCTTGGGCTTCCTGTTCGGTCTTGAGCTGCGTTTTCTCAGTGTAGAACGCTGCGCCGGTTGGGTTTGGCCCGCTGCCGTCACCCTCGCCGTCCCATACGATTTCTTGTTCCGTGCCAGGCCCTTTCGGAATTTGCTGGTTCTGCCGCCGGTACAACGCGTTTTCGTCGCCATCTATGGCCATGTCTAGACGGAAATTAAAGAAGTGTTGATGAACCATCCCCTTCATGTTGGGTGCCATCATTTCGTAGTAGCCCGGAGAGGTCTCGGTCTCTGGGGCAACCAAACCGTTGCTGTTAATCCCCGTTAGCCGAACCTGCGGCTCGAGCGAGGCATCTTGGTAAAAATACCAGTTGAACTGATAGTCGTAATTACCCACGGTGGCGACGAACGAAATTACCAGCCGACGGTTGCGCCGAACTTCGGAGTTTTCGGTTCGCCAGTTGGTGTGTTTCCATAGCGTCCCGTAGTCTTCCTCGTGAATGCAAATCGCATTCGGGACGATGCTGACATTGCCATCGGTATCGTTCATCACCGCATCGAGATAGTGCATATAGCCGAGACAGTCACACCCCTCCGAAAGCGAATTCGCGAGTCGGCCGATATTGTACTCACCAATATCGCCGGCGTTCTTCCAGTTGTGATTCGGGTCAGGATCGCCGTATGGAACGTTCATTTCTGCCGCAGACGCCCGATGGATGATTTTTCGAACCTCTCCGTCGTCCTCGTAACCGATATTGTACAGCACTAACCCCTCCCGCTGGGTCCAGCCGATACGGATATGCCAGTTTTGCCATTCTATTTTCCGACCATCAATCTCCCAACTTGGTCCGTCTGGCTGATCAACGTTGTACGGCTTTAGGTCGGTTCGAAGTTCACGATCCTCCTCTCGGTATTTTGCGTCCTCGAGATCATCGAACACGTTCTCGACTTTTGTCCCGCGGTCGAGGACTTTGACAACCTCCATCTCATCAAGATCAACCCAAACGTGAAGCCCATCCAGCGGGCGGGCATAGCCGTTGTCCTGCTCGCTAGTTCGAATCCACGTCATTCCGTGGGCAAGCCGGCGATCCTTCTCGAGATCGCTGGGAACGAGATGGTGACCAACAGACCACGGATCGACCATGGCGAGATCAAACTCCTCGACACCGCGTTTTGCTGCGGCCTGTCGCCATTCTTCGTTGCTCTTGACTGCTTTTTCGCATTCATCGAACTCGGCGAGCGTAATCGACGGTTGCACGTTCGGTTTTTCTTCCCAAGAGCTGACAGTAGAATCAGTTAGTGAGACAACCGCTTCGTAGGTCGTCTTTCGTTCTCGGTCGCGGAGAATAACAAACGCTTCCCGATCGATTGGGCCCTCGCCTGTTTCGTACCCTTTTATCGCCTCTTTTGAGGGCTCTTCGAGAACAATCTTAACATAGCGACACTCGCCTCCTATCTCTCGTTCTTTCTCAAGAATGTCGCGTGCATTGTCGATTTCATCAGGAGTTAGTGGATCGTACGGGTGATCAACTTGTGCTGTTTCTACAGCCATACTACCCTAACAGTTGCAATACACATATAATTTTCTCAAATTTCTACACATAACAGGAAGTCAATACTGTATATGTGCTTTTCTTTAAACGTCTGGTCGGTCGTCGTCAAAGACATCGTTGTTTGGTACACCCAAGTCGTCAACCACGTGCTTGCTCCGGAAGATTGGCCAGTGTTGTCTGCTGAGATTGCAAGTATCAGCCTCGAGCCTGAGGGATTCTTTGACCGAGACCAGCCAATTTCGCTGCCGCCCGAACCGTGTCACACTGACCACGACCTTACGTCTACAGATGAATGCTGCTATAGTGCTTATTACCTGCAGGTAATCAGTGTAAAGTAGGCTCGGTGATTTTTTGAGTCACACGGTAGGCCAATGAAACGATTTTCACGGGGTGTTGATCGCGATTAGCTAACTACCAGCCAAGCTAGCCCGAAACCAGCAGCACTGAATACGAAGTTTACAACTGCATTCACCACAGCATACCCGTATTTTCCATCCTCCCAGAGCCGTACCGTTTGGACGCTAAACGACGAGTATGTCGTAAACGCACCACAGGCACCCACACCGACCAACAGTGTCGTCTCATCGCCGCCGCTACCGAAGATTATCACCCCCAGTACGAAGGTTCCGAGCACATTGACGACCAATGTCGAAACAGGGAACGTATGTGGGCCTCGCCACCAGAGGAGTGCGTTCGCCACCCCATACCGAAGTATGGCACCGATCGCTCCACCAGTCCCGACGAGATACGCAGGCTCTGTCAGTGCCATCACCACTCACCGCCTTCGGTGAACATTCGACCGGCCATGACCGCGAGAAAACCTACGATGTAGCTACCAATGACGTATCCTGCAGCTATCAGTGGCTCAACAAGGATCGTATCGAGGACAAACGTACTGTAGGTCGTAAACGAAGACAGAAATCCGGTTCCGAACACCAACCGAGAGTTCTCGGCAATCGCAGGGCTGTTCAGTGAATCGTAGACGAGAACTCCCAGTGCGAAGCTCCCGAGAACGTTGACGAGAAACGTCCCGACAACCACGCCAGGAGCCACGAGGTCGACAGCATACCGTAGGTTTGCGCCAGCGAACCCCCCAATACCAACTAACAAGACTGGCTCGAGCTTTGTGAGGAGTTGTCGACGCCAAATGAGCGGGTTTTCTCGTTGCATGTGTAACGTTGTGTCGAGTCAGTGATCAGTAGCGAAAAATTCGAGTACTCAGTGGCTCAGGGCCCACGGATAACCCCCGCAGGAGTGGTGGGCCGTTTCCGAATGATCGTGGTGGTCACAACTCCGATGGCAGTCTGAATGTTGATGATGATGATGATCCGACTTCGGCTCTGCGGCTTTTTCAACCGAATCAATACGGAGCACCAGTGATGCGGTTTCGAAAGCTGTATGCAAACTGTGTTCGAAAACCGCACGCGGCTCTAAGACGCCGGCTTCGATCATATCACCTGGCGTCCCAGACCGACTGATTCCAACTGCGGAGTTACCGTCGTCGTGTCGGTTACGAAGAACTGCGAGCGTCTCGATTGGACTGTTTCCTGCGTTCGTTGCGAGAACTCCTGGCAGGCGTTCGAGCGCGTCGGCAAACTCTCTGAGAGCGAGTTGCTGTCGGCCGGATACACTCTCGGCGAACGCCGAGAGATCTCGAGCCAGTGCCATCGCTGTGGCTCCACCTCCGGCTACCACTGCCCCATCTGTATGTGCATGTTGGATGACTCTCGAACACGTCCGTGTGATGCGTTCTATTTCATCCGAGACGTGGGGTGTACCACCTCGCATACAGAGCGTTGCGTGTGGCGCTTTGTGTTGCCCGGAGATACTGAGCACGTTTGCGGTGCCGAACTGTCTTCGACGGACTGATTCAGCAGAGCCAACAGCCCGCTGAGTCAGCTCGTCGAGTGACTGAACAGCGGTTGCTCCTGTAGACCGAGCGATGGCATCGAACTCATCTTGGCGCGTCCGTTCGACGGCGAGAATACCTTCAGAAGCTAGTTTAGTACAGATCTCTTGGTCGATCGATTTTTGACAGCACACGATATCTGCATCCACCGCACGCAGTTGCTGGACGACTGTGTCCCGAACCATCTGTTCGTATCTGCGGAACTCCTCTACCTGTTGTGGATCTGTGATCGTCGCTCTCTCGACACGGCTGGGAGTATCAACAGTGAGCTCGGAGCTCACCAGCACGATGCGTGGTGCGGTAAAACTCTGGAACCCACGTGTATCGAGCACTTCGATGGTTGTTGAGGACGTATCGAGATCCACAACAACCCCCTCGACGACATGAGAATCTTGGAGTTCGCCGCCAGGGTACGCATCGACCGAAAATCGATATGACTCGAAATCGACCGCACTGAGGGCCCGAAGCGCGTGTGAAGCAAATAATTCAGTCGACTGATCGTCCCACCGACCAGTTACAGCTGTTTTCGCAACGCTTTCGAGACGTTCATTATCGTCACCGGAGACGCTGAGTGTGTAGTTCGAAAGCTGGTTTTGAGCGAAACAAGCGGCTTGATAGTATCCGTTGATGATGGTTGTCGGATGGAGTCCGTCTTCTCGGAGCACTTGGGCGTTCGAAAGGAGTGCCCCGATAAGCACCAGCGTAGTCGTGGTGCCATCACCGACTGCCTGCCGTTGGATCCGAACCATATTCTCCAAGACTTGGCCGATTGGTTCGGTGATATCTAACCGCTCGAGAATACTGGAACCATCGTTGGTAACGATAACTTGGCCATTGGAGCCGACCAGCATCTTGTCCATTCCGTTCGGTCCAAGGGTCGAATGAATCGTCTCGGCGAGTGTGATACCAGATTCGACCGGTTCGCACTCGCAGGGATCAGCATCGGCCCTTTCTGTGGATTCGGGTGTGGTTGCCATCGATAACTAAGGGTATTGAGAGAGTTACGACAGCGGATTATCAGTCACACAGACATTACCGCGGTCTGTACTGTTGTCTCCGAGGCCGCTGGGAGAGATGTCAAACTCGAAGGCTCCTTTCGGAACGGCGAGTGTCGAACAGGCGTTGGGAATGTCGACGACACCACTTTGTCTACCTTCTACCGGAACGGTTCCGAGAATGTGGTAGGCTTGTTCGCCAGTGTAGCCGAATTTTTTGAGGTAATCGATTGCCTGTAGTGAGGCACGTCGGTAGGCAGTATGCGAATCGATGTATCTCTGTTCGCCGTCTTCGGTGACTGAGTAGCCACAGAACGTAACGTAGTCCTCAAACGCCGGTCCTCGGTGACCTGGCTCGAAGATCGGATGGTCGACGCCATGTTTTTCCATACCGTTTTTGATCACATCGAACTTCACATCAGCGTACCCTGCCATCTCAATCGCTCCACAGAAGGTGATTTCGCCGTCACCCTGTGAAGCATGGAAGTCTCCAAGTGCAAACTTCGCACCCTCAACGTAGACAGGGAAGTAGACCGTAGACCCTACTGAAAGGTCTTTGATGTCGTGGTTGCCACCGTGTTCGCGTGGTGGAACCGTCCGAGCAGCCTCTTCGGCGGCTTTTTCGGCTTCCTCTGGATCCATCTCACCCATCATCGCGCCCTCTGGAGTCGGCGGGTTTGCGACACCTGGTTGTTGTTTCCCTGTTGGATGGTTCGGTATCGATTCGGGGTCTTCTGCGTGTTTGTCGATTAACGCTTGTTCACGCTTGTTCCACTCCTCGAGGAGTTCTTGGCTCGGCGCACAGCCTGCAAGGCCGGGGTGAATTTTTCCTTCGTAGCGAACATCCGGAATATGTCGAGACGAGACTGTATAGCCCTCGAGGTTCCAGATCGATTTCGTAGCGTTCGGGAAGTGGTCTGTAAGGAATCCACCACCGTTTTGTTGCGAAAAGGTGCCTGTGAACCCAAACTCTGAACGATCATTGAGTGGACCCATATCGAGGAACTCTACTTTGAGAAGGTCACCAGGGTCTGCACCGTTTACATGCACTGGGCCTGCTAAATAATGGACTTGGGTGAGATCCACATCTCGGACATCATTCGCATTATCATCGTCTTTGATCTGCCCTCCGGTCCAATCGAGGGCTTCCAGACGCATCGTTTCTCCAGGGTCGGCTTCTGCCACTGCCGGAATATCCGGGTGCCATCGGTTGAACGGTTTGGCATCCGGCTGCTCGCTTGGAGGACTATCAACGTCAACTTCGAATGCAATTTCAGGCATTGATGTTAACCTACACACAAGAAAGGTGTATGCACAATCATAAATCTAACTCAGAAATGAGGGTACAAAAGATACTAAAAGCGAAAATATGTGTTAAATATTAAAACTATATTCTCTAAAATACACCTATTGTAAAATAAACACCGCGCACAAAATTATTCTAAGAGAAACTGCTCTTGGCTGATGGGAATCCGAAAGATATCCCCACAGCATCACCCCCTACTACCGCCAGTAGATCCCCGAAGATACAAGACAGATACAAGCCGAGACGTACCATGCCACTACTGCAGTTCGATACGACGCTGTCGCTGTCGGCTGCGGAGAAAACTTCGTTTGCAAATACCGTCACAGAGCTGTATACGGCCGAAATGAAAACAACCGAAAGCCACGTCGCCGTCACGATCCGTGACCGCAAGCCGGCTGACCTCCATCTTGGGCGGGCCCTCGAGGGGCCACTGCTGTTCTTAGACGCTGAAATCCGGCGCGGACGGCCGTTTGAGCACAAACGAGCGTTCGCACTTGCAGTTATGAAACACGCCTCGACGACGTACGACGTTCCAGACGAGAACATGAAAGTCGTGTTCACTGAACATCCAGGTGAGGCGATGATGGGCCTCAACCGCGTCGGCGGCGAATGGAACGATGAGTGACCACTTATGGTCTCGGTGATGGACTTACAACACTCTCAGTTTCTCGATCGTTCCTACTGGCGGACAGTGTCGGTTATTACACTGTGGCAGATCTCGGCCAGCATCTGTTACTACGCGGTGTTCGCCGCCACACCGTTTTTTCGGGACGCCTTCGGACTCAGTCGGTTTGAGGTTGGAGTCGTTGTTACTGGCCTCACGCTCGGGTATGCGGTCTTTCTTTTGCCGCTGGGGGCTGCAACGGATCGGTATGGCGAACACCGAACACTCTTTTTAGGGCTGCTTGGGCTTGCAGTCGGGGTCTTGCTCGTTGCTGGAGCCCCGTCGTACGCACTCCTGCTCTGTGCCGTGTTCGTTCTCGGTTCCGCCTACGGGACGGCCATTCCGGGAACGAACAAGGCGGTTTTCGACAGCATCGACCTCAGTCGACAGAACACCGCAATCGGCATCAAACAGGTCGGCGTCACTGCCGGCAGTGGTATCAGTGCGTTGCTTGTGACTGGGCTCGCCACGGTAATTTCCTGGCAGGCAGGCTTTCTTCTCGCCGCTGTCCTCGCTGTCGTCGTTGCATTTGCGTTTTTCGTTCTCTATGACGGCGAAGCCGATGGCAGCAGCGGTACAGTTCCGAACTTTCGTCGGCTGGCCTCGAACACCCCTTATTACATGCTGAGTGCGGCGGGCTTTTTTCTCGGCGCGGCACTGTTCACGACGACAGGGTACACAATCCTCTATATTGAGGAGTCTGTCGGTGCGAGCGTAGTGTTCGGTGGCTACGTCTTCGCGCTCGTCCAACTGTTCGGCAGTGTGGGCCGCGTGCTGACGGGATGGCTCGCCGACGTGCTTCCAGGAGAGCCACGGCTCCGAATCACCATGATACTCATCGCCCAGACGTTTGCCAGTGCCAGTCTGTTTGTCGTGGTCTCGATGAGCAACACGCCGCTCGCCAGCGCGATTGCATTCTCTGCGCTCGGATTCTTCGTTCTCGGAAATACCGGCATCTACTATTCCTGTATGGCGACGCTCGTCCCAGCAGACGAGATGGGTGCTGCGACTGCGGGCAGCCAGCTCGCACTTATTACCGGGGCACTGGTTGCACCGCCTGTGTTTGGACGCCTGGCCGACGGTTTCGGCTACCGGGTGAGTTGGCTGTTTCTTGGCGCAGGTTCTGCGATCGCGGGCGTGTTGTTGGTAGGTGTCATCCGGGCCGAACTTCCCAGCTCAAAACAGCCAACTACGCTCGACTGAGAGGGCTCGAGCCGGCTACGGCTAGCCAACTACAAACTGAACGTTGCCCCAGTGTACCAGCCTGTCTACGTAGGTGATTGCCATTTTGTAATCAACAAACACTCGAGACCGACGGTGCTGGCTACTTGGCATTCGGAGTTACTCTGGGTTGGGCAACCAGCAATGTATTGATTGAGTTGCTGGGAGTAATTTTAGGAGGCGCTCTGAAGGCACAATCCTACTCATTTAGCATGAGAACGAAACTGTTTCACTTCTCTGAGAAGTATCCGTCGACAATGACTGGCGTCCTGGGTCGGCTCAAACCGCCCTTGTTGTATGTACTGGGTTCGGCGTTTATCATCGCAGGTGTGTTACATTTCATCGTCCCGGAACTGTACGTTCAGATTATTCCACCGTTCTTTCCAGCACCCCTCGCACTTGTCTATCTGTCTGGGCTCGCCGAAATTGCGGTCGGGTTGGGGCTCTTGATACCTCGAAGTCGACAGCACGCAGCGTGGGCGACAGTCGTTTTACTCATTGCTATCTTCCCAGCAAATATCTATATGGCAACTCACGGTGTCGTCATTGAAGGAATGCCTGGCGGAGGCGACCCCTCCGAGTTGGTTCGCTGGGGTAGACTCCCGATTCAGGGCGTATTGATTCTCTGGGCACTCTGGTATACCTGATTGTACTGGAACAGACAGCATTTACCCTGTTTTTAGCCTATGATTCGAGTGTATCTAAGACCAGCTTCGCGCTCAAAGCGTCTGTTTGACTGGTCGGTGATGATTCGAGACTGTGTAGTTACCAAGTGCGTGGCCGACCTCGCCGTAGTCTTCAATCGTGGATTCGCCTACAACTGCTCGTCTCTGGGCGTTCGACCAACGCAAAACGCTATACCGACCTCTGTTGGCATCTCGAACAGGCTGGAGTTGAGTTGGGCTGTCGATACAGTGAGGACGACTCGGTGCGGTGTTGGCTTCTGGTAGCTATCTGACCTTTGTAATACTTATCAGAATCCAATACAAAACGCGAACCCTCGAGACTACAGAACAGCATCACAATATTAGGCCGTGGTGAATCACCATACGGCGTTTGATTTGCCTAGCTCACAGCACGCTTGATGTTATAGACCGCACACATTAGAACGATTTCACGGAACTCGCAGTACCAACTTCGCGCACGCACGGCGTCGCCGAGCGTGCGCTTGATCACTGAGAAAACGGTCTCAGACAGTGCTCTTTGGCCGTAGAGAGCCTCATTGATCCGTGCGTTGTGCGCGTGATCGATGGGGCGAAACTCACGGTGCTTGATGAGCGGTCTCACGCCCTCTTCCCACAGGTTATCGCGTAACTGCTGCCAATCGTAGCCTTTGTCCGCAGCGAGGCTGCGCAACTCGCCTGCGTTGCGGCAGGCGAGTTGCCAGCCGAGGTGGGTGTCGTGACGTTTCTCGGTCGTACAGTGAACCTCAAGGATGGCTTGAGAACGAGTATCGACGAGAGCAGTTGTTTTGAGTGTCTGAACGCGATAATTTATGCGTCTGCAGTAGTGCTTGCTTGCGTTTTCGCGGTCGAAAAACGTGGCGTCGATGGCAGCACGACCAGAAAGATCGTGCATCTCCGACGAGAGTCGGAGCAGTACTCGCCAAACCTTCATCTGAAACCTATCAAACTCCTTAACAAGCGTCGAGTGATCAGGGAGATCGCCCTCTTCGAGGCCGATCTCGGCCAAAATATGCGGCATCTCGCTTAGCAGGTCGAGTGCGTTTTGGTAGGATTCACCGAGGTAAATCCGTAGACAGTGGAGCGACACAAGTGCGTAGTCGGCGAAGCCTCGGCCACCAATAACATTTTTAGCCAACGTAACTGCTTTGCTCGTGAAGCGGGAGATTTTCGACATAGAGCATCGCCAATTTCCCGCTTCGTCTTCCTAGTTTTGACGGATAAACTCGACGCAGTCTAGCGATTCACCAGAGCCCTTTCTTTCATTTCTTTGCACATTCTATTCATCTCGCTGTACATCTGATCTAACTGCTGGGCGTTGCCAGTAATCCGATCAGCAGCGTAGTCGACACCCACCTTGGTGAGGTCACTCGCCATGCCAGCAACAGCACCGACACCAGCACTCGCAAGTGATCCACTCGCGCCTTTAGCTGCAGTTTTGGCGAGATCGTCGATACCAGGCGTACTCGCCGCACCTGGTTTGGCTTCAGTCAGTGTGTCCATCACTAACTGCTGGTCGGCTTTGATTTGCTGGACTTCCTCGGCCAGCGTCTCTGGGTCAGCTTCGATTTTACCCACCTCAACCTCGATTGTTTCTTGATCCGATTGCACCGGTTGCTGAGGCTGATCTGGACGGCTGCCGGGTGACCACGTCACATCTTGATGGGTATGGCTCCCGAGACCTGCCCGTTGAACGTGTACCTCGGTATCTGCCAAACGCTGGATGCCTAACTCGCCACCTTCCATTACTCGCTGGGCAGTCTCTTCGGCTTCGCGTTCAAGCACCGGATCAGGGTCGACCGCAAGCATGGATTTCGAGAGTTGTGTACAATTTGTGTCTGGTTTTGGTGTTCGAGAAGTTCGCACAGTTGTCTATGAACTGATGGTAGCGCGATGATCGCCATCGCGGAGATGCAACTGTGGATATAGATCGTAATAATCGTATCGACGTGCGTAAATGAACTTCCCGAAGCCGACAACTCGGTACGGTTCTGGCGGTGTTAGCCCCATACCCACAAAGCAATCCCGGATCTGACACCGGAGATGGTGATCGAGGTATTCTCTGAAGGCGTCGAGCGTTCCAGGATCTACTGGCATGAGTTCTATCCGGGCGTCAGGTTCTCTGTCGAGTGGTTGGTCGGCCCAGTCGACCTCGTGTTCGCCACGGGCATTTGGGAACCCAACGTGTATTCCCGACGTCGCGCTCAGTTCGAAATCAAGCTCTGTAGGTGCTGTGAGATCAATCAGGTGCTCTCCCAGGTCGGCCCACGCCTCTCTGTCGTCTTTCGTGACTGCAGCACCACTCTTTGGAGTTCGTCCCTCCTCAAAATCCAACCCATGCGCGTCCGCCAACGCACACACCTGATCAGTCAGATCACTCCCCTCGATATCGGCTCCGAGGTAGGTGTCGAGTTTGTAGACGACGGCATCAGGTTTCTGGACACCGGTTGGGAGATCAACCAGTTGGTCGACATCCTCGTGGTGGCTCTGAAGTTGTTGATACAGCGGCCCAAAGAACCGTGTGAACTCCTCGTTGGACAGTGATAGAATGGCCTGACGCACGGTGTCGACGTAATCCGGGTTCTCAATATGGTCGACAGTATCGTATCCGCGTTCTCGGTACACGTAGAACCGAGTAAAGCGACGAGCCTGGTTGTTGTGCTCGTTTTCCTCGTCCGTTCGATTGCTTGGATCGTCAGCGTATGCTTCGCATTGGTGAGCTTTTATTTCGCCACCGTATCCAACGGCGATTCGGTGTTCTCCACCATTATTATCAATAACTTCGACGCCGAAAGCTCCATCTGTTTCCTTTTTGATAGTTGCTTTCATTTAAATCACCACTCAATTGAAGCATGGTGACCACCATGCCCAATACCTTCATCCTTCAATTCGTTATACATCTCGCGGATATCTTCGTACATCCGCTCAAGTTCGACGCCTTTCCCTTCTGGTCGGTTATCAGCGAGCACTTCGACCGTTTCTTTGGTCACATCGCTTGCGAACCCGGAAACGGCTGCGCCAACTGCGGCTCCGGTAGCGGTTCCAACTACGGGGACAACTGAGCCTGCAGCCGCACCGAAAGCGGCACCAGCTCCGGCTCCCGCAAGTGAGCCGAGTGCGCCTTTGGTGGCTGCTTCAACCCAGTCGCCGTCTGAGGCAGCTCCTGGTTGGGCCTCAGTAAGTGCCTCCATCATCTTTTGTTGGCCTTCTTTCAGCTGTTCGACCTCCTTGGCGAGTGCTTCCGGATCTGTAGAGACATTTGCTTGGTCTGTCGATCCGAACCGGTCAGATGCCTCCTGACGAGCGTCCGCAAGCAGCTCGACATCCGGCATGCGTTGAATCTGCATCTCACAGTCCATCCGATTGACGACGACCGGACCCTCGGCCATCGCCTGCTGGGCTGCCTCTTCGGCTTCGCGCTCGAGCGCGGGATCAGGGTCGACCTCAAGTTCCATATCCTTCTGTGGGAGCATCGAGACTGCACCCTCAGTTTGCTGCCGGACGTGCGCCAATTCGTGCGCTAGCACGTGCTGGCCTTCCGGCGACTCCGGATCATACTCACTCTGATTGAACGCAATATGGTTGCCGACAGTAAACGCTCGCGCGTTGATTGACTCACAGGCTTCTGTGGCCGATGGTCCGGTATGAATCCGAACATCGCCAAAGGAATCACCCATTCGATCCTCCATCGCGCGCTGAAACGAGGGATCAAGCGACTGGCCACGAGAGGAGAGTACATCCCGAACTGGTTCGGGAACGCCACTCTCGCCAGCCGGTTCTGTCTCCGTGGCGGCCTTCTCACTGCGCAGCACTGACCGCCGGTTTTGCCGTTCGATATTCGTCGGCACTTCCGGCGGGCGTTCGGCCTGCCGCTCACGAAACGCCTCCATATCGCGGAGGCTGCCGGTAATATCGACGGGCATCCCTTCGGCGATCCACTGGTGGGTGTCGCGTCCGTACGCTCGTTCGTGGTCTTCGAGCCGCTGGAGCGTCGACTCATTCGGAATCTCCATCCCGAAGTGCTGTTCAGCGCGCTCGATTGAGGGCCACACCTGCCCCATCTGGGCCGGTGCTGGTATCGACTGCTCAGCCGCCGACTCCGTGGTCGGCGAATGGGCCGTCAACCGAGTCGCTGTGTCGGTTTTGTCGTTCGACTGCTGTGCGTTCCGAAATCCCATTGTAACTTCTTGGCGGGGTTGGCTGCGTACTAGTATAAATACTCTTGGCTGAGAGTTTTTATTTGATTCCGCAGCACGTGCCCTAACTGCCCGTCGACCGGGACGAACTGCTATGAGCTACGCAACGACACACGAGCATCTCCGTGCAGAACTCGACCGGATCGAGACGATCATTGAGACCCACGGCGGCACCGAGACACTAGGAGAGGCCGTCGACTCAGTGCCTACTAAACACGACGAGCCGCCCGAGCCATCGACGTTGTCGCTTACGGTTGCCGACGACGACCGCGAGACGATTCGTGAACACGCTGAGACGATCCAACGCTGAACCAGGTTTCATTCGACGTGGACGTTCACGACCGGGCACTCGAGCAGGGGCCATATCAGCGCGCCGATGAGTGAGGAACACCCATCTCCGTTCCCGACTGTACTCATCGTTGATACGAGTTTCTTCCGGACAATTGGTGGAACAGATAGTGACTCATATCAGACGTTTATTGAGTACGTCCAGGAGCAAGTGTGTTTGGGTTTTCGTACTGCTTGAGGCGAGCCTCAAGCTGTTCGATCTCCTCTTGTTTTGCGGTCATCTGGCGTCGCAGCAGCCGGTTCTCGAGCTTTTTGACTACGAGCTGCTGGCGGAGTAGCGAACTATCGTCGGTGCGGATCACGGAATCTATCGATTCCGTTGAGCCGCGACTCCCCAGCGACACAGTAGTTCAGTACTGGTGAACGATCTATGAGACTGCTACGAAATCGTCTCGGCATGGAACTGCTATCCAACTACTCACCTGGTTGCCCATCGAACGAAAGCAAACACCTTGCGACATCTCGGGCAGCATACGCTTCGCCGTCTGGCGATTATGTCCCGTAAAATCTGGTATGGGCGCTGCAGG
>LKML01000072.1 GCA_001563795.1 Haloferacaceae archaeon B1-Br10_E2g22 | reverse complement strand
TTTTTGGTGAGACAATTTTTCAAGACAGTATGCCAATAGCTAATTTTCTAATGCGGTTCACGCTAACTTCTGTATTACACGCCGGTTCCCGAAATGGGTACTGTCTGTGAAGTGTGCTGATACTGACATACAGAAACCGTTCGTCAACTCACCTACAGCAGTAACTAATTGCTCAGACTGATACTGAAACACTGTCATACAGTTCACAACTGGATAGGCCTACGTGGCCTCCAGGCCGGTATAATTCACCGTTATAAGATCCATTGTCTCGAGAAGCACTGTCGGACGCAACTAACCTACAGAGTGCTTGGTGAGCAAGCCGTATCGTCCCACCTAGCTGCCGGTGAGTTCCTGTTTGGCTTCGTGCAATTCGGTGCTTCGGTCGAGGCCCGATTCGGTTTCGGCGAGTGCTTCGGCGGCCTCGAGAGTGCGGACTGATTGATCCAAAAACGACAGAATATCGCCCGAGTAGGCATACAGCATGTAGTCGTCGCCCATCACGTGGACGATATCGTCCGGCCCGAGGCCCTCGGCGCGAAGCTCCAGTATGTATTGCATGAACTTGCGTTCCGCACAGCCACAGTAAGGGTGTGATTCACAATCGCAGTCCAGAAAGTCTTCGGCGAAATCCAACACCCGATCACGAGTAGTCGAATCAAGATTGGCAAGACTGTCGCCGGTAAACAGGAGATCGAGCGTCGCCCCCGCGAACGCGCTTTTAGGGAAACTCGTCTCGAGCTGCGAGGCAAGTTGCCGGTGGTTTTTGACGTAGATCTTGTCCGTGATGGCCACTGTAGCCGGGGGTTCGGCTGGGAGGATAAAAAACGTCGCGTTCAGGGAAGCTGAAAGCCAGAAGACCGAACGGCGGGTAGGCAGCCCTCGAGTGTGGGGTATGACAGACTGCCCCGCAGCAATCGCCGAGTCGTAACGTATTTCTTTGCGAGTAGAGTACCCTTGATTGCGTGTCCGGGTTGGGGTAGTGGACTATCCTTCAGCCTTGTGGAGGCTGAGACGCGGGTTCGATTCTCGCACCTGGACCTTTCTGTTCGGAGTACTGATGTGGAAGAACGTGCAGTTTCTGTCGGCTTGGTGTGGTCTTGCTTCTCGCGGACGTTGTGTTTTAACTGACAGATATACGATTACGGTGTCAGATCTAAGACCACGAATGTTAACTCTCTTGACGGTCTATCAGTCAGTATTCATCACTATATTTCCCAGTCACCTGACGGAGACAGTCACTCATGAGAATCGAAATCAACCAGTTAGAACAGTTTAACCATCTTGCTTCCCGCGGTGCACATCACTCAGCGTCCTCGCTCTCGCAGCTCACGGGACTCGATATTCACGACAAAATAACGGATGTCAGCCTCGTTACGGAATCCGTTCTCCAAGAGACGTTTGCTGGCCAGCAGTATATAGGCGTCCAGGTCGGACTCGAGGGGGGGCTATCAGGCGAGACAGTTTTGATTTTTGAACCCGACTCAGCAAATCAGATCAGACAACAGATTCCCGGTGCGTCGGCTGCCGGGGTAATGGCTGGCGGTGCCTTTTCAGAGATTGGAAATATTATGATAGGCGGGTTCGTCGATGGGTGGGCGAACTACCTCGGTGTCGAGGTCGATATGACCCCACCAACATATCTCGAGGCGACTGGGACACGAATTCTTCCACGACTGACTCGCCGCGAAGCGGCTGCTGAGGGGGTATTTTTGTTCCAGAGCAAACTTGAGGCCACAGACGCTGGCCTGGAGGTACCACTGTATTTGATACCCGAGTACGACGAGTTTGTCAGTTTGCTTGCTGGGCGGTCGAACGGGCCGACAGTTCCGGCTGAAAAGCTCACTGTGTTCAACGATTTCGCCGAACAGAGTGCCCAGCGTGCCTCCGAGCAGATCGCGATGCTTACTGGACTTACCACCGACGTCGACGTGAGCCAACTGCGATTCATGGCGCTGTCGGATATGGCCGCACATATCGGTCATCAAACGCATGTCGGTTCGGTCTTCGAGATGAACGGCCTGCCGAGCGGCTACTTTCTGTTGTTGTTCGACGAAGCCTCGGCCAGCGCTGTGGCATCCGCGATGATGCCTGGCGGTGAGGATGTCAGTGATTCGATGATGCAGGCCGCAATCGAAGAGCTAGGTAACATTCTCACAAGTGGGTTCATCGATGGGTGGGCAAATACACTCCAGACGTCAATTGAGCACTCGCCGCCGGAGTACGTCCGCGATACAGGTACAAACGTGATGCAGAATGTCATCGGCCGACTGGACGGCGACCAGGAGTATGCGTTTACGATCGATTCTGCGATCGAAATTGGGGGCCGCGAAACACAGTGTCGGATCTACGTTCTTCCCGACCGAGACGAGTTGACTCGAGCACTCGACCAGATTCCGGATTCGTGAGTAGATCGTTTGTGGCGGATGTATACGTCAGAACGTCATATTCACAAAGGCTGTGATGTATCCCCGGTGGTACGCTTATGAATCGCTTTGCTGAGAGTTAGTCAACAACGAACGAACTCTCCGGTCACAGACTGTTCGTCACGCCCTTTGTAGCACACAACCGACTCGAAGCCAAGGCGGTTCGAGCCCGTACTATCGGACGGGCGGGAGACTCGAACTCGAGTTTTCCGAGCGGATAATCGAACTGTTATCACCGCGGCTCTGGATGACGTTGAATGCGGTCATCAGATCCGTCCGCGAGATGATTCCTGTAAGGTTCCCGTGGGCATCGACTACCGGCAGCCGTCCGACGCCGTGTTCCTGCATTGTCCGCAGTGCGGTAATCGCATCCGCATGCGGTTCGATGGCCTGAATGTCGCGTTCCATTACGTCTTCGACCCGGTAGGCATCGCGTTCGATCTCTTTGATTGTCCGGGCATCATCGAGCGTAACCATGCCGACAAGCTCACCCCGTGTGTCGACGACCGGATACCCCGTATGCCGTTCGGTAAACATCCGCTCGAGCAGTTCCGAGATCGTCGTCTGTGGCTCGGTAATATGCAACTGCTCGCCGGGAGTCATGATATCTCGAACAGTCACACCCTGGAAGGCGGCTTTGACCGTCGACTGTTGGGCCTCGCCGGAGGCTGCAATGTAGATGAAAAACGCAAGCAGAATAAAAAGCGGACTGAACGCAAACAGTCCGACAATGCCGAGCATAAACGCAAAGACTTTGCCGACTTCGGCGGCCATCTGGGTCGCCTGGGCGTGTGGCCGTTTTCGGGCCAAGAGTGCTCGCAGAACCCGACCGCCGTCCATTGGAAACCCGGGCAGCATATTAAACGCTGCCAGTGCAATGTTCATGAGCGCGAGATACCCCAACACGAACTGCACAGACCCCAAGCCTGCCGGCGTCAATACGAAGCCGATGTATGAGACCACACCGACGAGCACGCTCACTATCGGCCCAGCAATAGCGATGTTGAACTCCTTGAGCCACTCTTCGGGCATCTCTTTGAAGCTTGCAACGCCGCCGAGCAGCCACAGAGTAATGGATTCAATCTCCAGTCCGTAGCGCAACGCCACCAGCGAGTGGCCGAACTCGTGGAGTAACACGCCGAAAAACAGCCCGCCAGCGGCCGCAAAGCCGAGTATCCACGGCATCCAGCCGACCGTGAGCGGTTCAGTTGCTATCGAAGAGCCCAACACGTCGTTGACGACTTCGGTGAGCAACGCGATGTCCGAACTAATGATCCACGCAAAGATCGGCAAGATCAAAAGAAACGTCCAGTTGAGTTGCACCGGGATGCCAAACGCGCTCCCGAGACGAATGCCACGCATACGCACCACTAGTCGGTGAGATGGTATTAAACTGGCCGTCGATCCATCGACACTGAGCCGAACCGCTGATATACTCCGATTGCATAGCTCCGGGCGTGTCACAGCAGGTTCCAGCGGTCGATATCCTGTTTCTCCACGAAACCGGCGATTCCTATCAGGTCGTCGCTCGGAAAAACAGGGGGCGTGTGTTTCAGGGTCGCCTCGAGCTCAAAGAGACGAACGCAGGCCCACGACCGGGACGGTTCCGCCGCATGCAGGGAACCAGCGAGGAGCCACGCAGCCCCGATGAGTTCGTTGATCTCGCACGTAACGCCAGCCGTATTCGGATCTCTCAGCAGACCTCTCGTGCGGCTCGCAACGAACTCCAAGAAATGCTCGATGGCTATCAACTCAACGCAGCCGTGGTTCGAACCTGTCGGTACTGTGCCAGCGGTGGCCGATACTCACCGATTACCGACGAGACAGCAATCAAAACGGATCGCGAACAGATCTGTCCGGACTGTGCGGTCGAAGAACTCGAGCGGGAACTCTCATATAAGGGCCAGTTCACCAGTTCTGCCCAAGACCGCCTCGAGGAGTTGTTGCTCGAGGTTCAAGATCTAGATCGGATCGTTGATCTGCTTTCGGGGCAGCTCGATCCCGACCTCACTAAGTTCGACGTCATCAGCGCAACTGTCGATGATGTTGATCCGGTCACAACCACCGAGTTGGATCTTCATCCCCGGCTCAAAGCAATGACTGAATCTCGTTTTAGCTCGCTGCTTCCAGTCCAAAGTCTCTCGGTCAGAAACGGCCTGCTCGAGGCAGAAGATCAACTGGTCGTCAGTGCGACTGCGACCGGCAAAACGCTCGTCGGCGAACTCGCCGGAATCGACCGTGCGCTGAAAGGCAAGGGAAAACTGCTGTTTTTGGTTCCGTTGGTCGCACTCGCCAACCAGAAACACGAGGATTTCACACAGCAGTATGCTGAACTCGGTCTCGATGTAACGATCCGGGTTGGTGCAAGCCGGATTGCCGATTCGGGCAGTCAGTTCGACCCGTCGGCGGACGTGATCGTTGGCACCTACGAAGGCATCGACCACGCCCTCCGGACGGGCAAGAATCTCGGCGATGTGGGGACGGTCGTTATCGATGAGGTTCATACGCTCAAAGAACAAGAACGCGGCCACCGCCTCGATGGGCTAATCTCTCGACTGAAATACTACTGCGAACAGCGTGCCCGCAGCACGCACCACGGCGGGTACGACGGTGCGCAGTGGATCTATCTGTCGGCGACTGTCGGCAACCCCGAGTGGCTGGCTGGCCGACTCAAGGCTCGAGTTATCGAGTTCGAAGAACGACCGATTCCCATCGAGCGACACGTCACTTTCGCAGACGGCCAGGAAAAACTCAGACTCGAAAACCGGCTTGTCAAGCGGGCGTTCGACCAGCAATCCTCGAAAGGCTATCGTGGCCAAACGATTATCTTTACCAACTCCCGTCGGCGCTGTCATACGATTAGCCGGAAACTCCAGTACGATTCGGCACCGTATCACGCAGGTCTCGATTACAAAAAGCGCAAACAGGTCGAATCGAAGTTTCTCGACCAGGAACTGTCGGCAGTCGTCACCACCGCCGCGCTCGCCGCAGGGGTTGATTTTCCGGCCTCACAGGTTATTTTCGATTCGCTGGCGATGGGCATCGAGTGGCTCTCTGTCCAAGAGTTCAGCCAGATGCTCGGCCGGGCAGGCCGACCAGATTACCACGACCGCGGGACTGTCTATATGCTTATCGAACCCGACTGCACCTATCATAACTCGATGGAGATGACCGAAGACGAAGTCGCGTTCAAACTACTAAAAGGCGAGATGGAAGACGTTCGAAACGTCTACGACGAGGCCGCCGCCGTCGAAGAAACGCTGGCGAACATTACGGTCGGCGGCAAGTCAGCAAAGCGGCTCAACGACCGCATGTTGGGTGAGATCGATACTACGCGAGCGATTGGCAAACTGCTCGAATGGGAGTTCATCGATGGCCTCGAGCCAACTCCGCTGGGTCGGGTCGTTACGCGGCATTTCCTTTCGCCAGATGACGCCTTTCGGCTGTTGGACGGCATCAGAAGCGGTCTCACACCGTATGAGATCATTGCCGAACAGGAACTCGCTGAGCAAGAACTCTAAGCGACCACAATGGCTCGGCTTTCATCCGAGGAGCGATAGATCGCATCGATCACTTTCTGGACGGCCAGCCCTTCGTCGACCGTGTTTCGCTCGGGGGCTGTGTTCGCGCCGACGTGTTCGATAAAGTAGCGCTGTTCTGCTTTGTGGGTGTCGCTGGCCTGTGTCGTGATTTTGGCGTCCGTAAGATGATCCTGGCCGGCTTTGCTGTCTTCAAAAAGAGTCAGTTCGTGGGTCGCCCGCTCGAAGCGTGCGCCGGCTTCAGTCCCACGAAGAACGAACTCGTCGTTTGTTGGGCGGTTGGTCGCCCACGCAACGTCCAGCGAGATCGTCTGTCCGTTGGCCGTTCGGATAAACGCTGTTACTGAATCATCGACGTTGAAACCTTGCGAGCCGATGTCTTCGCCCCACATCTCGACAAAGGCATAATCCTCGCGGGTACCGAACTGTGAGCGAGCGGTTCCCGAGACCTCCGTAATTGGCGGAAAATCCAGAAAATGAAGTGCGAGGTCGATTGCATGAACGCCGATATCGATCAACGCACCGCCGCCGGCGACCTCTTTGGCCGTAAACCACGACCCACGGCCCGGAATCCCGCGCCGACGAATGTAGTTGGCCTCGATATGCGAAAGCGTGCCGAACCGCCCGTCGGCCTGATACTGTTTGATTACTTCGACCGGCGCAGCAAACCGATTGTTAAAACCAACCATACAAAAGCCCTCAGCAGCATGGGCAGCCTTGACGATCCGTTCGGCGCTCTCTAAGGTGTGAGCCAGCGGTTTTTCCAGCAGGACATCCACTCCAGCCTCGAGGGCAGCGACCGTATACTCCTCGTGAAACCGGTTTGGTGTGGTGACAAACAGCGCGTCGGCAACGCCCAATAGGTCGTCTACCTGCTCGTAGGTCGAAACGTTGAACTGTTCGCTGAACGCCCGCCTGGCGTCCCCAGAGATGTCGACTCCACCGATGAGCTCTGCGGGCTGTTCGGCCAGCAACTCTGCATGATAGTGTCCGATGCCGCCGAGGCCAACGATTCCGATCTGAGGCTGTGAGTCTGACTGCATTGATGTACCTTTGTGCTGTTGATTGTGACGACCTCGTTTCGACTGTCTCGCAGCCGAACCGACCGCTTTCATCACAGGCCGGTTGTCTCGAGCGAGGAGCCACCCAATCCGTACAAAAAAACGGCTACCGGCGTCAATAAACCCTGTGACGAATCAGATATGTGGGCAGTCAGCCGAGCCGTCCAATCCAGCAGCTCACTCTGCTGTCAGATGCCGCGTCGACAGACCGACTAGATGCGGTGTCTCCTCGAGAATAATCGCTTCGGTGGCCAACTCGACAGCGTTGGGGCTTCCTGGCAGTACGAACACCGGCGTATTACGGGCAATTCCGGCAGTGGCCCGAGACGCAATCGTTCGGGAGCCAATCTCTTCGTAGGACAACTGGCGGAACAACTCGCCGAAACCAGGCAACTCGCGATCAAAGCGGTCGCCGACAGCATCCGGCGTTACGTCGTCAATCGTTGGACCAGTGCCGCCTGTTGTGATGACGAAATCGACGGTCGGATTGTCCAGCAGTTCATCGAGTGCGCGCTGGATGGGCCCTACCCCGTCGGCGACGAGCCGGCGCTCGACAACCTGGTGGTCGGCCGCCGTCAGCAGCGATTCGATTGTGTCGCCGCCGGGGTCGTCCGGATCTTCGGCGTCTGCTCGCGAACTCGAGACGGTGAGAATCCCTGCCTGGAGTGGCGAGACGATATCGTGGCCGTGTTCGTCGAGCCTTCGGCGCGCAGCATCGGTTGTCGGTGTCGGTTCGCTTTGAGAGTTGTCTGTCATTGTGTGTCTATGATCGGCAGGGATGTATAAATCGGCTGTTTGGTTGTGCTGTCAGTCTGTTCAGTGGTACGGTGTCGGTGCCTCGGGGCCGTTGGTGTACTGTTCGGCTTCTATCTGGGGGAAGGGATTGTCGACTACGTCCAGACCGTCGTCCCACTCTTGGTCGGTCACCAAACAGGCATCGAGATCCTCGAGAAGTGAATCGCTGAGGTCAGTCCCGAGCACCGCAAGCCGAATCTCGCGGTCGCCGTGGTCGTCGTCCCACTCGAGGTCGGGTCTGGCCCGCCTGTATTTTTCTTGGATCTCCTCGGGTAGGCTGGCGATCCACTGGCCGGTGAGCGAAACACTCGAACGCTGGCCGACAATGCTCACCGTCAGGGCCTGTGTTTCGCGGCCGGCAATCCAGACGAGACCTTTGGCCCGAACAACGGCCTCGGGGACTGACTCGAGCCAGGCGTCGAACCGCTCGGGATGGAACGGTCTGCGACGCCGATAGGTCACCGAGTCTACGCCATACAGTTCGGGAGGGTGGACATGGTCGTCGTGGTCATGTCCGTGATCATCGTCGTCGTGGTCGTGGCTGTGGTCTTGATCAGTGGAATCCTCTTTGTGATCCTGTCCATCGTGACTGTGGTCGTGCTCGTGGTTCGCTGCGTCGTCGAGAGCCTGCTTCCAGCCTGCGCTTGTGTTGACTGTCTCGGCGTCGAAGGTGCGTTCGAGAACTACCTCCGGATCGACCGCGCCGGTCGTCGCCCGGTGGATCGTCGCCTTTGGCTGGAGGCTCGCAAGCAGGTGCTCAACACGCTCGGCGGTCTCGTCGTCGACCAGGTCTTGTTTGTTGGCGATAATTGTCGTGCAGAACTCGAGTTGTTCGATCGCCAGATCCGCCAACGGTTTCCGGCCGTCCTCGTCAGTACCAGCCCGTTGGGGCACCATTCCACCGAAGGTAGCGGCGAACCGCGGTGTGTCGACGACAGTTACAATTGATGCGAGGTCGTAACGTTCGCCCACCGCGCCACCGCCAACCAACTGGCTGGCGATTGGTTTCGGCTCTGAAATACCGGAGGCTTCGATGACGAGCTGGTCGAACGAATAGCGTTCGGCCAACTGAAACAGTTCGTTGCGGAGTTCGCCCTGCAGCCCACAGCAGATACAGCCATTCGAGAGTTCGGCCATGCGGCTTTCGCCGCCCTCGAGAGTCGTCTCGACATCGACGAGTTCGGCATCAACGTTGATCGAACCCATATCGTTGACCAACACGGCGATATCGCGGCCGCTGTTCGCCAGGAGGTGATTGAGCGTTGTCGTTTTGCCCGCCCCGAGACTCCCGGTGAGAATCGTCACTGGCCGCGGGTCAGGGCTGTCGTCGCTTGGAGTGCTCACAGCCGGACTACTGCTCCGAGAGGGCAAGTTCTCGTTGATCGACCGGCGCAAACGGGTCGGGATACGACTCCCATGTTTCGCGCTCGAACTCCTCGTCGGTCAGCAGTGCCTCATCGAGCCGGCTGATAAGGCTCTCCTTGTCGAGTTTTCGGCCGATAAACACCAGTTGGATGCCGCGGTCGCCCCACGTCTCATCCCAATCATCTCTGAGTCCCGGCCGAGCGGCAAAATACTTCTGTTGGGTCTCTTTCGGAAGATTGGCGATCCACTCTCCGGTTGGGCCCGCGCGGACGGAGTTACCGGCTTTATCAAGCCCCATCGCTACATCCTCGCGGCCGGCCGACCAGAAAAACCCCTTCGCGCGAATAATCTCCGCAGGCAGTGACTCGAGCACTGTTGTGATACGCTCGGGATGGAACGGTCGGTCGCGTTCGTAACTAAAGGAACTCACGCCGTGTTCGTCCATCGCGTCGTGGTGATGGTGGCCATGCTGAAGTTCGTGTTTCCAGCCTGCAGAATTGCTCGCCTGTTCGAAATCAAACCGGCCAGTGTTGAGAATCGAACTCGGCTCGAGTGCGCCGTGTTCGGTTCGGATAATGCTGGCCCGCGGCTGCAAGGTGGTGAGGACAGCCTCGATTTCCTCGAGTGCGTCTTCAGGCACCAGGTCACATTTGTTGAGCACCAAGACATCACAAAACTCGATTTGATCCATCAACACCGCCTCAGGCACGCGGTCGTCATCGTCGGCGACGACGTCCTCATCAACTAACGCCTGGCCGGATTCGAAGCCATCCCAGAGACTGTAAGCGTCGACAACGCTCACCATCGTATCCAACTCATAGACGCCGGTCGGATCGAACTCGGCGTCTTCGAAGCCTCGAGCGAATGTCTGGGCGACCGGGATCGGCTCGGAGATGCCCGAGGATTCGACCAACAGGTACTCAAAGTCTCGTCTGTCGGCCAGCCTGCCTACTTCCTCGAGCATATCGCCGCGAAGCCGACAGCAGATACACCCATTCGAGAGTTCGATAATTTCTTCGTCGGCCTGAGTGAGGGCAGATTCCTGTTCGACGAATTCGGCATCAACGTTGATCTCACCCATGTCATTGACGACGACTGCGGCGTTCAGTTCATCTTCTGTTCGGAGTACGTGGTTCAACAGCGTTGTTTTGCCTGCCCCGAGGCTTCCTGAGAGAATTGTCACCGGAATCGGTGTCTGTGTTGCCATACACGAGTTATGAAACCAAGCAAGAAAAATATTAGTTATTACGTTATCGTGGGTATAGAAATAACAACAACTACTGGGGGCCGTCCCGCTTTGATAAGTATGACCATCGTCAGTATTTCGATGCCCGAGACACTGCGGGATACAGTCGACCAGTACGCCGAGACCCACGGCTACGGCGGTCGCAGCGAGGTCGTCAGAAAGGCACTTCAGGAGTTCTGTGCCCACCGTCCTGGTTCAACCAACGCTCGGTCGGCTACTGACACCGTGAGATGCCGGCTTGCTACGCTTGTGGTTTGTTTTGCCTACGGCGATGCCAGTGTCGAACAACAGGTAGCAACAATCAGACGTGAGACAGACTGTGTTGTTGCACATACCCACGGCCATGCAGCCGGCCGTTGTCTCGAGATCATCGTTGTGTATGGAACACACAGCCAGCGACAGCAACTGACTGCCTCACTGCGGGCTGTCTCAGGTGTCGATAGCGTCGAGCAGTCGGTCGCCACACTACAGCCCGAAAACAGCCACTCACCGACCAACGCCGATACTTGACATCCTCTTCCGGGTAAACACGGAGGAATCCTGAGCGTTGGAGATTTCAGGTTTGCAGTTCCACCGAACCCCGACACGGTAAGAATCCGCATGGGGTTCACGGACTGTGACGGGTGGGACTGCTGGGAGTGCCAAGCCCCGGTACTCCTATCCTCAACCGCGTTCGACCCTCGCGGTTGTTTTTGCCCGGCGAGGGTCGAGTGGGTTTCGACGGACTCAGAGTTACTTTGAGTCTGCGTACAGCAGTCAACTCCGCAACCGATTCAGAAAAGAATCGGGCAGTCATCAACTGGTTCCGATTACTGTCTCATTGCTTGGGGCGGGTAGGCCGCCATCGTAGGACTGGGCGGGAATCGCTCCGTTCCCAGCCTGATTCCTATCCTACTAGGATGTGGCCTGCCCACTTCAACGTTAGCGTTTAAATCTCTGATTAGCTGCATTACGTGGAGTGATTTCTAAATGACGGCGCGTATCCACGGCCTGAAGGCCGTGGTATTGTGCCTGTTCAGCGTATAACCGCTTAGATCGCTCAGGCTCGCAGCAGCATCATTTTGACGCGACCGACCGCATCGAAATCCCGGAGTCGATACAGGAGCATCCGCACGCGCTCTGCAGGTCCCCGACAG
>LKML01000071.1 GCA_001563795.1 Haloferacaceae archaeon B1-Br10_E2g22 | reverse complement strand
TCCAGACCGAACATCCTCTTGTGTTTGACCGACCAAGAGCGCGCCGACCTCGTCGCTCCCGAGAGTCTCCCGGTTGAGACACCGAACATTGACCGCCTTCGAGAGGATGGAATGTGGTTCGATTCCGCCTACACACCGACCAGTATCTGTACGAGTGCTCGAGCCTCACTGCTAACTGGGCTGTATCCGCATGCTCATGGACTGCTCAACAACAGCCATGAGGCGGATGCGATCCGGACAGACCTGCCCGACCTTCCGACACTGGGTGAGCTACTCGCCGAAAGCGGCTATACCAACACGTACATCGGCAAATGGCACGTCAGCCACGAGCGCGGGCCGGGCGACTTCGGCTTTCGGTATTTCGGTGGCAGCGACCACCACCACGACAACTTCGAGGTCGCATTCGAACACTACCGAGAATCGAGCGACATGATCGTCCCAGAGGAGGCTGTCGAAGACAAAATCTATGCTGGCGACGGCGAGAACCGAACCCTCATCGCAGGCACCGACCCGGTTCCAGTCGAGTCCTCGCGTCCGTACTTTCTGGCAGAGCTAACTATTAATGGCCTCGAGCGATGGGCTGAGGCCGACCGCGATGGCCCGTTTTTTCATCGCACGGATTTTCTCGGGCCACACCACCCCTACATCGTTCCTGAACCGTACGCCTCGATGTACGACCCCAACGAGATCGAACCGTGGGGCAACTACGCCGAAACGTTCGCAGACAAACCGCGTGTCCACGAACAGTACCTGTCATATCGAGGGGTTGAAGAATTCGACTGGGAGACATGGAGCCGTGCGGTTGCGAAATATTTCGGCTTCATGACGCTGATCGACGACCAGCTAGGCCGGATTCTCGAGGCCCTCGAGGACATCGGCATGAGCGATGACACAGCCGTCGTACACACGTCTGATCACGGCGATCTCACCGGTTCACACCGCCTGTTCAACAAAGGACCGATGATGTACGACGAAACCTACCGGATTCCGCTCGTCGTTCGCTGGCCGGGTGTCGTTGCGCCCGGCAGCCGCTCCGAGCAGTTCGTCCGATTCCATGATCTGATGCCGACGTTTCTCGAGTGGGCCGACATTGACCCGCCGGAAGCAATCCATGCACGGAGTATACACCCCATACTGACCGGTAAGACGCCCGACGACTGGCCGGCATCGACGTATGCCCAGTATCATGGCGACGAGTTCGGGCTGTACTCTCAGCGGATGGTTCGGACTGCACAGTACAAGTTCATCTACAATGGGCCGGATCGCAACGAACTGTACGATCTGGTGGCCGATCCGTACGAACTCCAGAACCTCATTGATCACCCCGGCTATGCCGACATCCGACAGGAGATGGCCAAGCGACTCACAGAGTGGATGAATCGCACGGATGATTCGCTTCGCGGATGGGTTCCAAAGACACTCACACAAAGATAAATCCCCTAGAGATAGCCCAGGTCGGCGAGTCGGCGTTCGGTTGCAGGAGTCATATCGACAGCAGTCTCGGAGGTTCGGCTTCGCTCGACTGTCCCGAGCCAGCCGTCGAGTTGGGTATCGAGACTGGCAGCCAACACCGGCCGCTCGGCTACTCGGTTGTGGTGTTCGCCGCTATTGGCCAGATACAGCCACTGACTGCCGTCAGAACCACGGATATAGCTCGCCCGATCAGTCCGAACTGATCGGAGCGACCGATCGAACGTCCTGACCCGCTCGGGCAACTCACCGAAGCGGGCCTCGAGAGCCTCGACGGTCGGCTGTGGTTCGATATGCTCGGCGTAGACGGCCTCACGAGCCGGTTGTGTCGAAGCCGGATGGAATGATCGGCCCTGGGCCTGCATCGCCAACGCGGGGGCCGAAATGCCGGTCGCATCCAACAGCGTTGGTACGAGGTCCAGCAGTTGGACGAACCCATCCTGTTGGCCGCCATCCGAAAACGGGCCGCCAGTGATGACAAGCGGAACGTGAACCAGCGTTTTATGCAGGTTGTACTGATGACCGAAAAAGCCGTACTCGCCGATGTTTTCACCGTGGTCTCCAAGCACGATGAAGATGGTATTCTCCCATTCGTTGGTTTCTTTGAGAGCCTCTCGGAGTCGTCCGATCTGAGAATCAACGTAGGCCAACTCGCCACGATACAGTCCAGAAAGAAGTTCAAACTCGCGGTCAGAGAGATTGTACTCGCCAACATCGTACGCCCGCGGATCCTGTCGTAGCTGGGTCGCCTCCGCAACCTCCGAGGTAGACAAAAACTGCTCGGCGTACTCGCGTGGTGGGTCGTATTTGATGTGGGGTTCGATGTAGTTGCAGAACAGGAAAAACGGTCGAGACTCCGAGCGTGTGGTGCGATTTTCGAGCCACTCTCCGATCCAGTCGGTTGTCCGGGCGGCCCCATCGTCACCGCAAAGATACCGCTCGTAGGCGATGTTCGCGAGCGTCACCGCCGGATTCCCGGCAAATAGTTGCTCTCTGAGCGACGTGAGTCGCTCTTTGGGCCCGCTGGCTCGAATTATCGAACCGGTATCGACGTCGCTTTGGAGATACTGCCAGCCCTTTCGAAACGTCTCGAAGCCCTGATCGAAGCCGAACTCGCCGGTGATCCAGCAGTTGTTCGAAACACCGACCGTTTCGTAGCCGACCGAGTCGAACGCCTCGGGCAGTGTTTCGTGGTCGGCATCGAGATAGGTGTGGCCGCCGTGGGCTCCGTGAGCGGCCGTATATAACCCAGTAAACAGCGAAGCATGCGAAGGCAGCGTCCACGGGCTGCTCGTGTAGGCGCGTGTGAACTCAGTGCCAGCCGCAGCCAGCGACGCAAGCGTTGGGGTGAGTTGAGAGGTTGCGGGCACCGTCTCGGCTGCTCGAGCGGTGTCCATGACGACGACAACAACGTTGAGGCCGTCACCGTCGCCGACATCATGGGGAGGTTCGGTGTCGTGTGAACTGCTGTCGGGGGACATAGCGTACACAGTACGCTAAGCTGGCCTAAGGCAGTAGTTGCCGGACACTGGCCGCATGTTGATAGGCTGGTTCTGTTCGGCTGGCAGGCAGGTCTCCGAGACGGCTGGGTTGGCTCACGGTGTATTTATGCCACGACCGTCGATAGAAGATCAATGCGTGCGTTTCGGCTGGCTTACGACGGTCGAGAGTGGTATGGCTTTCAGCGACAGCCCGATGTGCCGACCGTCGAATCAAGGCTGTTCGATGCGCTCGAGACACTCTCGGTGCTTCCAGCCGAAGCTAGCAAGCCGTTGGGGTATGCCGCAGCGGGGCGGACTGATCGGGGCGTCTCTGCGCTTGCCCAGACAGTCGCCCTCGAGTGTCCCGAGTGGCTAACGCCACGAGCACTCAACAGCGAGCTGCCGCCGACGATTCGAGCATGGGCAAGCGCCGACGTTGAAACGTCGTTTCATGCAACTCACGATGCCGTCCGCCGCGAGTACACCTACTATCTGTATGCACCCTCGATTGAAGCCGAGCGTCTCGATGCTCGAACTCCGGTTGACGACGACCGTGCCCGCGGGGCACTCGAGTTGCTCTGTGGCAGCCATGACTTTTCGAACCTAACACCGGATACAACCGGCACGCGGCGTGGACTCTCTGGTCGGCTCACTCGGCACGGGGCGTTTCTCGAAGTTGGGTTCGCAGCCGGCGGCTTTGCTCGAGAGTTGGTTCGTCGGCTCATTTCGGTGATTCAGCGTGTGGCGACCGGACAGCAGTCTCTCGAGTGGGTCGAGAGGCTGCTCGGGCCGACAACTGTCGAACCACGCCCGCCACCGGCCTCACCGGAACCGCTGGTACTTTCGAACGTGGTGTATCCGGGCGTTGACTTCGACGGTGACCCGGACGCAGCCGACAGTGCCAAAAGGACATTCGGCCAGCAGGCTGTCGACGCACTGGTCACCGAGCGTGTTTCGCGGTCGATTCTCAATGGGGTTGACCACTAATAGACCTCAACGGAGTTGACCACTAACAGGCCTCGACTGCGTCGGCCAGTAACAAGACTTACGACTGCTGTCGGCCTTCAGTCGGCCATGAGTACGGTTCCCGAACGCGAGGAGATCGACACCGAACACAAGTGGGCACTCGAAAGCATCTTTGCGTCCGACGAGGCGTGGGCCGAACGGTTCGAAGATGTCTCAGGACGGATCGACGAACTCACCGACTACGAGGGGCGGCTCACTGAGAGTCCCGAAACCCTGCTGGAACTGCTTGAACTCCGCGAAGAAATCATGCGCGAGGTCGCTCAGCTTGCGGTGTATGCCAACCTTCGGGCCAGCGAAGACACCCGAAACCAGGAGTATCAGGCCCTTTCTGGAAAGGCCCAAGCTCTCTCGTCGGATGCCTCGAGTGCGGTCTCCTATATCCAACCGGAACTCCAGGAGCTAACCAAAGCTGATATTGAAGCGTTTGTCGACAGCAAGCCGGCATTGGCCGACTACGAGCAGTTTTTCGACGACGTGTTGCGCGCCAAACCACACACCCGGTCGGCTGAAATCGAAGAACTCCTCGCCGAGTTGGGCGAAGTTACCAGTTCACCCAACGAGATCTACTCGATGTTGGCTAACGCCGATATGACGTTTCCAACCGTCGAAGACCCAGCAGGCAACGAAATCGAGATTACCCAGGGCAATTTCACCAAACTCCAGAAACACGAACATCGACAGTTCCGCAAACAAGTCCACGAGGCGTTTTACGACGAGTGGGAGACTGTGCGCAACACCGTCGGCACCGCACTACAAAAGCAGGTTCGCAAAGACGTGAAGGTCGCCCGCGCTCGCAACTACGAGACGGCCCGTGGGGCCGCACTTGACGGCCCAAACGTCCCACTCGAGGTCTACGATACACTACTCGAGACTGTCCGGGATAATCTCGAGTTACTCCACCGCCATGCCGAACTCAAAGCCGATGCGCTGGGCGTCGAGCAACTCAACTCGTGGGATCTGTACATGTCGCTCACTGGTGAAGAAGGCCCAACAGTCGAGTACGAACAGGCCAAAAACTGGATTATCGAGGCTGTCGAACCGCTTGGTGAGGCCTATCAAGAGCGGATGGCCGAGGGGCTTGAAGATCGCTGGGTCGATGTGTACGAAAACCGCGGCAAACGCTCGGGAGCCTTCTCGTCGGGTACCTACGACACTCAGCCGTTTATTTTGATGAACTATCAGGACGACATCGCCTCGATGTTTACCCTCGCTCATGAGTTGGGCCACTCGATGCACTCGGAGTTGTCCCAAGAGGCCCAGCCATGGCACGATGCAGGCTATGAGATATTCGTTGCCGAAGTCGCTTCGACGGTCAACGAGACGCTGTTGACCCACCATCTACTGGAAACGCTCGAGGACGACGAACTCCGCCTGCATGTGCTCGATGAGTACCTCGAGCGGTTCCGCTCGACGCTGTTCCGACAGACGATGTTCGCCGAGTTCGAAGCCCAGATCCACGAGCGTGCCGAACGTGACGAACCGCTGACCCCAGATGCGTTTGATGCGTTGTACGGCGAACTCAAAGCGAGCTACTACGAACCCGCCGAGTTTGACGACCACATCGCCCGCGAGTGGGAACGGATTCCTCACTTCTATTATAATTTCTATGTTTACCAGTATGCCACGGGAATCTCAGCGGCGGTCGCTATCGTCAAACGAATCCTCCAAGACGGCGAGGCTGGCCGTGAGGCTGCCGCCGATTACCGAGAGATGCTACGTGCAGGCGGCAGTGTGTATCCGATCGAGGCACTCGAAATCGCCGGCATCGATATGACGAGCCCCGAGCCAATCAACGCGGCACTGTCGGTGTACGGCAACTATCTCGAGCGTGTTGAGGAACTTCGCTGAGAGCGGCCTTCAGGAGATTCGGTGGCGTTAGGATTCGACCGCCAGAAGTTTCTCGTCGACCCAAAGGCACATTTAACTCCGGGGCTAACCACTGACAACAAATGTCACGTAGTCCGTCGCTTCCCGATCGGCCACGGCTGGATTTGGATCCTGATATGTCGACTGCCGAGCGGTTGACAGCAATCCGCAAACACTTTTTCCGGCTCATGGAAGTAAACGACGAACTCGACGACCGGCTGACCGAAGCCACGGCCCGTCGAACGGAGCTCCGAAACGAGGTCTCACAGCTCAAAGAACGCAACGAGGCGCTGAAAACCTCCGCGTTGTATATCGCCAGTGTCGAGGAACTCACTGACGACGGCAACGTTATTATCAAACAACACGGCAACAACCAAGAAGTGCTCACTGAGGTTTCGCCCCAACTGTACGAACAGATAGAAAACGGCGACCGTGTGGCGATCAACGAATCGTTCGGCATCCAGTTGGTATTAGACGACGAAACCGACTCGAGGGCACAAGCGATGGAGGTTACCGAATCACCAGATGTGAGCTACGCCGACATCGGTGGTATCGACGATCAGATCCGCGAAGTTCGCGAGGCTGTCGAGGATCCGCTCGACAATCCCGAACAGTTCGAACAGGTCGGCATCGAGCCCCCATCCGGTGTGTTGCTCCACGGCCCGCCTGGAACCGGCAAAACAATGTTGGCCAAGGCGGTCGCCAACGAGAGTGATGCGACGTTTATCAAGATGACTGGCTCGGAACTCGTCCAGAAGTTTATCGGCGAGGGCGCACGCCTCGTCCGGGATCTGTTCGCGCTGGCGGCCGAAGAGGAACCTGCGGTCGTCTTTATTGACGAAATCGACGCCATTGCTTCCAGACGGACTGACTCGAAAACCTCAGGCGATGCGGAAGTCCAGCGGACAATGATGCAACTGCTCAGCGAGATGGATGGCTTCGACGACCGCGGAGAGATCCGTATCATGGCTGCCACCAACCGGTACGATATGCTCGATGAGGCGATTCTCCGGCCCGGCCGCTTCGACCGGCTTATTGAGGTTCCGAACCCCGGCGTCGAGGGCCGACGGAAGATTCTGGAGATCCACACTCGAGAGATCAACGTCAGCGAGGAGATCGATTTCGACGCATTGGCCGAAGAACTTGATGACTACAGCGGCGCGGATATCGAAAGCCTGGTGACCGAAGCCGGGATGTTTGCGATTCGAAACGACCGGACGACCGTCAGCCGCGAGGATATCGAACACGCACGTGAGAAACTCGACCGTGGAGAGACCGACAACGGTGTCGTTCGCTACCAATACTGACACAGTCGATCCGTAACCGATTACTCCGACGGTCGCCGACAGTGTGTAATGACCACGATTCACGTCGCAGGTGGGGTCGGCGTCGCGCCAACCGAAATGGCGGCGTACGACGCTGCGCTTGCTGACGCGAACCTTCATAACTACAATCTGATTACGGTCTCGTCTGTTATTCCAGCCGACGCCGAACTCACTGTTGTCGAGAAAGCACCCGATCTCGGGCCAGCAGGTAATCGCCTTACGGTTGTCCAAGGCAAGGTCGTCGCCGGGCCGGAGACCGATACCGAAGAAATTGCGACGGGAATTGGGTGGGCAAGAGGCCCTGGGCCGGGACTGTTTTACGAAGCCCACGGTACAGACCTCGAGGCTGTTGAGGCCGAGATCCGTCGTGGGTTGGATGCCGGCTGTGCGCTTCGAGAGTGGACGTTTACTGACCGAGATGTGGAAATGTCGGCCATAGAACCACGTAAAGGAAGCTACACGGCGGCTGTGATGCTGGCGGCCTACGGCGAAAGCGAGCCGATATACTAGGTGGGCTGTGTGTCCAGACGAGATGTTGTCAGTGGCGACGCCTTTTTAGGCGAACCACACCAACGAAAGGTAGCATTCATATGAACGGAAACTACACCGGATCCGGAGGACAGCCAATGGGTGGAACCCAGCCAACAGCCGTCGAAGAGCTTTCGGCTGGTCAGAAGGACGCCCTCCGGCATGCGGTGGCTGGCATTGTCGCCGAAACAGAGTCGTATCTTCCCGAAGGGTATCATGTCGGATCTGAACTCACAACTGCCAGCGGTGCGACCGCAACTGTCGCTGTCGATCCGCCGGCAGGCCATCCGGTGACCGCCGGCTACTCCCCAGAACCTGACGAACTCGAGGGCGGACTCGATACTGAAACCCAACGGGAGGTCGCCCAGGGGCTAGCTGCGAGTGCGGTACTACAGGTAATGAACGCTGTCGGTGACGGCATTACGCCTACGGGTCGATAAGACAGATTCAGTCTTTTGCTGTGTGTCCCAACTCCAGCAGCTAGTCGTATTCGTCGTCTTATGCGAGCGTATACACACCGTAACCGACAAGACCGGAGGCCACGAGTGCGCCAGCTACGGCACCGACAAACAGTGGCACTGACAGTACAACACCACTACCGAAGCCAACCGCCAACACGAGCGGGATCGCCACGAGCAGGAGATCAAACTGGGAGGCTCGCTCGGTGACAGCCGATGCGCTGACGTAGTGATTCTGTGGAGACATGTGATGGGCAATTAGATGTAATGAGTATGGAGGAAGGTATAGCTATATACAGGTAGTTGACCGCTTTCGGCTTACAATCAGCCGATATGATGTGATCTCCCCGGTTGATCCGGCCGGCCGAGATGGTCTGGCTGTTGGGAATCAAGCCGTACGACTTCGTACATGCTGTAGATGACAATACCAGCAGCCGTCAGGCCTCCAATGACGAGGCCGGCGGCTTGCGAAATCGGCAACAGAAGCGAACTCAACAGGCCGCTTAGCAGCGCTATTGGAATCGCGGCTAACAGCAGGTCGAACCGCGAGTAGTTGGCAATCTCAATGCGTTCGTCTTTGAGTACTGTTGTTGTCATCTCGGTTCACCTACAGAAACGACGTGTCCAGTCGAAATAGCTACTGTGACAACTTGGTCTCCGATTAGTATCCAACTACCAGTCGGCGAGCAATCACATTGTGGCCACTACGACCGCAGAGACACACAGGAAACTACGAACGTGACAGCAAAACACTACCGAACGGTCACTCGAAGAAAGGATTATCCACGCAGTGGTTCTGTAAATTATATTCGAATAATATATGCCTAATACACAACCAGATTCCAACACACCAGGCTCGATTAGCAGATTCGGACAGAAGATGGCTTGTGGTTCAGTTATTTACCCCAGAACGGATCGCGCTTGCGGCGTTTGTTTAGATACCCCGACAGCGCCTCGAGTTCGTCGGCTGGGATGTCATCTGAGAGCTCTTGTTCGAGGATTTTGGCGTGTTTTTCTGGCAAATCGATCCACAGCTCGTCGCCTTCTTCGATCTGTCGGCCCACTGTTGGGCCATCAATTGCAATGCTAACGCGTTCGCCAGCCCTCGCCTGCGAGACGTCTTCTCCCTGGGCCTGAATCCCTGAGAGTTGGCCGACACGGTCGGGTTCATTGTTCTCGAATTTGACGACGTTGGTGTTGTTTTTGATCGTCCCCGACATGATCTCGACGCCGACCACGGCGGGATCTGACTGCCTGAAGGTGTGGTCTTGCAGAATCTGAAAGCGGGCAGGCCGAATGATTTTATCGAGGATCGTCTCCTGTTGAGACCGTTTCATCTCTGCGACGTACTGTTCGTACTCCTCGATAAGCTGATAGATCACGTCGTCGTCGAATAGTCTCACATCCGACTGCTCGAGTTCGCGTTCGGCGTTCGACAACACCTCGACGTTAAAGCCCAAAATCGTCTTGTGTTCGGCCTCGCGGGCCGTGCCGGCGACTGCCACATCACGGGGTGCGATATCGCCGACTTCGGCCCGGAGTATCGGAATCTCGGCTTCCTGGAGGGCGTTTGCCATCGCCTCGAGGCTACCGAGGGTATCGGCTTTGACGACGACACCTTCGTCTTCAGTCTCGACTTCGATTTGGGCGAGTTCGGCTGTTACCTCCGCGATGACATCCGATTCCTCGCGGTCTCGAACCACTCGCACCGGCGCACCCGCGATTGCGTTGTCGAGACCCGGAGCGGCGATTTTGACCCCTGCGGCAGCGGTAACGCTTTCGACGTTTTCGAACCGTTTTTCGACCCGAATCTCGGCGTTCGGTCGCGGCTGAAGCAGCGCACGAATCTCGGTGACAATCGGTTCGTTGCTCGCGCCGACGACAATCGTATCTCCCTCACGGATGATCCCGTCGTAGACAACCACATCGAGGGTCGCACCGAAGCCCTGTTGGTCTTTGACCTCAAGGACGGTTCCCTCGCCAGGGCCCTCGACGTCGATTTCCATTTCGGCTTTCATAAACCGCTGGGAAAGGCCCATCAAAACCGCAAGAATATCTGGGACTCCCTCACCAGTGAGCGCCGAACAGGGAACGACACCGATGTTGCTCTGGAAGTTCTGGACGCGCCAGTAGAAATCCGCCGAGAAATCCCGATCTGAAAGCTGTCCGATCACCTTATAGAGGTTTTCATCGAGCCGGCCCCGGGCGTTGTCGCTTTGACCGTCGTAGCTGGGTTTGATTGGAGATTCCGCAACAGGGTTCCACCCAGGGGTCGTATCGACTTTGTTTGCGGCGACGACAAACGGGGTGCCGGTGCGTTGCAGAATGTCGATTGCCTCTTCGGTCTGTGGCTGAAAGCCGTCGTTGACATCAACGACTAGAATTGCGATGTCAGCGAGCGCACCACCACGGGATCGGAGTGTCGAAAACGAGTGGTGACCTGGCGTATCAATAAACAGCAGTCCAGGCAGGTCGAAATCTGTTGGATCGACAAGCGAGCCGGCCATCTCGGAGATGGTCTCGAGAGGAACGGCAGTGGCACCGATGTGTTGGGTGATCGCACCGGCTTCGCCCTCGCTGACCGCCGAGCCGCGGATCTTATCGAGGAGGCTTGTTTTTCCGTGGTCGACGTGACCGAGGACGGCGACGATGGGTGTACGCAATGAGTTGGCTTGATCAGACATGGATAAAACTCCAGAAGGTCGCTTTGTCGGAAAACAGTGTGGCGTTGGTGTTAAGTGTTTCAACTTGGCTGCTTGCGGTCTCGGTATCGAGGCTCAGTCTCGAGGGTGGAACCGCCGGACAGCCTCCTCGACGGCCTCGCGTTGGCCCAGGAAGGTGACGTGGTCTCCTCGAGCCAACTGCTCGTCGGCCGACGGGACGTGTGTTTCGCCGTCGTGGCCGATAACAGCGATAATACAGCCGTCCGGAATTTCGGCGTTGACCTGTTTGACGGTTTGGCCGACCAGATCCTCGGCGGTGATCTCGATTTCTTGGACGTCATGGCCCTCGCCCAACTGGGTCATCCAGTGGGCCAACTCGGGGCGTTCGATCTCGTTGTCAATCGACCAGGCGGTCGCCTGGGCAGCGTCGATTGCGGTGACCTCGAGCGCTTCGAACGTCCCGACGTTGTCCGGTTCATTGACTCGTGCCAACACATCTTCAATGTCGAATTTGGTTCGAGCGAGTTGGGCCACAAGCAAGTTGGTATCGTCGTCGCCCGTCGCCGCAACGAGCCGTCTAGCCCGGCCAGCGTCGGCAGTTTCCAGCACACTGGTTTCGGTACCGTCACCGTGCTGGGCGGTGTAGCCGTCAGTCTGGAGTCCGTCAACGATTTCGTTTCGGATGTCGACGAGGACGACGTTTTCGTTACGATTCTCGAGTCGTTCGGCGAGCATGCGGCCGACGCGGCCACCGCCGATGATGATTGTGGGCATAGGTATCACATCGAGTGTGTTGGCAATCTGTCGAGCGAGACCAGCTTGGAGTAGTACTGTCACGAAGATAACCAAAAAGACGGTGCCGGCCAACACCTGGGCTTCGTCGAACTGGCCGGCGGCCTGGAGTTCGATTGCAAACAGCGTCGCAATGCTGGCGG
>LKML01000070.1 GCA_001563795.1 Haloferacaceae archaeon B1-Br10_E2g22 | reverse complement strand
TCAATATCGAATAGAAAAAGTCTTCAATAAGCGCGGTCGTGATTATATCATCATAGGTGTCGACTGAATGGCAAACATGGAAACTGCGACCTTCGAGACTGAGTTGAGTCTATTTAAGTACGACAATCTAGAGCAGTTGCCTCCGAGCTACCGCGAGCTCACCGAAGCCGACCGAACGCCACGAATTAAAGCCGCCCTCGAGGAACTCGGCGACGATGTGGTCATTCTGGGCCACAACTACCAACGGCGCGAGATCGTCGAACACGCCGACTTTATCGGTGATTCCTACGCGTTGAGCAAACACGCCGCCGAGGCCGACGCCGAGTATGTGGTCTTCGGCGGGGTGACGTTCATGGCCGAATCCGCGGATATCATTACTGACGACGACCAGACGGTCATTCTGCCCTGCATGGAAGCCTCCTGTCCGATGGCCGGGATGGCCGAAGCCCTCCAGGTCGATGCCGCCTGGAAGCAGATCACCGCAGCTGACCCCGAAAGCGAGATAATTCCGATCACCTACATGAACTCGTATGCCGATCTCAAGGCCTTCTGTGCCGAACAGGGCGGGTTAGTCTGTACCTCTTCGAACGCCCACAAGGCCTTCGAGTGGGCTCTCGAGCGCGGCGACAAAATCTTGTTTTTGCCCGACAAACACCTCGGCGAAAACACTGCCTACCGCCTCGGTATGGAAGACGCCATCGCCGAGTGGAACCCCTGGGATCCAGAGTCGAAAGACGCCGCCGAACTCGCCGATGCTGAGATCGTTCTGTGGGATGGCTACTGCCAGGTTCACGAACGGTTTAGCGCCGATCACATCGCCGCGGTTCGTGCCGAACACCCTGAGGCGAGCGTTGTTGTCCACCCAGAGTGTCGACGCGAAGTTGTTGAGGCTGCCGACGTGGTCGGCTCGACAGCGACGATCACTGACGTCGTCGAAACCGCCGACCCGGGCGAGACGTGGGCCATTGGCACTGAAATCCATCTCGCCAAACATCTCGACCGCTGGCACGATGCGGTAAACGTCGTCCCGCTGTGCGGTGATGCCTGTATGGACTGTGATGCGATGCGGCAGATCGACCCCAACTATCTGACCTGGGTGCTCGAGGAACTTGCCGCCGGACGCGAACACAACGTGATCGAGGTCGCACCCGAAGAAAAACACCTCGCCGGGCTCGCCCTCGAGCGCATGCTGGAGCTCTAAGATGTCCGAAGCAACGCCAAACCCACAACAAGACTACCGGTCGCCCGACGTGCTCGTCGTCGGCTCGGGTATCGCGGGCTGTGCGGCCGCCCTGGCTGCGGCTCAAGAAGGCGAGGAGGTACTCTTGGTTACGAAGGCCAGCAAGCCCGAAGACGCCTCCTCGGATTGGGCTCAGGGCGGCATCGCAACCACCCGTGGCGATCCTGACTCACTCAAAGGCGACATCATCGAGGCGAGTGCGAACACCGCCGACCCCGAGGCCGTCGACATCCTCGTCGAGAACGCTGCACCCGCCGTCCGTGAGGTGTTGATCGACACTCTGGGAATCGAGTTCGACACGCTCGAAGCTGACGCTGACTACGATTTCGCCCGCGAGGCCGCACACTCCAAAGACCGAATTCTTCACGTTGATGCCTCGACGGGCCAACATATTCTTCGGCCGTTCCTTTCGCATCTCAGCACACTCGAGAACATTGAGCTTCTCGAATCGACGACTGCCCTTGAGCTCATCCGCCACGAGGGTCGGGTTCATGGCGCGCTCCTCGATACTGACCCTTGCGGCCAGCCCGTCTTTGCCGGGGCAACAATACTTGCGACCGGCGGGATCGGTGATCTGTTCGAACGTTCGACCAATCCGGCCGGCTCGAGCGGTGATGGAATTGCTATGGCGTTCCTGGCTGGAGCCAACGTCGCCGACATGCAGTACGTACAGTTTCATCCTACCGCTGTCGACATCGATGACCCGTTCTTGCTGAGCGAGGCCGTCCGCGGTGAAGGCGGTGTGCTCCGTAATGCGGCCGGCGAGCGATTCATGTCTGCGTATCACGACGACGCCGAACTCGCCCCACGGGATGTCGTTGCCCGCGCTGTCCAAGACGAGATTGAAGCCACTGGTGCGGTCACACTGGACGTTTCACCGCTCGAGGAATCCTTCGAGGAAACGTTTCCCACTCTCGCTGCAACCTGCCATGAACGTGGCATTGACTTTCGGGAGGGGATTCCAGTCGCTCCCTGTGAACACTTCCTCTGTGGTGGGATTGCGGTCGACGGCCACGGTCGAACCAGCCTCGAGCGCTTGTATGCGGTCGGTGAATGTGCTCACACCGGCGTTCACGGAGCCAACCGGCTGGCCTCGACGAGTCTGCTCGAGGGGCTCGTCTGGGGGCTCCGGGCGGGCAGGGACGCTGCTGGATGTGAACCCACCCCACTCGAGACACAGCAACTCCGGAACAGCGACCCCGCACTCCCAGAGCGATTTGCCGCCGAGAAGTTCTACCGCCTGCAGACGGTCATGAGTGCGGAACTCGGATTGCGACGAACGTCTGTGGGTATCGCCTCAGCCCGCGGCGACCTACGGCGACTCAAAGGCGAAGTAGATGCGTACACGCGCACGCGAACCTCTCGGAGCCTGTACGAACTCCGAAACGCCACGGTAGTCGCCATCCTGATCGCCAACGCGGCCGCTGACACCACCCAGAGCGCTGGCTGTCATTATCTCGAGGACAGCGATGAGCCGACCGCAGCCGAAGTGGGGGCCAACTAATGCTCACCAGCGGGCAGATCGACCGCTGGTTGCGTGAGGATATCGGCCACCACGATGTGACAAACGAGGTACCGGGTGACACAAAGGGCCGACTCGTTGCCAAACAAAAGGGGGTCGCTGCCGGCATCTCGGCTGCCGCCTCGGTATTTGAGCATCTCGGCGTCAGCGTCGTCTCGAGTCTCGAGAACGGAACACCAGTGTCGGCTGGGGATGTCGTCTTCGAAACAGCCGGCCCGGCCCGCGAGACACTCAGAGCCGAACGCCTTGCGGTCAATCTCGCAGGCCACGCTTCGGGTGTTGCCACCAACACACGTCGTGCTGTCGAGCGCGCACAGGCGGTCGATCCGACGGTTCGTATCGCCGGCACGCGAAAAACGACACCTGGTCTCCGCGGGATCGAAAAGCGTGCAGTCGTCGCCGGCGGCGGCGATTCTCACCGACTGGATCTGTCGCATATGGTGCTGATCAAGGACAATCATATTGCCGAGATGGGCCTCGAAAACGCACTCGAGACGTTTCAAAAACGTGTTTCGTTTGCCACCAACATTGCTGTCGAGGCCGAATCGCTCGAGGCAGCCCAGCGAGCAATCGAGACCGGAGCCGACATCGTGTTGCTGGATAACTTTTCGCCGGATGAGCTCCAGACCATTGTCGAAAGCCTCACGACCGCTCGAGAACAAGTCTCACAGAACGTGTTGCTCGAAGCCAGCGGCGGCATCACACTCGAGACACTCCATGCGTACGCCGCAACAGGTGTCGATATCATATCAATGGGATCGCTTACTCATTCGGCCTCGAGTCTCGACTATTCGTTTCGGACAGACTAACCCTGCGCAGACTCGAGTACTCACCACGTTTGGCTTTCTTGCCAGCAGTCGGCTACCCGTCTATCTCGATGGGGCCTCCGACCTCGAGTTGGTCGCCAACGTTGATCATGTTGCCCCACGCTGAGTTTGGTACCAACGTGTTGACCATCAGTCGAAAGTCATGGTCGAACCACTCGCCACCGCTCCATTCGGGCATCGTCTCGCGACGCTTTTTGATAAACGTCTCTTGGAACCCATCATAGGCTTCGCCTGTATCGGGATCACGCGTTGGGACAACACAGCGTTGACACGGGTTGACACCACGGTACGAAACACCACCAATCGTAAACTCGACGTAGTGGTTTCGGTCGGCAAACAGGTGATCTTCCCAAAAGGCAGCCACCCCACCGAGTTCGATATTTGCCCGAAGTCGTCGGCGCATATTTTCAGTTGAGATTCCATCGAACCAGGAGGCGACAGTCTCGAGTGTTGCTGTGCTAATGATCGTCGGTCCGGCGGCGTGGGTGTCGTCCGGGAACCCACCCTGGCGGTTTCGGGCCAACGAGACTGGATAGCCGAGTTCATCGCTAAGCCACTCGACAGCCATCCCGTTTGCTAACCCGTCGGCCGAAAACCGCTGGGATGTATGTTCGCCGTGTCTCGAGAGTTCGACAGCCTTGATCCCGGCGTGCGTCCCTTCGTAGTCGGCACTGATCCGGTGTATTTGGCGTTCGCGTTTACCGTTGACGTACTCGCCGTCACTGTCAAACAGCGCAAACTCACGGTCGCCTGCCAGCCCGCCGTTCGTAACAATCTCGGCCGACTCAGCTGACCGCCCGTCCAGTGATTTGATCGGATACACCGTCAGTCGCTCAACTGTCGGCGTGGATTCTGCCATAGCTACTCATTCGAGGGTAGTTTAAAAAACGTCCCGGCAGTCGCCTTATTCGTCGTCTTCGTCACCGAGTTCGATGTCGGCTTCAGCGAAGATGTCTTTGATCTCCTCGACGGTGAGTGCTTTGTAGCCGTCGTCGGCAGTAATGGTCGAGATGCTCACTTCGCTCGGGCCGAGTTCGTCGTTGGCGACGCGAAGCCCGCGGGCGGCAAGCTCGAGGCCAGCCTGAAGGTCGATCTCATCGGTCCATTCGTCTTCGAGGAACTCCTGGATGTCGGCTCCGGAGCCGCCGATGACGGTTGCTTTCCACTCATTTGGCGTTCCCGAGGGATCGGCCGCAAACAGCCGTGGCGTTCCGTTTTCGACACCGCCGACCAGCAGAGCAGCACCGTAGGGTCTGGTGCCGCCGCGTTGGGTGTTTTCTTGGATGTGGTCGGTGAGATACTTCGTGAGCGCTTCGACATCGATTGGTTCGCCAAAGCGGAGCTGGTTGACCTGCGCCTGGCGTCGTGCAAAGTCGACGAGTTGACGGGCATCAGCCACGTGGCCAGCGCTGGCTGCACCAACGTGGCCGTCGAGTTTGTGGAGCTTTTCGATGCTCTCAGATTCCATCAGTGGTGAGCCTGCACGGCTCTGGGCGGCCAGAATAACGCCGCCGGTGGTTCGGAGCCCGACACTTGGTGCGCCACGTGAGACGGCCTCTCGGGCGTACTCGACCTGATAGATCCGGCCATCTGGCGAGAACAGTGACGTTCCGCGGTCGTAGGCCTGCTGGTCGTTGCCCCTCATCGCACCCTCCGTCCGAACTGCAATCCGTGCTCTGTCATCTGCTCACTGCTTGGGGGGCCAACAGGAAAAACCCTTGCTACCCGACACCGACCCGGTTGCCCGACCATCGCCTTACTGATGACCCTCAGCGTCAGCCTCGCCGGCCACTTGTGGCTTGCGACCCAACGCCGATAGCATCGTCGACCAGTCTTCGGCGATGACTGCCGAGGAACATACCGATGGATCGCTGTACGGCTGGACGAACAGTCCGCCGGCTTTCCCCGCAGCCAACGCGTTGGCGACGTTGACGTGATAATCGTCGATCAACAGATCGCCAGCGAGCAGACCCTTGTTTCGTGGAACCTCCTGGATCATCTCGTCGTACGGGATGTCGTGTTCCTCGAGCCACTGGGCTGTAATCGGGTGGCTTTCGGGAGGCCGGTGAGTTGCAATGCGAATCGTATGCCCCTGGTTGTGTAGCCAGCGAGCCGCCTCAGTTGCGCCCTCTATGGGAGCCATCCCTAGCAGGAACCATTCGGGCCGTTCATCGATTGCCCGATGTAGCAGTTCGCCAATGTCGCTGTCAGTACCCGGAATCGAAAACGACCATTCGGTAATCTCTTCGCGGGCGAGTTCGATGCCGCACTCTTGGCGGACGTATTCGATGAGTCGCGGTGTGTTCGCACACAACGTTCCGTCGACATCCAGCAAAACCGTCTTTGAAGCCTCTCCGTTCAACCGAACTGTCATTAGTTATCCGTAGTCGCCACCCAACCTGAAGTTGTCCCTTAGTTGCCCGTAGTCACTAGCGAACTCTCAGCGGTGGCTACTGCCGTTCGTAGGTGACAAACGCAAACCCATCACGCTGTTCGCGGTCGCATTCGTCCCACGCGTCGCGGTCCCACTCCGGAAACGCCGTATCACCCTCGTAAACTGCCTCGAGTTCAGTAAGTACCAGCCGGTCGGCCTGTGGCAGAAACTGCTCGTAGACGGTTGCACCACCAATAACATAGACGGTGCCGGTCTCAGTTTCAGCAGCAGCCTCAAGGGCCGCAGGAATAGACCCCACGCCAACCACAGACTCGGGGAGCTCAGGGTCACTACGGCTCAATACGATGTTCGTCCGGCCCGGCAGTGGGCCACCGATAGCAGCCCCAATAGACTCGTAGGTGCGGCGACCCATAATTACGGGATGGCCCATCGTCGTCTTTTTGAAGTGTGTCAGATCCGCGGGCAGATGCCACGGCATCTCGCCGTCTTGGCCGATGATGCCGTTGTCTGCGACCGCTGCGATCAACGCAATGGTAGGAGTGTCTGTCGTCATGATTATTCAGCGACTGCAAACCGAATTCCGTCGGCCGGTTCGTAGTCGATCAGTTGGATGTCCTCGAAGGTGAGTTCCTCGAGTGGCTTGTCAGCGATTTCGATACTCGGCCTCGAGCGTGGCTCTCGTGACAACTGTGTGAGCAGCCCTGGGACGTGGTCGTACCGCTGGCTGTTGGGGGCTTCCTCAGGAGCCGAATCGGTAAGCCACTCGCGGACGGCCAGATAGTCTTCGGGCGTCTCGACATCGCCGAGCCGTGATTGGAGTGTCTCGAGATTCTCTGCATACCATTCGCCGCGATCACCTTCCCCGCAGTAGATGTGGGCATCGACAACTGTGTGGCCGAACTTTCCGACCTCGAATCCAGTTTCCTGGGCAACTGCATGCGTTAAAAGCGAGTAGGCCGCAATGTTGAACGGCACGCCCAGTGCAATGTCGCCCGATCGCTGGGTAAGATGGCAGTTGAGTGTCTCACCCTGGACATTGAACACGAACGTGTAGTGACACGGCGGCAACGTACTGACCGCAGCGTTGGCGGGGTGCCACGCCGAGACGACGAGCCGCCGACTGTTGGGCGCTTCTGTGAGCGTATCAACGACGTACTGGATCTGATCAAAGGTGCCGTCGTCGTTGCGCCACCGGTGGTTTTCGTCGGGCCAGGCCTCGCCCTCGAGGCCGGTTTCAGGAACGGGATACCGCCGCCAGAAGCGACCATAGGCAGTGTCCAACCGACCGTCGTCGTCAGCCCACGCATCCCAGATGGCCGTTTCTTTCTGAAGATTGCGGATATGTTCTTCACCCGAGAGGTACCATTTAAACTCGTGAATTAGCGAGTTCCACCGAAAGCCTGAGAGATCCTTCGTTGTCAGGAGTGGAAACCCCGCTTGGAGGTCGACGGTATACTGCTGGCTAAACGATGCAATCGTATCAACGCCGGTTCGGTTGGGTTTGTACGTGCCGTCGGTGAGCGTGCTGTCGACGAGATCAAGATACTGCTGCATGGTAGGAGCGCCGCAATGCGGCTGTTAGCAACACCAAGCCAGTCGGTCTACAAGTTCTTTTGGAAAACAAAACGAGCAGACTGTCCTATTTTTGAGTGATATTTATACCTCTGTTTGCTCGGATTTGAGTCCGTAGTAGCCTGGTTCTTCGTTGCTCGGTGGTTCGGCGATCACTAGCTCGTCGGCGTTCCGCATAATCCATGGAATCGCCCAATCGAGGAGGATGTCTTCGACCCCTTCGTCGATTTCTGCATCCGGTTCTAGACCCTGTAGCATGCGGGCGATCTCGTACACCGAGTACATTACTTGCTCATCAAGAAGTTCTTGCGGGGTGTAAAAATCACAGGGGTACAACTCTTCGAACTCCGATTTTGCACGTGGCATATCTGCGGGTCAACGGCTGGGAATGAAAGTATTGAGGGTTTGTGTCTCTCTCTGTGATCACGAAACCCCTCGAGCACACTGCCTTCCTACTGGCCACAGATTGTATTTCAGTTCATACTGCTGTCTCAGTGTATAGGTCGTTGTTCAAAAAGACAGTCATTCAAACTGTAAGTCATCTACGATACTCAACTCCATAAGTAATTTATGCTGATACGTACATGTTTAGTTTATGTCAGACAAAATAATTGGTATTGATCTCGGAACAACAAACAGTGCGTTCGCTGTTGTGGAGGCAGAAGATCCAAAAATCATCCCAAACGCAGAGGGTGGACGAACGACCCCATCAGTTACAGCACGCACCAGTGACGACGAGTGGTTGGTCGGCAGCCCAGCCGTTAATCAAGAAATGCAGAACCCCGAAAATACGGTTCGATCCATCAAAAGAAAGATGGGTGATAAAAACTACACGGCGTTTCTTCAGGGCCAAGAGTACTCTCCAGAAGAAATATCTGCAGTTATTCTACGAAAAATAAAGTCAGACGCAGAACGATATTTGGGAGAGACTGTCTCATCTGCAGTGATTACGGTTCCAGCATACTTTAATGACCGACAACGTCAAGCGACTAAAAATGCTGGCGAAATTGCAGGACTCACTGTTGAACGGATTATCAACGAGCCGACTGCAGCAGCAATGGCCTACGGATTAAACAAGACTCGAGAGCAGACAGTACTTATTGTCGATCTCGGTGGCGGTACGTTCGATGTTACGCTTTTGGAACTGAGCGATGGGGTCTACGATGTGCTTGCAACAAACGGCGACAATAACCTCGGCGGTGACGATTGGGACGAGGCATTAGTCGATCACGTTGTCGAACAGTTCGAGTGGAAACACGGCATCGATCTCCGAGAGGATCCTCGAGCCTATCAGAAAGTAACAAATGCATGTGAGGAACTCAAACGCAACCTAAGTGCACGAACCGAAGCCCAGCTCAACTTGCCATTTATTACCACCCAGGATGGCGAACCGATTGGAATTACAACCAGTATTACTCGCGAGGAGTTCGAGAGTATGACTACTGGGCTTCGAGAGAAACTCGCCGGGCCGATCGAAGATGTCCTTACGAGTAGTGGTGTCCCGTCAGATAAACTCGATAACGTGTTGTTGGTTGGTGGTGCCACTCGGATGCCACAGATTGAAAAGAAAGTCGACCAGTTGGTCGATCCTCGACCACGGTCGGCTGTCAACCCTGATGAAGCAGTTGCCATGGGGGCGGCAATCCAGGGTTCGATACTGTCCGGTCATAAAGATGATGTACTGCTACTTGATGTGACGCCAAAGAGTCTCGGTATTGAAGTCAAAGGGGGGCTATTCGAACCGCTCATCGACCGAAACACAACGATTCCGACAAAAGAATCAAAAAAGTATACCACCGCAGAAGACAATCAGACGTCTGTATATATCAAGGTGTACCAAGGAGAAATGAAGATAGCTAATAAAAACGAACTGCTAGGTGAATTCGAACTGACTGGCATTCCACTTGCCGAAGCAGGAACACCAGAAGTTACTGTCGAATTTGCCATTGATTCGAACGGTATTGTCAGTGTTTCAGCAGAAGATCTCAAATCAGGCAACTCAGAATCGATCCAGATTGAGGGTGGCGCTGGCCTCAGTAACTCTGATATCGATGAGATGAAAACTCGAATCGAAAACGAGTACCAGTATCAACCAACCCCTCATCCAGGACACCTCGTTGAGTAGTCGACGCAGTGGTCGGTTGTCTGCAACATCACCTTCGCTGAGATCGTTCGTTTTGGAACCAAACCGGACAGTAATGACGTTACTACTCACCATCTGTGGCCATCCTGTCTGTCTATATTTAGTGGAGCTATATGGTTACAAAATTGAGTATTCACGTATAACTGGATGTCAGAACAAATCTTTATTTGATCATAGTTAAAATCCACTTCTATGAGACTTACCAGAAGAGGATATAGTTCGTTGGCCAGTGGATTGGGAATCGGTGCGTTAGCTGGTTGTCTCAACCCTCCGGATCCTGAAGGAGATTCTTCTGCTGACATAAATGGTGAACAGGATGCAACTGAAAGAGAGAACGAACAAGAAACCATCGCAGAGGCCGGGTCACTGCATTTCTCGTTCCAGACTGTATCTGAATTCACACAGTGGAAAACAACAGAGTATGAGTCTGCTGTGAGTTCGTATCGTGATGGGTTGCGAACGATCGAAGCGAAACTCGAGGAACTATCTGAGCGAGATGGCAATACAATAACCCAATCAGATCTCGATACTATTTTTGAGATGGCAGATGATGCAGCATCAGTTGACGAGGGGTTCGATGAGTACTACGGTACTACCCCTGGTCTGTCTACGTTAGCAGATGATTTGCAGACCGATTTGCAACGCAACCTTGATAGATCAGAATATGAACAACTGTCTTTGGATATGGCTCGCTACCGGAATACATACAGAGCACTGTCGACTGCGACTGAAGTAAGCCGGAGATTCCCGAGTGATCCTGTTTTTGGGATGCCGTATGAACGATTCATTGCTGCAGAGGATCCTGAAGAGTACAATGACTACATTTTTGAGGCGATGGTTGTAGATAATTCAGATGAAATAAAAGATGCGTTCTTTGTAACGTATGATGAAGTAGACATCTCTGAGGATCCGTTCAATCACAATCCGAATGGCATCACGGCTTCAAACCGACACATACCTGTAAACGAGTTTATCGGAGATATTGTTGATCGGTCTACTCACGACATAGTTACTGAATCACGGATAAACATCATCCAGCAGTCACTCTACGAGGAGTACCCCGATGAGTACTTTGATACTGGGGATACGGTATCAGTATCAGACTCAGAGGCTGTCGGGGTTGTCATTTACGAGTTAGAAGACACTGCTGCTGCCGAAGAGTTGTATGATACGTACATCGAAACTGGAACCGTAGATTCACAATTCGAGTTCGGCGACTACAGCTGGGATCGCGTCTTCTTTGATGCTGAGTCTCCAACAGTGTATCTCCACCTTCGGTCGCATCAAGAGTACGTAGTTTGTATGGATGTAACCGACACACAGTGGGAACGTAGATCCTTTGGGGATGACGAAGCAAGCCTGGGTGACGTACTCGAGGGGACATTCCTTGATATTGATTAACCAAACGCACCCTTCTCGTATGGTGAGTGGTGTCCTCGTCTTTGGATACTATTTGTACAGCCTGTGCTAACTACTTATCATTTTTACAACTACTGCATTTAGCTACGTCTACCGCATCTACTGAACCGTACGACCGGCGCTTCGAAGACCGAACGATCACCGTTAGCTGCCAGTTTTAATTTAGTAACAAAAATAGTATTATGAACATTAATTACTCTAAGCCGTGTTCTATCTGTATGTCACCATTCCGTATCCTCCTTGTTGGGCCGACGAACTCTGCTGGGGCACTCGCTACTAAACTGAGTGCTCGATCATTTGACCGATCTGTTGCTATCGCGGGAGCTGATAATCTCGAGGCACAGTATGATGATTCTTTAATTGACTGTCTCGTTGTTGAACCGCCAGTTGATCCGGCCACCCTCGAGTCGCTATCCTCGCTTCGGAGCCAAAACCCTGCGGTGCCGCTGTTGCTCCTTGCTGATACAGATATGGCCGCAGATATGACTCAGCTACTGTCAGCAGGCGCAATCCATGTACCAACCGTCAACGGACAAAAAAATGAACGTCTTGAACAGGAACTGCGGGCAATTATGTCTCTCACGAATTCAGCACACACAGAAACCACATGGCAGCAGGCGATGAAGGGTGTCTCACAACTGTACGCATACCCACATGCTGCGGATTTATCTGAGTCTGATATTCTCAGACGGGCGGCCGCAATCGGGCAGTC
>LKML01000069.1 GCA_001563795.1 Haloferacaceae archaeon B1-Br10_E2g22 | reverse complement strand
TACGCCACTACCGAAATCAGTGAGACGAACACCGCAGTCAGTCCGATCAACCACCGCGAGCGAATCGAATCTTCGAAATCCTTTCGCGCAACGATGAGCCAACTCATCGGCGTCCCTCCGGTGTTGGCGGTTCTTCCGAAGTTGGCGCTTCGTTGGCGTCCGTTTCGATAACTCCCTGGCCGTCGGTGTAGGACAAAAACAGTTCCTCGAGGGAGGTTGAATCCGTCTCGATATCCTGAATTTCGATGCCAGCCTCACTCACTGTCGAGATTACCTCGGTTTTTGCTTCCGACTCACAGGCGACAGTGACGGTTGTGCCGTCAACGGCAGCCCCCGAGACGCCCTCGAGGCCACGAACTGCGGTGAGGTCGTCATCAGTGGCATCGTCGACGGTCAGAATCAGCGTTTCTTCGGTGTCGCTGTCGGCTCGCAGTCCCTCGATGCTGTCTTCGGTAACGAGTTCACTCTCATGCAAAATACCGACGCGATCACAGACGGCTTCGACCTGTCCGAGCACGTGACTCGAAAAGAAGACGGTCGCCCCGCGGTCGGCCTCACGCTCGACGATCTCGCGCATCTCTTTGGCCCCACCAGGGTCGAGCCCCGAGGAGGGTTCGTCCAAAATCAGCAGTTCGGGCTCGCCGACCAGTGCCATCCCGAGAGCCAGCCGTTGTCGCATTCCTTTCGAGTAGCCCCCAGCGTTGCGGTCGGCCGCCTCGCTGAGTCCGACTCGCTCGAGGATTTTGTCAGGGTTCTCGTTGACAGCCTTCGATTCGATAGCGAACTCGATGTGTTTGCGACCCGAAAGCCGGCTGTAGACATCGAACCCTTCGGGAAGCACCCCGATTCGTTCGCGCAGGTCGGCTCCAGCCGTCTCGACAGGTTCGCCCAGCACCTCGATGGTGCCTTCGGTGGGCCGGACGAAATCCAACAGCATGTTGATCGTCGTCGATTTCCCTGCGCCATTCGGTCCCAGAAAGCCGTAGATCTCACCCTCATTGACGGTGAGATCCAGATTGTGGACGGCAACCACGTCGCCGAACCGCTTTGTGACCCTGGAGAGCTGTATTGCTGACATCTACAGGGGCTTACGGTGGTTCCCGATAAAATGTTGCGGCTCCCGATGGCCCAACAGGTGGTCTACGTTGAGGGCGTTCGGATAGCGGAACCGATTTAGTGTGTCCACAAAAGATCTGAAACGTCCTGTGAACACTCTGTTGGTTGTCGCCGGCTGGCTGTTTGTTGCAACCAACCTCGATACGCTTGTCGTTATCAGCGCCTTTTGTACAGACAACGACTACCGGATCTGGGAAGTGTTTGTCGGCCACTACGTGAGTTTCTGTCTCGGGCTTACAGCAGCGGTGGGTGGTGCTGTCCTCGCGGCCGAACTGTTCGAGGACTGGACGTTTCTGTTGGGTCTTGTCCCGCTAACGCTTGGGCTGTGGGGGCTGTTCGGCAGACCACCGGAAGCAACCATCGAAGACTCGCCAGTCGTCCCGAACACGGCTGGCCGAATCGGGGTGGTTGCGGTCACTGGTATCGGTCTCAGCGGCGAAAACATCGCGGTCTATATTCCGTTTTTCGCCGATCTCTCGAGTCACGAACTCGCAGTTGTTGTCGGCCTGTATCTGATCGGTGCCGCCGTCGTGTTTCTGGTTGGCCTGCTGGCGGTGTACCGACTCGCCACTGCAGGCATCTCCGAGCGACTCGACCGCTGGCTTGTTCCGAGCGTCCTCGTCGTTATTGGCCTTTATGTGATCGTCACTGGCGCGGTCGTGGTCTGAAATAAAGAACGTTGCCCGTGTGATTGCTCTACGGCGCGTAGTAGTATTCGCCCTGTCGTTTTTGACTCTCGTCTTTCTGGCTGCCGGGCTTGTTGATCCGTGGCCGACTCGTCCGTTCGTCTCGGCGGAACGTGATGTCCAGATCTGCCAGAAAGTCGTTCATCCCGGCGCGCATCTCCTGTGGCACTCCGGCATGACCGCGTTGGGCGGGTTCGCCATCGAAGACCATCAGCCGATCCGCCAGCAGATCGATCATGTAGATGTCGTGATCAATCACGAGTACGGTGGCGTCGTGGTTTTCGGCATACCGCCGAATTGCCGTAGTTGCTTGAACCCGCTGTTCGACATCCAGGTGTGCGGACGGTTCGTCGAGTACATACAACTCGGCGTCGTCGGACAGACAGGCTGCAATCGCCACGCGCTGGCGTTCGCCACCCGAAAGGTCGGTCAACTGTTGTTCCATAATTCGGTTCAACTGCAGCGGCTGGGCGACCTCAGTGTTCCAGTACGACGAGCCGAACTCGTCGGTAATTGACGACAGGAACGTATCGACGCGCATGGGCTGGTCGATCTCGATGTACTGTGGTTTGTACGAGATATCGAGTGCGAAATCCAGACTGCCCTCCTCAGGTTCAATCGAGCCTGCAAACATCTTTGCGAGCGTCGATTTCCCGATCCCGTTCGGCCCGACGATGCCGAGTACCTCGCCCTCGTAGATCGTACCGCTGTCGACTGTCAGTGAGAACTCACCGTCACCGTAGGATTTCGCGAGCTCCGGATACTCGACCAGCGGCATCCCCTTGATGGTCGATCGTGGAGCGTGTTCTTCGAAGGTGATTTTGTCGGGGCGAATCCGCATGTTCTCGTTGGTCAGATACCCCTCGAGATACTCGTTGATCCCTTTGCGGACGGATTTCGGCGGGGTAATCACACCGAAGGCACCGGGTTCACCGTAGCCGACGTGGATCGAATCGGCGAGTAGATCCAAGATTGCTAGGTCGTGTTCGACTACGAGCATCGAGCGGCCGGCTTCGTCGTCGGCTAACTCACGGATGAGCCGTGCGGCGACCATTCGCTGGCCCACATCGAGATACGGCGTGATTTCGTCGAGGAAATAAAACTCCGCATCCCGTGCGAGCGTCGCCGCAATAGCAACACGCTGGAGTTCGCCACCCGAGATCGAATCGATCGGCTGGTCCATGACTGGTTGGATACTGAGTCGCTCGATCAAGTACTCGAGGTCACCGCGTTCGTCTGTGTGCTCGAGCAGATCACGGGTTTTGCCGTCGAACTGTTTGGGAATCTGATCGACGTACTGGGGTTTGCGAGCAATCGTCACCTCGCCGTCAATCTGACGACCCAAGAACTGCTGGAGCTCAGACCCACGGTAGCGTTCGAGCACCGGCTCCCAGCTGGGTTCGGTGCTGTAATCGCCGAGATTCGGAACGATCTCGCCGGCGAGCGATTTGACCGCCGTTGATTTCCCAATTCCGTTCGGTCCTAAAATTCCGGTGACGCTACCGGGTTCGGGCACCGGCAGTCCGTACAGTCCAAAGGCGTTTTCGTTGTACCGGTGGGTGGGGTCTTCGGTGAGTTCTTGGGGCAGATTGATGATTTCGATGGCATCGAACGGGCACTTTTCGACGCAGATGCCACAGGTTTCGCCGAGACAGATCTCTTCGGAGATGCGAATCTGGTTTGGATCGCCCGTCTCGGCATCCTCGCCGCGTTCGGTAATACACTCTTTGCCGGTGCGGTTGGGCGGACAGAAGTTCGCACACTCGTAGTTACAGCGGTCGGGCTGACAGCGATCAAGGTCGACGACCGCGATGCTGTCATCAGCCATTAGAGTTCCACCGCCGAGGTAAGCAAGATGGCGTAGGTAATAAACCACAGACAAAACGTCATAAACGAAACGAACAGGTTGTCTTTAATACCGAATTCGCTGATATCGATGCCTACTGCTTTGAGGATCGGAAACTGCGCGAAAATTGCAATCCCCATAATGAGAACTGCCTGCACATCGGCGGCCGCCTCGGGGGAGGTCCCGACGACGGCTGCCGAGGCCACTGCTGCGAGAATCCCTGCCAGACAGGCAATCGTCGTGACGGTCACCCCGCGCATGTGATCGGAGAGACCGGCTGCCGATTCTGTAGCCATACGCGAGGTTTGGCGTCGCCCGTCAAAAGGTGTTCGTTTGCGCCGCTTGGCGGCTGTTCGCATCAAGCTTTATTGCAGTGTGCAGTCTCTGTAGTCGTAATGGCAGCTACAGATCAAGAGAGCCTCGACGATCTGCCGCCGAGTGCCAAACTAGTTTTCAAGGTGCTCGAATACAACGGGACGCTGACACAGAAAGGAATCGTCGAAGAATCGATGCTCTCGGCTCGCACTGTACGATATGCACTCGAACGTCTCGAGGCTATTGGTGTCGTCGACGAGGACGTCTACTTTGCGGATGCTCGACAGAACATCTACGAACTCACCCCAAAAGCCGAAACCGCCCTTGAAAACGCCGAGGTTCCAAACGCGGACTAACTCGTCTGTTTGACGAGTTGTACCATTCGAACTGCTGAGAGCACAAGCACCACCAACAGCGCAGTCGAGACGGCAAACACGACCGCCAACATGAGAAACCAGCCTTCTTCGCCGAGAATCGGATACTCACGGCCCGTCGTAACCGGTCCAAGTAGCTCGAACACCCGCACGATGTAGGCCAGTGCGGCTATGCCACCACCGATGAGGAGGCCAACTATCGCGTTTCGTTTCACATCGAGGACCTCGAGCATGTTCTCGGGGCCGCTCGTAGACTGGTCGTCGCTCACACCGTTCTGTACTCACTGACAACCTAAATCCACTCTGGTTCGATTCCCTCTCGAGGGGGCCAAAAAACGGTCGGTGATAGGTATCCTGGCGGCCTACATATCAGTTATCGGCCATCAGCGGGGCCACCTCCATGGGTGTGTTGTCCCTGCGTTCCATGCTGGCCGTGTTGGTCATCCGCTCCATGCTGGCCGTGTTGATTCTGCTGTTGGTGGTCGTGCTGGCTGTGGTTTCGGTCGGCTCTATGTTCGCCATGTCGTTCATGTGGGCCGTCGCCGTGACAGTCACTGGCCGTCCCGTTTGCCGAGTGTCTCTCGAGGTGTTCGTCGCTCGCTCGGTCGTGTGTCTGATGCTCACTGTGGTTGTGTGATTCGTTGCTGTCAGGTGTCATCTCTGCGCTGGCGATGCCGACCACGCTGGCGACTGCAAGCAGTACAACCAGCGCGAGCCCGACTCGGATGAGTGTTCGTGTCATTTCGATCTCCTCGCTTCTGTCTACAGCCGATTGGTGGATATGGGTATGGGTGTGAACACAGCCAGCAGAACGTCGTAGAACGTTTATAGATGGATTTAATCGTTTTTCAGACACCGGTTCGTTCATTGCGGCCGATTCCGGCCGCTTCAGCGTTTGTCAGCCGACCCAGCAGACAACTCGTCGCTTGGATAGATTCGATACGTCCGGCCCTGTGGTTCACGGTACAGCAATCCGCGTTTCTCGAGGTCGGTCACCGTCTGACTGATTTTGCTTTTCGAAAACGAGGCTCGGTCTCTAAGTTCAATCTGGGTCAGTCCCGGCGAGTCGACGACGGGCTGTAAGATTCGACGTTCGTCATCCGGCAACAGCTCCAACAGCTGTTTCGATGGTGTTGCATTCGACGCTTCATCTGCTTCGGCTGGGATCTCACGTCCTTGGGCTGTCTCAGTCGGCTTGCTGTCAGCCGTCCTCGAGACGGCCGCTTCTGTCGAGACGGCTGAGGATTCGGCGTTGATCTGTGAGCGCACACCGAGATATATTGCCACAATCACACCTGCGACGACAAGCGTCCCAACCAGCATCCACAAGCTGTGGTGTGTCTGGACTCCTCCACCTCCCGATCCCATGTGTCTGCCGGTCGACTGGGCCGCCTGCCAGGCACTTGCTCCACCCAGCAGGACGACAATCCCGACGACAGCCGCAACGATCCGATCCAACGTTGTTCGGTTCATGACTCTAGGTTGCGGTTACTGCCGGGGGTGCTATGAGTTGTGGTTACTGATAGGCTTCGAACTCACGACCAAACACAAGGAAGTAACCAGTGCCTATTAGCCCAATCGCTGTTGCCACCCCAAACGCGAGCGTTGGGCTCCCGGCGATGAGTTGACCACCGGCCGGATTCGGTACCCCACCGTACAGTGCACCACCGATAGCACCGCTCGGGATGACGACCGTGTTCCGCAAAAAATAGTATGAACCAGTCACGCGGCCGCCAGTGTCTTTTTCGGCCGGCCCGACAATCAGGGCTTTGTGCGCAGGCAGGCCGGCAAACCGGACTCCCGAAAAGGCAAACAGGACAACGAGCGCGGTCGCGCTGGCCGGCGCGCTGATAAGCAGGATCGGAAAGATGGCATACACCCCAAAGCCGGCGGCGACGACGGGTTTGAGCCCCACTCGCTCGGCGATTGCTGCCGACGGGGCCATCACCATCAGTGCGACCAGCATCTCGATGCCCAACAAGAGTCCAAAGAAGGCCGCCGGCGAAAGACCAGCCGTTCCGACGACCGGCAGCGGCACCTCGAGGCCAACCTGTAGGAAGTCGGTGACGACGATAATAAAAAAGACGTACACCATCCCGTTGGCGAATCGAACCAGTGTATCACCGATCAAAAGCGGCCGGAGTGTGGGCGGCAGACTCCGAAGATCCGAACGAATCTGTGCGAGGCCGCTGAACGACTTACCGAATGAATCGCCGCTGGCGTCGTAGTAACGGTGTTGGACGGCGGTCGCCACCGCACCGAAGACGACCGCAACCGCGATCACATACCGGAAGCTCACCTCGAAAGACGGATGCAGCGTGAGCAGGCCTGCTGCCAAGACGGGCCCGAGCAGAAACGCACTCCGGCGAAAGGTTTCTGTGCTGGCAAAGCCGCGAGCCAGCCGCTCGAGTTCGACGCTCTGTTTGACGATTGCGTAGGTCGCTCCGAGTCCGAAAGATTTCCAGGCCTGGGCAAACACGAGGCCGACAAACACCCAGATCCACGGCTGGATGGCCACGCCCGCGACGGTGATCGTACCGAAAAACGGCCCAACAAACCAGATCACAAATCCGAGCGTTGAGAGCACGCCGAACAGCGTCAGGGCGTATCTCGAGCCAATACGATCCGAGACTGCACCCCCAGGGTACGGATAGACCGCACTGATCAGGTTTCCAAACGTCCCAAACACGCCAATGACGAACGCACTAGCCCCCAACACATTCAGATACTCCGGTAGAAACCGCGTCGTCATCTGAAACCCCAACGAGAAGCCGAACATCGCTACCGACAACACAAGCACGTCGCCTCTGAGTGCGAGAAACTGCCGGTAGCCCTCGAGCGGGCTGGTGTTGGTGTCGGCCATACGACACCGTCTCGTCCAGTCATCAAAATCCCACCGACCCATCGTCTTGTTCGCCCCGACCGAACTCCTAAAGACCGGGCCGTCCTTCATTTGAGTCAATGACGATCTCGCTTGGCACTGCGAGTGCGGCTCCCGGTGAGTTTGATGTGGGTCGACTCGCGGTCGGCCAAACCCGTAACGGAACCAGTGTCGAACTCCCGGTAGCGGTGATCAACGGTGCCGAACCAGGCAAGCGGCTCTACATGCAAGCAGTCAGCGACGGCGACGAACTCAATGGGCTGGGCGTGATCCGTCGGGTTGTTCCCCAACTTGATCCCGCAGAACTTTCGGGGTCGGTGCTGGTCGTCGGTATTGTTAATTACTATGGCTTTCAGGTGGGCGAACACCGCAACCCAATAGATGACCGCAAACTCAACCGAACGTTTCCGGGCGACGAAACCGGCAGTTCCAGCGAGCGTATTACTGCCGCCGTTTTCAACGCCGCCCAAAGCGCCGACCTGATTTTGGATCTCCACCAGGGTTCGACCAGCCGAATGATCGACGAGGTTCGAGTGCGGTGTGGTCGGCGACATTCAATGCACAGTGAGTGTCTTCGGTTGGCCAAAGTCTTCGATTGCGGCTATGTGCTCGACCAGAAAGGCCCAGAGGGACAACTGGCTCGAGTCGGCCCTGATGAGGGCATTCCGACAATTGATCCCGAACTCGGCGGCGCAGTCGGGTTTAATGAATCGAGCATCCAACAGGGTGTCGACGGCGTTTTTAATGTGCTCAGAGCGTACGACTTTTTGGAGGGAACACCGACACGCAACCGTCAGACACGTGCCAAACGGTTCGATCAGTATGGCTCGCCCGTTGGCGGTATTGTCGAGTATCAGGTCGATCTTGGCGCACGGGTCTCGACCGGCCAGACGCTGTTTACGATCACCGATGCGTTCGGCCAAACTAAAGCCAGCGTTTCGGCCGACAACAACGGCATTTTCTGGCGGTCTCGCCGCCTGCCGCAGGTCGCCAGCGGTGAGTATGTTTGTTCGGTCGGGACGAACGTAGACAGCTACTGACCTGCTACCAGATCGTCCGGATGAGGCCAACTGCGGCGGCGACCACGGCCAGATGGTACAGAAACGTCGAACTCCAGACAAAAAAGACGAGTCGCCCGACTGGATAGTACGCAACCGCTGCCGGAATCGTGATCAGCCCACGGATGTAGGGGACGAGATTCGTCACGAAGACTCCGATCCCGCCGTAGTTGTCAAACCAGTGTTCGACCTGATCGAGCCGTTTTTGTGGCACCGAAAACCGCGGCGAAGAGTTCACATACGAGACGCCGCCGCGTTTGGCCCCGTAGTAGATGACCAACTGGCCGCCAACGTAGCCACCCGACGAGACGAGCGCAATCCACGCCAGTTCGACACCACTGGCAGAAATCGCCAGCACATATCCTGGCAGAAAGATGGTCGTCGGCAGGGGTTTGCCGATCAGTGCACCTTTCAGCACGAAAAACACGAACAGCGCGGGGAGTCCGATAATCAAGAGCCATCGAAACGCTAGGTCAATGACACCCTCGATCATCACTCTGAGTTCGTTGTTCGGGTTGTAGACATAAATACAACCGCACTCACTGGGGGCTACCGTTCTGGATGGACTGGCGCGTCAAACCCACCGCGAACCAGCGGCTTGGCGATATGCCGACGCGCAAGCGGCGGCACCTCATACCAGCCACGCTCGAGGTCGCGCACAACGAGGCGTTCGCGTTTTCCAGGGGCCGCTGTATCACAGTCTCGACACCGATACCCCTGATTTCGGCCGGCGGATTTCATGCGTCGCCCACAGTCGGGACACTCGGGTGTCACCTGTTCGGTTCGGTTCAGTTCCCGGACAGCGAACTTTTCGAGTTTGATTGTCCCGTCAGTGTGTTCGCCACACACTGTCAGCCGGTCGCCAACTCGCAGGGCCCGAATGTGCTGGCGGAACCGCTTGGTTGGCTCAAACGCAACACAGTCGACGGTAGCTCCGGTTTCGGGGGCTGTCAGTTCATAGAATACGTGGCCGCCTGCTCGCGTTTCGGGCGGCATCGAAACCACGCCGTCGACTCGGTAGCCTGCGGCCGCTCGAAGCGAGCCAATCGACCCATTGGCGAGATGGCTGTCGGTTCCCTGGTTTGTCAGAAACGTCGCCTGCGTCTCGACCGATTCGGTGTCGTCGCTTGCGGCGATCTCGTTGGCCACGTGCTCGACAGCAGTCGCGTCGTCGCCTCGAATACCATACAGAATCGGCCCCGGTGCGTTTGGGACACAGACTGCCGAACCAGCCTCTCGGTCGACGGTATCCCAGACGGTCGGATACTCACTGTCAGCGGCCGCAAACACAGCCTCGAGATCGACGCGTCGGGGCGTTCCACACCGCTCGAACCGCCGGTAGGCGATTCGTTCGTACGTCCAGTCTTCGAAGGCCGCCCATGCGCCGACCGCCGCCAGCGCGCCGATCCGGCCGCGACCCGTTATTTCGCAGCCCTCGGCTGCCCAACCGCGGTGCCGATAACCGGCAGTTTCGATTCTCTCGAGCGTCTCTGAGAGGCGATGTTTGTGGCGAAGCGCCCGTCGAGAATGCTCACAGACTACTTCAGGAACGTCGTCCGGATCGCCCGGCGCAACGACAAGCCCTGGGCTCGTCTGTGCGTCCGTTTCGATAGCCAGCGACTCGAGTTCATCGCAGGCCAGTCGGAAGGCCTCAGCTGCCGACACTGAGGTATGAACCGCGAGTGCGGCGTTTCCTCGTGTTTTGTGTTCGACCGCGGGATTGAGCCGAATCAAACACAGGCGTTTGACGCTCCCGGCGGTGGCCTCGAGCCGCTCGGCAAGCCGGGTTGCGAGGTAGGTCGTACACATCCCCTCGCGGCGCGAATCGGTATCATCGAGGCCGATAACTGCCATTGGCTGGCCTACTCAATCAGCGGGAAAACCAGTTTCGCCTCGCGTTGGCTTTCGAGTGGGCAAAACGCTGTTCTGTTAGGCCGTCTGTTAGGCCGTCTGTTAGGCCGTCTGTTCGGCTGCGACTGCGATTCCGATCGTCACTTCGGTGTCTTCGATCTCCCAGTCTTCGATGAGGTCGTCTGCGGCCGCAGGGTCGTCGACGAACGCGGCGGCCCGAACCTCTTGGGCGATGAGCTCGCGGTGGTCGTCGACGAACGCCTCGATTCGCCCATCGCCGACGGTGAGGCCGACACGGATTTCGGCTTCAACGTCGAGGTCTAGCTGCTTGCGCATTTCTTGGATTCGCCGGATTATATCTCGCGCATATCCCTCGGATTCCAACTCCGCGGTGAGTTCGGTATCGACATACACTGTCCCGCCGTCGAAGGCTGTCCCGGAGACGTCTTCGGGCGGCTCGCTGTGGTATTCGACCATGCTGTCGTCCAACTCGATGGTCTCGCCGTCGATTTCGATGCCACTCTCGACGGTCTCGCGGGCCGCACCATCGACTGCGTTCATGACTTTTTGGGCGTCGGCTCCGAACGCAGGGCCGATTTCTCCCATCTGTGGGTCGGCAAACTCCTCGAGTTCATCGAAGCGTTCGACCACCTGAATCTCACGTGCGTTGATACGTTCGGCAAGCAGCTCCGAGAGCCCTTCGACCGCACTGGCCACTGCCTCGTCGTTGGTTTCGATGACACTTCTCGAGACGGGCCACCGGAGCTTGCGACCGCCGCGCTGGCGGGCGTTGGCTGCAGCCTCCTCGATTTCTCGCAAGATGGCCATATCGCGCTCTAGGTCGGGATTGTGTCGCTTTTCGTCGACTTCGGGCCACTCGAGTGCGTGGACGGTCGTCTCGCTGCCGTCGAGAATCTGGTACATCCGTTCGGCCATATAGGGGGTAAACGGCGCGAGTAGCCGGATAACTTCGTTTTGAACCGTGGCGAGCGTGGCGTACGCTCCGAGTTTCGAGGCCGAATCGCTGTCGTCCCACATGCGCTCGCGGGTCGCTTTGACATAAAACCGCGAGACGTCTTCGGTGACGAACTCGAGGACGGCATTGAGCGCATCGTGAACGCGGTACTCGGCCCATGCTTCGGTCGCCTCGGCTTTGACAGCCTGGAGTCTCGAGAGCACCCACTCGTCGACGACGGTGAGTTCGCCCTCAGAGAGATCAGGGTTGGCTGGGTCGTAGCCGTCGAGATCCATATACGTCAGTGGGAACCGAAAGACGTTCCAAATAATGTTCAGCCGACCGACCATGCTGCCGAGGCCGTCCCAGTCGAACGACAGATCGACGCCCTGTTGATCGTGGCTCAACAGGTAAGCCCGCAGTGGGTCTCGGCCCGCCCGCTCGATGGCTTCCTCAGGAGTGACGATGTTGCCGACCGATTTTGACATTTTGCGGCCGTCTTTGTCGTTGGCAAAGCCGTGCATGAGGACTTCTTTGTAGGGACTTTCGCCGAACGCCGCTGTGCCCATCCCGAGTTGTGACCAGAACCACCCACGGGTCTGGTCGTGGGCCTCGATAATGAGGTCAGCAGGCCACAGCTCGTCGAACTCCTCGGTTTCGCCGGGATACCCAAGGGTGGCCCACGTTGCGACCGACGAATCCAACCAGACGTCGAAGACGTCCTCGATGCGGCGGTAGGTAGTGCCGTCTTCGGTAATGGTGAGTTCGTCGACTGTCGGTCGGTGAAGATCGATCTCGTCGGGATCAACGTCCTGGTCGGCGCGTTCGGCCAGTTCTTCGCGGCTGCCGATGACGATCATCTCGTCGTCGAGACTCCCCGATGTGCTGTCTGCATCCGCTGGAACCCAGATCGGAATCGGAATCCCCCAGTAGCGCTGTCGCGAAACGTTCCAGTCAGGGGCGTTTTCGATGAAATCACGGAAGCGGTTATCGCGGGCCCACTGTGGGTGCCACTCGGCGTCAGTGATGTTC
>LKML01000017.1 GCA_001563795.1 Haloferacaceae archaeon B1-Br10_E2g22 | reverse complement strand
TGGAAAACGATACACACTCAAAGGGGGGCGACTAATCGAGACTCGCAGGCGTGCTAGGAGAGCATGGGCGGTTCATGCACTCGACTTGTAATCGAGACTTCCAGGGTTCAAATCCCTGTCCTAGCTTGGTTCGCTCAGCGTCTCCGTTGCTGTTGTTTTCTGCTCTCGAGGAACGTTGCGACAGTATCGTATACGAAAAATACGACCGCGCCGACGACGAACAGACTAACGGCCACAACAACAGCCCAGACGGCCAGTGTGGTTACTGTATCTATCATATTCCAATGGCGTTGTTTCGAACGCAAAATAGTTTCTCTTGTGGTGGCCGTCTATGGTGTCTGTATCGCCTGAACGTGTCGGCGGCGAATAATCCCGACGTTGTTTGCGACGTTTTCGGTCAACGTTCTGAACGCCTTTGCGGTCTCGTTGTCCTCGAGGACGACCGGTTCGCCGCCGTCGCCGCCGGCCCGGACAGCGGGATCAAGCGGGATCGACCCCAAAAACGGAAGATTTTCTTCGTCAGCTAACTTGCGACCACCATCGCTGCCAAAGATGTCGTGGGTGCCGCCACAGTCCGGACACCGGAACTCGGCCATGTTTTGAGCGATTCCCAACACCGGCGTTTCGTGTTCGCCGAACATCCGAAGGCCTTTGATCGCATCATCGAGCGCAACCTGTTGGGGTGTGGTAACAATGACTGCGCCGGTCAGCGGGAGTGTCTGGAGAATCGTTAGCTGTGTATCGCCGGTTCCCGGCGGGAGATCCAAGACGAGATAATCGAGTTGACCCCACTCTACGTCGTCTACCAGTTGCGTCAGGATCTTATGAACCATCGGTCCGCGCCAGATGACCGGGTCGTCTGCGCCGACCAGAAAATCCATGCTCATCAGCTTCATGCCGTATCGTTCGGGCGGAATGAGCGTCTTTTCGGCAGTTGCTTCGGGCCCCTGATCGCTTTTGACCATTCGGGGGACGTTTGGCCCGTAGATGTCGGCATCAAACAGTCCGACACGTGCGCCAAGTTCTGACAGTCCTGCGGCGAGATTGACCGCGAGTGTTGATTTTCCGACACCACCCTTTCCTGAGGCGACCGCAATGATGTTCTGGACGTTCGGCAACACCTCGTCGTCCGAGCCAAGCGAGTTAGGGAGCCCAGCGTGCAACGACAACTCGACATCCGGAGCTTCCTCGGCGAAGACTGCCCGAATGTCGGCGGCAATCTGTGATTCGTGTGGCGCGAAAGGTGCGCCGAGTGCAACCGAGACGTTGGCCTCGCTGTCGGTCGTCTGGACGGCATTAATCAGGCCTGCGGAGACGATGTCGTCGCCGAGATCCGGGTCTTCGATGCTCGACAACAGTTCGTAGACTGCGTCCTCATCCATACCGGCATGGTGGTGCGTCCGCAGAATAAGGGTTCGGAACCAGCCTATCGGCCGTCGATCCGGGTTCCTGGCTCTGCGCCTGCGAGGAACTCTCCGAGCGCATCCGGCCCGAAGATGTGGGCCGGCGCGCCCAACTCGAGCAGTTCTCGGACTTTACCTGCCATCCCGCCGCTGACATCAGTTGCCTCGCTATCACCGAGTACTGTGGCTACATCCTCGAATCTGGTAATCTCGTCGATGACCGCGTTGTTCTCGTCCAAGACACCGGGGACGGTCGAACAGAGACCGACTCGAGTTGCCCCGAGTGAGTCCGCAAGACTGGTGACGATCTCATCGCCGCTGAGTACGGTAAGGCCTTTGCCTGCGTGTGCGATTACATCGCCGTGAAGTACGGGGACAAACCCTTCCTCGAGCAACCCCGCAGTCGCAGTTGTCGGCAATGAGAGTGTGCCGTTTTCCTCGCGGCCAGCAGCCGAAAGCGGGTGAACCGGTAGTGCCTCGAGGCCACGGTCGCAGAGTCGGTCGAGAACCGCCTGGTTGAGTCGTTTCATCGCGCCGTGAATCGTCGCTCCAGCGGCCGCCTCGCTGGTTCCCTGGGTTGTCGAGACGCCGTATTCGGCAGCGTGCACGTGGCCGAAACTCCCACCGCCGTGGACGACGACGAGTTGGCTGTCGGCTGTGGTTGCTGCCGCGATAGCATCCAAGAGGCCGTCGAGAGCCGTCTCGTCAATCGTCTCTGGGGTATTCTTCTCGGTGATGACGCTGCCACCGAGTTTGAGAATCGTGAGGTTGGTCATTTAGACATCCTCAACTCGCACGCCTTCTTCGGCGAGTGCTGCCCGGAACGTGTTCTCACAGCCCGGTGTGTACTGGAGGCTCGTTTCGGTTTCGTCACTCTGATCGAGCGCAACAATACAGCCGCCGCCGCCCGCGCCGGTGAGTTTCGCGCCCTCGGCACCGGCTTCGCGAGCGGCCCATACCATCGTATCCAGTGACCGAGAAGAAACACCCAGCGCCGACAGCAGGCCATGGTTGATATTCATCAGATCTCCGAGTTCGGCGATTAGTTCGTCGCTTGGTGGGGCATTCGGATCTGCATCGGCGAGCAGTTGTTCTCCTGTCGAGACGATATCACCGATTGCCTCGAGGGTGTCGGCGGCAAAACTGTACTGTTCGCGGAGTTTTCGGACACCTGCGACCAGTTTCCCGGTGTCGCCTGCACCACCATCGAAGCCGACGACGAGTGGGAGCGTCGGGGTCGAAAGCCGTGTGCAGTCTTCGCCGGCGACACGAACCGCCCCGCCCATCGTCGAACAGAAGGTGTCGGCTCGAGAGGCCTGTCCGTCTTGGACGTCATATTCTGCCCTGTAGGCGCGTTCGGCGAGTTCGGTTCGCTCGAGTGGCTCGCCCAGCGCGCGCGTTGCAGCATCAATGCCAGCAACAACAACTGCTGCGGACGAACCCAGTCCCGCTCCGAGTGGAATCTCACTTTCGACGGTGATATCAAACCCTGCATCGGGGACACCGGCCGCCTGGCGGGCCTGCTGGACTGCAGCGTCGATGTAGCCCATCGCCGCCTCTAACAGGGGCTGTGGTACATCGACATCCGGACGGTTTGCTGTCGAACCGGCGTACTCGACGACAAACCCGTTCAACGAAAGATCAGCCGCTTCGACGCGAATATGGTCGTCATCTCGCTTTTCGGCAGTCACCGTCGCACGTTTTTCGATCGCACACGGCACCGCTGGCTCGCCGTAGACGACCGCATGTTCACCGAACAGGTAGACTTTCCCCGGCGCGCTTGCCGTTGTCATCCCCAGTTCCTCACGCTGTGTGCAGAGAATTGCCGGATTCGATTCATCGTGTATAAATAGGTTACTATAGCGAGGGTTTTTATATGTCTCTATAGATTACTTCAGTACGCGATAAACTACCCCTCCGGGTAGAGACCGCGGTTGAGGGACGCGCGTCTCTCATAGGGAATTGGGAATGGACGTTCGATCCGCCCGGTGCGGATCATGTTTTTAGATACTGCGTACTGGCGGCTGTGAGTTGCGTACTACTCAGACGTTCGTTAGACGTCGAACCGCCTCGGAGATCTGTTCGATTGTTTCGGCCTGCTGTCCGTTGGCCGCTGCGATATCTTCGGCTTCGGTCGCAACAGTTTCGGCACGATCGACTAGCTCATCGAGCATACTTGCGACCTCCTCGGAGCTGGCGGCTTGCTCGTCGGTGGCATCCGAAACCTCCCGGATCCCGTGGGCGGTCTCTTCGACAGCTTCGGTGATGTCGTCCAGCAGTTCCATTGCCTCTGAGACACGATCAACGCCGCGTTCGATCTCCTCGGTTGTTTCCTCGAGGCTCTCGACGGTCTGTTCGGTGTCGTTTTCGATCGCTGCGACCAGTGTTTCGATCTCCTGGGCACGTTCCTGTGAGTCGCCAGCAAGTGATTTGACCTCGTCGGCGACCACCGCGAAACCTTCGCCAGCCTCGCCAGCTCGGGCAGCCTCGATAGAGGCGTTCAACGCGAGGATGTTAGTCTGTTCGGCGATATCATTGATTACCTCGACAACCGAGTCGATCTCGCTGACTCTCGATTGGAGTTCATCCACATCGGTCGAAACCTCCGCGACAGCTTCGCCGACGTCGTCCATTACGTCCATCGCATCGGTGGCCGCCGACTGGCCGTCTTCGGCGAGTTCGTTGGCCCGCTGGCTGTTCTGTTCGACTTCGGTGGCACTCGAGGCGATCTCTTCGACCGTCGCGCTCATATTCGAGACCTCGCCTGCAATCGAACGAATCCGGTCGGACTGTTCGTCTGCTAGTGTCGAAATCTGCTGTGAAGACGCCGAGACACCCTCTGCAGCAGCCTCGAGTTCGACCATTGGCGTTTCGAGATCACGTTTAACAGTGTCTGCCAGTTGTTCGTACTGCTGTACTTGTTCGTCGAGTCGCTTGCTGTATGAATGAATGTAGGTGTCTGCGACGACCTGCATATCGAGATTGATGATTCGCAAGACCGCAGTAATGTCTGCTCTGAGTTCGTCGAACTCGTCTGCGACGACCGGTTCGATGGCGTCCAAGACGGTTTGGGTGTCTGTCGAGGCATCGTCGTCAACGGCCGCCTCGACAGCGGCGGCCAGCCGTGTCCGGGTATTTTTCGTTGCTCGCTCGGCCAACAGCGGCAAAATGAGATCGTAGTAGACGCCGTACTGGCCGATGTACTGTTTCATCGGCATCTCGATGATGTCGTGGAGTTTGCCGATGCGGGCGCGGTTGGCGAAATACTGCTCGTCGTACTGGCCGTCTGCCAGTGTCGTAAAGTAGGCTTTTTGTGTCTGTTTGAGCGCCTCGACGTTTTTTGAGGATCGACTGATTACCTCGACGGTTTCGTCGTACTCGGTGAGGTTCTCATAGAACTGTTCGGCGATTTCCTCAGTGTTGTCCTCGAATAGCGCTTCGAGCGCCTCGAGTCGAGCGACATCCTGTTGGTCGAAGTTGATGAACTCCTTTCGCCACGCGAGTTCATCGCGGTCGAGACCGATCTCACGCATCAGTGAGTCGATGTTTACCTGATCGTTGAATCCACCTTTCCCAAACAGGGATTCGTAGTCAGTCATTATCGAAACACACGTTCGGACACATTTATACGTACGTTTAGAATATTCAGATCTGATACTGGTGTTCGATTCACACTACTGACTCATTAGATACAACAACTGTCCGGGAGCTACCAGAAAACAGCAGAACACGTCCAATAACGTAACCAATAGTTACAATATTTGTTTCGCAACTCCGCCATCCGGTTGTCGAATATATGCTGACAGCGTCGTCGGTGTTTCGAGAAACACGGCCTCACCACCGGGCGATTCGATGTTGTTTTGAATTACGTTCTGGCAGTAGACCGATCCCTTCGTCTGCGGGTTGTCATACCGTGTATGACCGACGACCTGTGGCGGTGCGTCGGCTGGAAGATGCTCGAAATGGAGCCAGAGTACTCCGGCATCAGGGCCTTTGAGACGTGGTTCACCCACACCCAGTACGTCGGGGTATGCTGCGGAGAGCCGACGCTGTACCGGTAGATCCTGTTGGGTTCCAATCGCATCTTCAAGCGCTGTGGCCGCCTCGATGAGCGAGTCGTTGAGCGTTGTGACGTCGTACGGGTCGGGCGAGCCTGCATGGACATAACTGACTGCATACCCCTCGTAGGCTGCCACAACATACCCGGATGTGATCGCCTCACAGTACTGCCGTCGACCGGCGTCGTCAATGCGACCAGAGTACCAGTTCGTAAAACCAAACCGGTCGCGCCCAAGCAGAATCGCCTCGTGGTTGCCGAGTGTCACACGCACTCGACCGGACGGTGCCTCCCGGAGGAGTCGGCCGACAAGTTCGAGTACGCCCTCGTTTGCGGGGCCGCGATCAACCAGATCGCCGTTGAACACGAGGATGTAGTTGTTGTTCGCCCAGTGAAGCCGCCCCTTGTCGTCGGCTTCGACAACTGGGTCGGTTTCTGGACGGTCAGCAAGCGTCAACAGCGCACTGCGGGCAGCCCGTAAATAGCCGTGGATATCGCTCAGGCTTACAATGGCTGGCGGCTCGTCGGCTGATTCAGCCAGCGTCTCGAGGCTGTCCCGAAGCGACGGATCCAGCACATCCACAGGAGTCTGTAGTGGCATGTGTCTGTTACTCGAGACAGTAACTCAAAGCCGTCGGTCACTGTCTGGGAGACGATTTTGACCATCTCTCGAGGCCGCGTCTTTTGACATCGACATCCTCTTTTCAGTCCTACACAGACAGTCGGTATGACTCACACAGTTGCCGTTATCAAAGGCGACGGTATCGGAAACGAAGTAATCCCGGCTGCTATCGACGTGCTTGATGCACTCGAGGTCGAGTTCGAATATGAGTACGGCGAGGCCGGCGACGCCGTCAAAGCCGAAACAGGCGAGGCACTCCCAGAAGAGACATACGAACTGGCAGCCAACGCCGATGCCACCCTGTTTGGTGCGGCCGGCGAGACGGCTGCTGACGTCATTCTACCGCTTCGAGATGCAGTCGATTCCTTTGTCAACATTCGACCTGCCAAAGCCTACCCTGGCATCGAGGCCGTTCGACCAGAGACGGATCTCGTCTTTCTCCGTGAAAACACCGAAGGCGTCTACTCGGGCCACGAGGACGATCTCTCGGATGATCTGTCGACACTTACCCGGGTCGTCACTACCTCTGGGTCGGAAAAACTCGCCGAATTCGCCTGCGAGTACGTCGAAGCCAGCGACGACCACGACGGCTTTAGCGTCGTCCATAAGGCCAATGTGATGCGAAAAACCGATGGCCGATTCCGCGATGCGGTCCTCACCGTTGCTGAGGAACATGGTGTCGAAACCGATGAGGTGCTGATGGACGCTTTCGCTACACGAGTCTGTCTCGACCCCGAACAGTTCGATGTGATCGTCTGTCCGAACCTGGCCGGCGATGTTCTGTCTGATCTTGCGGCTGGTCTCGTCGGTGGCCTCGGACTGCTTCCGTCTGCAAACATCGGTGACGACAACGCCCTTTTCGAACCCGTCCACGGCACTGCCCCCGACATTGCAGGTGAAGGAATCGCCAATCCGACCGCAACCATTCTGTCGGCTGTACTGATGCTCGAGCATCTCGGCTACAGCGAGCAGGCCGACCGTCTCGAGACTGCAGTCGAGACGGTTCTCGCCGAGGGCCCACGAACGGGTGATCTCGGTGGAACGGCTGACACAGAAGAGATGACCGCCGCAATCATCGAACAGCTGTAAGGAAGGCAGAATCCGACTCGCAGCCCGGATTGTACACGCTACGTTAATTTCATTTCGCAGCGCACATGTTATTTTTTAGCACTAATACGCACACCAACCAATCGACTACACGGCAGATCAGCTACCGATTGTGTCTTATTGTCGCATCTGCCACGAAACATAAGCCGCTTGCTCTCGTGGATGTTGGTATGCCACAGATCGAACTCAGCGAACAGACACTCGAGCGGCTTGATCGGCTCCGAGAAACCGACGAAGACTACGATGAGATCATCACTGAACTGCTCAACATTTACGAAGTCGAAGAACTCACGCTGTTTCGCAGCGGTGATGGCTAAGGCTGTTTCTGTGCCTCGAGATACGCGGTTCGGGCCTGCTCGAGGCTATTGGTGTCGATGAGATGTGAATGGAGGGCCTCGGCATACTCCTGAGTAAGGCGCTCGGCAGCCGCCAATTTCTCTTGATCGACGTTTTCGCTGCCGCCTTTGCCGAACCCCAACGCAGATTTTAGCGAGCCGAACAGTCCAGCGGTCGATTCCTCCCGCGAGCCGCCTGGCTGGCCGCCCATTGCGGCTGTCTGGCTGCGGATCGATTCCAACTCCGGGATAATCGCCTCGACGTTGCTGGTGTTGGCGACGATCCGGGCCGAGTCTGGATCATCGGCGTCGTCGATTTCGAACTCGGTTGCAGTCATAATCAGTCCCCACTCGGCGTTACTGAACTGCGAGGCCTGTACTCGCTCGGAGAACTCTTGGTCGACTGTCATTCGGTGGCCGACGATTGCGTCCGTCCAGTTGCTCATGGGTTTGGTACGGATTGCCGCCGTATCAGCGTGTCGAGTCCGTCGAAAAAGAACGACTCATAGGCACTCACTACGTACTAATTGTATGGACGATAGACTCCGTCGACGAACCGTACTCGGAGCCACAGCCGGCGGCATTGCCGTCTCGCTTGCGGGGTGTCTCGGTGGTGCCGACGACGAGGAAATCGAGGCCGACACCTACGGCGATTGGTTCCAAAACGGCCGGAACTTCGAAGGAACAATTGACGAAACCGACAGTGATGAACTGACAGTGATGGTCGGATCCGGCCAAGGGCTGTCGTACGATCCTGCTGCCGTCCGAATCACGACCGGGACGACAATCGTCTGGGAGTGGACTGGCGTCGGCGGCAGTCACGATGTGGTCGAAGAAGACGGAGAGTTCGAAAGTGATCAGTACGTCGAGGAAGGCCATACGTTCAGCCACACCTTCGAGGAGACGGGCGTATATCGGTACGTCTGTACACCCCACCAAACACAGGGAATGGTCGGTGCGGTCGACGTCGTCGAAGAGTAGTTACTCACAACCGTTGGCAGCCCACAGTCCCTCGAATCCACCACCGCAAAGCCCGCTGCCTGACGGAACCAGCGCCCGCCCGTCGGCGATGTCAACGGGGTCTGCGGTGAGATCGTTTTCGAGCAACGAACCGGTTGCCAGGCCGCAGGCGGTCACATCCGGGATCGCCGCGGCAACGTGGACGGCGGCTGTTCTGGCGACAACCGCATCGATGGTCGTCGTAACAACCGGCTCGATACCAGCGTTTCTCCCAGCTATGGCCGCCTCGAGCGCTCGCGTTGGCCCGCCGACAGCCATCGGTTTGATAACGATTACATCTGCGGCCCGCGCCGCTTTAATCTCCGCCAGCGAGTAGGCTGCCAACGATTCGTCGACCGCAATATCAGTACCGCGTCCACGGAGGGCGGCCAACCCCTCGAGATCGTCGGCCGCAAGCGGCTGTTCGAGATACGCGATATCATATTCGGCAATCTCCTCGAGGACACGTGTTGCCTGTGTTCGGCTCCACGCGCCGTTGGCATCAAGACGAATCTGCGCGCGGTCGCCAACAGTTCTCTCAACGGTCCGAATACGCTCGATATCCGCAGACAGTTCGCGTGCGCCGACTTTGAGTTTGAGCCACTCGTAGCCCTGCTCGAGTGCGTCGGTTGCTGCCGAGACAGTCGCCTCGAGATCACCGTCACCGATCGTGGCATTAATCGGGACGGAATCGGGAGGCGAACCGCTGATGTCTGCTTGCTGGCGAAGCCAGCCAGCCAGCCGTTTGCCTGCACAACGGGCTCGTGCGTCTTGAATGGCGAGATCAACCGCATGCGCCGCTGCGGGCGTTTCGGTTGGCTCAGCCAGCCCAGGGAGGTCGTCGCAATCAGTGTCGGCCATCGCCTCGAGGGTGTGTCGACACGCTTCGTTGGATTCTGTCCACCCCGCCAGCGGTGTCGCTTCACCGATACCTCGCTGGCCGTCGACTGAAAGGCCGACCAACAGCCCAGTTCGGTCGGTGATCTCTCCGCCAGCAGTTCCGAGCGGCGATGCCAACGAAAGCGAAAACGGACGGAGCCACATCAGAGTGCCAACCCGACCCCGAACAAAAGCGAGTAGGCCGCAAGCAGTTTGCCGGTGGTCTCCAACGCAGGATTGAGTGCGGCTCCCGAGGTGTCTGTCCAGACTGTCTGTGTAACCATTACTGCCACAGGCACTGTGAGTAGTGGTAACAACACAGTCGGCGACCACCCGTCTGCCAACCAGAACCAGAGCGGAACCAGATACGCCAGGCCGAACAGTCCGGTGTACTCGAGGCGACTCACCCGATAGCCAAAGCGGACGGCGAGCGTTCGCTTGCCGGTTGTCGCGTCTTCTTTTCGGTCACGGATGTTATTGACAACCAGAATGTTTGTCGAGATTGCAGCCACTGGGAGGCTAGCCAGAAACGCCGTCGAGGTGACCGTTCCCGGTGGGATTGTCATCGACAGCGGCGCGGCAAGCACGGCTGCTGCCTGAACGTAGTAGGTACCCATCACGGCGATGATGCCGAAAAAGACGAACACGAACAGATCTCCCAACCCGTGGTAGCCAAGCGGGTAGGGTCCTCCAGTGTAGGCGATTCCAGAGGCCACAGAGACGAGTCCAACAATGAGTATTGGCAGACCGCCGATGTAAACGAGATAACTACCGACTACGATGGCTGCAGCGAATGTGAGATACATCGCCTGTTTGACTCGCTCGGGGGCGATAATACCTGACTGGGTGACGCGGGTAAACCCCTCGCGGGCTTCGGTGTCGGCACCCTGAAGGGCATCGTAATAATCGTTGGCGAAGTTCGTCCCGACCTGGATGAGTGCTGCCCCAACGAACGCCGCAAGCAGTGGTACCACTGCAAACACGCCGTCTGCCCACGCCAGTCCACCACCGACGACAATCGGTGCGGCTGCCGCCGGCAGTGTCTGTGGGCGGGCCGCCGCAAGCCACGCTCGAGTTCCTGATAGTTCCGTCCCGCTCATTACTCTCTGTCGGGTCGCCGTGGGAGTGAATGTTCGGATTTTCCGACGGGGATGCGACTGTTTCGCCGACTGAATAAATCCTTACTCGCTATGTAATAAATTTACTGTATCGGCAGTTGGGTAGCCTTAGCCTGCTGTTTCCGAACGCCTGTACTATTTAGGGTTGCAGATAGAACCCGCAGTATGGTCAACTACGACTCACTCCACGACCCGAACGCGGAGTATACGATGCGTGAGCTTTCGGCCGAGACGATGGGCGTTGCGCGCGAACGCGGCGGTGGCCGTGATGTCGAAATCACTGACGTCCAGACGACGATGGTCGACGGCAATTTCCCGTGGACGCTCGTCCGAATCTACACCGATGCAGGTATCGTCGGGACTGGCGAGGCCTACTGGGGGGCGGGCGCACCGGAACTCATCGAACGGATGAAACCGTTCATTGTCGGCGAAAACCCGCTTGATATCGACCGACTCACAGAGCATCTCGTCCAAAAGATGTCCGGCGAGGGCTCGATCGGTGGAGTCACTGTCACCGCGATCTCGGGCATCGAGGTCGCACTCCACGATCTGGCGGGCAAGATCCTCGAGATGCCGGCCTACCAGCTGTTGGGCGGCAAATACCGTGACAAAGTTCGGGTGTACTGTGACTGTCATACCGCTGATGAGGCCGACCCCATCGCGTGTGCCGACGAGGCCGAGCGGGTCGTCGAAGAGTTGGGCTACGATGCCCTCAAATTCGATCTGGATGTGCCTTCGGGCCACGAGAAAGACCGGGCCAACCGCCATCTTCGCGGCGTCGAGATCGACCACAAGGTCAGTATCGTTAAAGCCGTCACCGAACGTGTGGGCTCGCGGGCTGACGTCGCATTCGACTGCCACTGGACGTTTTCCGGCGGGAGTGCCAAACGGCTTGCTCGAGCGCTCGAGCCGTTCGACGTCTGGTGGCTCGAAGATCCAGTGCCGCCGGAGAACCACGACGTACAACGAGAGGTAACCCAGTCTACCTCTACGCCCATCGGCGTCGGTGAAAACGTCTACCGGAAACACGGCCAGCGGCGGCTGATCGAAAACCAGGCGGTCGACATCATTGCCCCCGACATGCCGAAAGTCGGCGGCATGCGCGAGACCCGGAAAATCGCAGATCTCGCGGATATGTACTACGTACCCGTGGCGATGCACAACGTCGCCTCACCGATTGCGACGATGGGGTCGGCCCACGTCGGGGCGGCGATTCCGAACTCCCTTGCGGTCGAGTACCACAGCTACGAACTCGGCTGGTGGGAAGACCTGGTCGAAGAGGACGTCATCGAAGACGGCTACATCGAGATTCCCGAAAAACCAGGTCTCGGTGTGACCCTCGATATGGACGCTGTCGAAGAACACATGGTCGACGGCGAGACGTTGTTTGACGAAGCGTAAGCTTCGTTTGGCTGGAAATCCCCGGTTTGCGGTGTTTGCCAGGTCCCAGCCTCGTCAGGCCAGCAGAGCTTTGATCGGCGGCGTTTGACGAAATCTACGACCATGTGGTAGCCAGCAACGACAGAGACGGTCTCGAGTGAATCCGGCCGTTGATACTCTTTGAGACGGGAGTCGACTTTTTTGTTGCTGTTGGGCTGTCAACTCAGATACTAACTGGACAGCCGACACAGCGAGATAATAATAAGGGCTATTATTCGACAGCGCTTGAGTTAACATATGACCGTCGTTAGCGTCTCCATGCCGGAAGACCTGCTCAGCCGAATCGATTCGTTTGCCGACGAACACGGCTACACTGGCCGAAGTGAGGTCGTCCGAGAGGCGGCCCGGAATCTGTTAGGAGAGTTCGAAGACAAGCGGCTCGAAGACCGCGATCTAATCGCCATTGTGACCGTTCTATTTAATTACGAGACGACAAGCGTCGAAGAGCGGATGATGCATCTTCGTCACGAACACGAACAACTGGTCGCCTCGAACTTCCATAGCCACGTTGGCAACCACTACTGTATGGAACTGTTCGTCCTCGAAGGAGAACTCAGCCAGATATCAACGTTCGTTGGTAAGATTCGCGCAACCCAGGATACACTGTCGGTTGATTATTCGGTGATGCCGGTCGATGATTTCGACTCTCTGGCGAAGCTCAGTTAGTCATCGCGCATGTATCGTTCGGCAAGATACACACACACGCCGGCTAATGCGATGCCGAAGATAACATCGGTTGCCCAGTGAATGCCGAGATACATTGTCGAGATAATAACACTTACAGCTAACACCGTCGCAATCGCCAGCCAGTAGGGATACTCCTCACGTGTTTTGAACGCATATATTGCGACTGTCGCCGAAAGCGAGGTGTGAAGTGAGGGAAACACGTTGGTGTGGGCATTGACCTCGCTCGTCAGGAACTGATACTGGCTGTGGGTGTCGTACAGCAAATTCTGAAAGAGTATTGGATCGTAGTTTCTCGGTCCGTAGGCGATGAAGATAATGTATAGCGTCAACCCGATAAAGTAGTTGAGACTGTAGGCCACAATGAGGCTTTTGAGCGTTGTACGTTCGGAGAGCGCAACGTACGCCAACAGCGGAAACACGAGCAAAAAGACGTACCCGTAGATGTAGATCGCCGAAAAGTACGCTGTCAGCAGTTCGGTCTCAAAAGATTGTACCACTGCAACGAACTCGCCTTCGAAGGCAGCAATCGAGTGGGTAATGTTCAGATTGATCGCCCATGAAATTTCTTGGGCAGAATCACGTACCGAGGAGTTGAGAGCCAACACAGCGATCAGTACGACCAGATACGGTGCGGCCTCTCTAAGCCGTGGTCGGAACTCTTCGGCTAACGCTGATAGCCGGGTTCGGCCAACCATTGTCACCGCTCCAAGGATGCAGGCCGCAGAGACGATCAGGCTTACTTCGACGAGGACTTCTCGTAGCATTATCTGTTCTGTGTGATGAGTTCGTTGGCGTCTGTGTACTCGTAACCGATGGCACCGAACTGCTCGCGTGCCCGTTCGGTATCGAGTTCGCCGTCTATGCCAATAAACGGCACCTCGGGGTCGGCCGTGGTGGATTCGGTCCACTGCAGGTCGTCTGTCAGCCACTCCGTTTCGGCCAACAGACTTGCGACCGGCACACCGTAGCCGTCGAAGTACTCTTCGACAAGCGTAGGTTTATCCACCAGTTGGGCAATCAGCCGTCGAACGTTCGGATTCCGAAGCGGTTGTCGACGGGTATTGAACCCGAGATGATAAAACGCGTTCGACCGGTGTTCAAATAACTCCATATCGGAACCCGACTCAATGCGGTCGCTTATCGAAGGCCGGATTCGAGCGATCGTCGCATCAACCTCACCAGCAGCCAGTAGCTCGAGTGCAGCGTTGTCTGAACCGACAATTTCGACGACTAACTGCTCGAACGGTGGCTCGCCATAGCCCTCCGGTGGCGGTGCGAACTCTTCTGTGTGTGTAGAGTCTGCGGTCTCGTCTGGTGTTTCGGACGACGTGTCCTGGCTCGTTTCATTGGTGACCGTCTCGTTGGTCGTCGTTTCGGCGTTGTCGGCCGGCTCATCTTGGCCGTCGTTAGGCGTCGGTGTGAGCGACCGCCACAGAAAGTGGTCTTCGAACAGCGAGAACACCACAACGTCGTCGTCTTCGTCTTCGAACTGAGCCGGGCCGCTGCCAATGGCATCACCGTTGGTGGTCTGCAGTGCGGTTGTTGTTTGGCCTGGCCGACTCGTCGAGCGTTCGAGTTCGGTTCGCGTTCGCCAGATGTGCGCCGGGAGTATCGGAACCGTTAGCGCGCGCTCGGCAACAGCTTGTGTCGTCTCTGTGAACAAAATCCGCAGTGACCGGGAGTTTTCGACCTGAATATCTTCGATGAGCGAGACTCGACCGCGGAACCGCTCGGCGGGAATCGCTCGAACTGCCGCCCCAAGCGACGTATCCCGGAGGAACTCGTAACTGAACGCCACATCGTACGCACTCAGCGTCTGTCCGTCGTGCCACCGAAGCCCATCGCGGAGTCTCACTGTTACCTCGAGGTGACTGTCGTTTTCGTCCCAGGTGTACTCGCGGGCTGCCCACGGGAGATACTCCTCGCCGTCGAAACGTGCAAGTGAATCGTACAACAGATCGACGAGTGAGTCTTCCTGTCTGTAGCGTGTCGAAATCGGGTTTCGGTTCGTGTTGATATCGTCGTCGACGACTGCCAATCCGAGCGTTCCCGGCTCGTCATCGGTTGGTGATAGCTTTAGCAGATTGTGTGGACGCGTGGGGTCGTCTCGAACCCAGCTGTCGGCTTCGAAACTATCAGTTCTGACTCCGGTCAGCAGATCCGGTGCAACAAGCGGAGTAACCGGCTGTGTCCGGGCGAGTAAATTCTGTAGGTCTTCGACTGTTCGCTCTCGGTCTTCTGTCCCAGCCGCTCGTTGGCTATCGAGGAGGTCATCACAGCCGAGGTGCGTAAAACCAAACGGGTTCTGCCAGCCGACTTCCGAATCAAACGTCGAGCGAAACAGCCGATACAGTGCGTCCGGATCTGGAGCCCGAGTGTACGGTAGCTGTCCGATATATATGTCAAAATCAGACCGGAGCAAGACGGCCTCGGCGAGGTTTCGGCCGTTGGCGAGACTCAGCGTGGTGTCGATTCCGACAGCCTCGAGGTTCTCTCGGAGGGCGTTGGCGATCCGAACGCCAAACGGATCGAGTTCGGCCGCAAGCGTCATGATATCTAACGTCAGTTGGCTCTCGTTTCCTCTATTGAATGCCTGTTGAAACCGACTGACACAGCCGGCAGAGCCAGCAACGGTGGCTGTTGCTCCTGCCAGCAGTTTCCGACGCGAAATCCCTAACGATGTATTCGAACCAGTCATCACCGACAACGAAATCCGTGTGTTTGTGGTTTTCGACCGACCAGATATAATAACACTGCGATACGATCTGTCTTCTATCAGGTCTCGTGATTACAGATAACCGAACAGTGGCAACGCAAGACCGACAAGCCATCCGAGCCCTGCCAGCAGTATCAGCGGTGGGTCGGGTTTGTCAGCGTGTCCCGCCTGGCTGAATCGCCCGGAGTTATGTGAGTTGACCACGGCAACCGCAAGCAATCCCAGTGCGACTACCAGCCCCAGGCGGTGCAACAACAGTTGGATTGGAATCATGCCGATGCCAATGGCTGCAAAGTCGTAGACGAATCCTGTACCCAACCCGACGACCGTAAAGCCGAACGCTCCCAGCGGTCGGAGCCGTGGGGCAAGCAGAAGCACCAACACCGGTGGCCCCACGACAAGCAGCGGATACAACATCCCAGCGATATACTGCGGCGAGTAGCCAGTGACCATCGCTTCGAGGCCGATTCCCACGGCTCGAACACCGAGCAACAGCCCAGCTAGCGCCGCCGCCAAGACGAACCCATATCGATTGGTGAGGGCCCACTGTCCGATGTCTCGACCGAGGCGGGCTATCGTGGTACGGGTATCTCTGGCAAACACAGTCGAAAGAAGACCAATAATTGCCAGTTCGATGTTCGAAATCCAGCCATCAGACCACCCACCAGAAAGACCGTAGTGGGTTCGACTGACGTCCTCGACGAACGGTTGATCAATAAAGTCGTCTTCGATTACCCGGGCGGGTTCCTGAATGTCAGTGACTGTATGTCGGAGACGGAACCAATCGAAGTACTCATCATGCACCTGAATGGCCGTCCAGTTGTCGGCTTCCGAGGTGTAGGCACGGATATGTTGCCGCGAGCCCAGATATGTCCCGCTGTGGAGCTGGTAGCTTTCGTCTAGCCACTGGGCCTCGCCGCCGTGGGGGCTCGCGTCAATATAGGTATACCGCGTCGAGCCATCGGCGTCGTCCCAGTCTACACCGTCTTGAACCGAGATATTGTAACTATCGGGGTCTGCATCCTCCTCGTTTTCGTCCATTGGCTCCCACTCGAGAGCCGCAGAGTCTGTCAGTGCGTTTTTCGTCCGGTCTGGGTCACCGTGAATGAGGACATTAATCGCCAGTGTCCGCTCATGAGGTGATTCTGACCGGCTGGTGTAGGGCCACAGATAACTACCGTTTTCGGCCGGCTGGATCAGTTTGTCTTCTTCGACGGTCGTGACATCACTGTCCGGCGTGTCGCCAGGAAACAATCCAACGCTGCCGGCCAGCAGGTACGTTCCTGCAAGCACAATCACGGCGACAACAAACAGGAGTCGACGACGGTTCATCTACACTCACTACAGTGGCAATCGAGAAAAAGTGTGTCGCTCCGAACAGTCATCCTTCGAGATGCTGCAACCGGTGGTCTAAGATGGCTCGTCGACGAACACCACGGCTCGCTCGTCTACTGCAAGGTTCAAATGGGGCGGGCTCTCAACCAGTAGTAATGAACGGCAATCGGTTCGGTCGACTCTTTGAAGTGACGACCTACGGTGAAAGCCACGGCAAGGCAATGGGTGTAACGGTCAGCGGCTGTCCGGCGGGCCTCGAGCTCGAGGAAACAGACATTCAAGCAGAACTCGACCGTCGGAAGCCCGGCCAGTCGATGATCACCACCTCGCGGGGCGAACCTGATGCAGTTACGATCAACTCTGGTGTCCAAGACGGCTACACCACGGGCACACCGATTGGGATGGTCATCGAGAACAAAGACGCTCGGTCAGGCAAATACGAGCCATACATTACCGCTCCGCGACCCTCTCACGGCGATTTTACGTACTCCGCAAAGTTCGGGACGCGAAACTGGGGCGGCGGCGGCCGCTCGTCGGCTCGTGAGACGGTCAACTGGGTGGCTGCCGGGGCGATTGCGAAAAAGATCAACGAACAACTCGGTATTAGAGTCAAAGCTCATGTCAACCAGATCGGCGATGTAACAGCCGACGAGGTAACCTGGGAAGAGATGCTCGAGCACACTGAAGAAAACGAGGTTCGGTGTGCAGACCCTGCTGCAGCAGCAGAGATGCGAGAACTGGCTGATCAGTATCAAAAAGAGGGTGATTCTATCGGTGGTTCGATTTACTTCGAGGCTCGAGGCGTCCCACGTGGGCTGGGTGCGCCGCGGTTTGATTCGGTTCCTGCGCGACTCGGTCAGGCCATGTTTTCGATTCCGGCCTGTACACACCTCGAGTTCGGATTGGGCAAGGAGGCCCGCGAGTGGACAGGCAAGGATCGAAACGAAGACTGGGAGTTCGACGAGTCGGGCGATCCGATTCCCAAAGGCAACAAACACGGTGGCTTGCAGGGTGGAATCACCACGGGCCAGCCGATCTGGGGAGAAGCGACGTGGCATGCGCCAACATCGATCCCAAAAAAACAGGAGACCGTCGACTGGGAGACCGGCGAGACCAAAGAGATACAGGTCGTTGGCCGACACGACCCAGTATTGCCTCCACGGGGCGTGCCGGTTGTCGAAGCGATGTTGAATCTGCTAATTGTCGATTTCATGCTGCTTAGCGGGCGTATCAACCCCGACCGACTAGACGGTAATGTGGGCGAATACGAAACGGAGTATCACCCTCGTAGTCCTGACAATATGGAATAACCGCCACTGTTGGCTGTCCGCGTTGGATCTCCGTTTTGCTCGAGGCGTTCGACGTTCGAAATCACAACGAGCAGCGCGTCCGCAGAAAGCACTCGGTAACCAACGCAGCAATCGATTACAGCCGTGTTTTCCGAGACCTGAAATCGATTATCGAGTCTGTATTTGGCTCGGAAAATGAGTAATTCGTTTTCTATGGCTGAGTGTAGTTCAAGAGTGGTTGTTGATCAGGGCCACTCGCGTTGTGAGAGAGTGTTCGATTCGCCACCCGAGGGATCTTCCCAGATGATGCGGACGGTGTCACCGCGATCGGCGATTTCAGCGTCCTCAGAACCATTGTATAGTTCAAGATCATCGCCGGTACTGATCGTGTCGTTCCACCCGTCTGCGGTATCAATTGGCGATGCAGGGTTGGGGAATCCTTCGACACCGTCAACAGTGACACGGACAGTTTCGTTGTCAATATTATCACCGCTAGTGTGGGTAATCGTCACGTTTGTATCGTCATCGAAGTCGTACGAGAACTGCGCCTGCGGAGTTGTTGAGGAGGCCTCATCGCCGAGTCCAAGGACGAACGCCCCGATGACTGCGGCGAGAATAACAGTTACAGCGACCATCAGAATTACTCCGATCACTGGCGATACGGCTCGAGTGTCGTCGGTCAGTAGCTTTTTGAGGTTCATTGGTTCCCACCGCGGCTCTGTTGGCTACAACCCACATGCTCGACAGGAGGTTACACCACAGCGCCTCCGTGTCGACTGGGTGGCCCACTAACGGCCGCGTTATCTGACAGTCAGTTTGAACTGACTTATACGTTGATGGTATATTACGACAAAAGTGAGTGTCTCAAAGAGTAGTCGGGCCGCCTACTGACACACAGTATACAATAAAAACCGTCGCAGATCTAGTTAGGGCCAGCTACGTTCAGAGAGGGAGTTCGAAGACCCACCGGATGGGTTCTCCCAGATGATGCGGATCCGATCACCCGAACTGAATTCTCCTATGCTCCCATCATCTGCTTTTGTTGTCTCGTCGATAGTTATTGAGTCACCAGTCCGTAGCGTTTCACCGTCTCCCCATGTGCTGGCGTTATAGACTGTATTATTTGAGCTGATAGTGATCGTGGACGCATCGATATTATCTCCTCCTCCATGTGAAATCTCTACTGAATCAGTTCCGTCAAAGTCATAATTGAATGATGCTTGTGGCGCGCTGCTCGAGGCCTGGTCGCCCAGACCAAGCACGAACGCTCCAATAACCGCCGCGAGAATGACAGTGATTGCAACCATCAGAATCACACCGATAACGGGCGATACACCCCGATTTGCCGTAAATAGCGCTTGTAGATTCATGTTTTGTGGTTCCTGATCACGTGACTGCCGCCCAGACAGCCTCACAGAAGGCTGCAAACGCCGTACCCTCTGTTGGGATTGCGCCAGGTTGTGCTACCGTCGTGACAGTCGTGATATCGCAATATTACCGCACAACGTATTAAACATTTGTAAACCATTCCCGGGATAGATACCAGTTGTCGGTCTGTTTTCGACCGTACCGGTCAGCTATGGTCGATTCGTTGCTGGCTATCGCATGCGTTCGGCTCTGCTGAGTGATGATAAATCCAATCTGGGTACTATTGCAGACAATAAAAAATTCTCCCACGCATGCGCATGCCAACCGTTACATATCTGATAGCTAACACGATTGGGCGGCTGAATAGGCCGTGCTTACTGTTGCTGGAATTGGACATTTATTCAACGAACCGCATTCTTCATTATTGTTCCTTGGCAATCCATAGCAAACTCTTTTATCCAGGGATAGCAAACGTCGAATACGAGTGGCCCACGGGGCCGTGAGACCAAATTATGACTGACAACGAACTCATCTGGCGAATCGCAGGAGGTTCCGGAGACGGAATCGCCTCGACAAGCCAGAACTTCGCCAAGGCACTGATGCGTTCAGGCCTGGACGTATTCACACACCGACACTATCCATCGCGGATTCGCGGTGGCCACACCTACACCGAAATTCGTGCTTCTTCGGAGCCGGTCAAATCCCGCGGGGACGGCTACAACTTCCTGCTTGCACTGGGTGATTCCTTTGCACGCAATCCGAAGGAAGGCTCGGTCTACGGCAACGAAGAGATCAAACCGCTCTCGGAGAACCTCGATGAGCTCCACGAAGGCGGCGTGATCATCTACGATTCAGGTCTGCTGGATGCCTCAGAGATCGAGGACTTCGACGAGCGCGTCGAACAGAACAACTGGCACGTCTACGATCTCGATCTGCGCTCGCTGGCCCGCGAGAAAGGCCGCGAGGTCATGCGTAATACGGCCGGTGTTGGTGCGACCTGCGCGCTCGCCGACATCGACCTCGAGTGGATCGAAGAGCTGATGACCGAGGCAATGCCCGAGAAGATCCTCGAGCCTAACCTCGAGATCCTCCATGAGGCCTACGAGATGGTCGAAGAGGAGTACGACGTCGATGCCCACGATATCAAAGTCCCAGAGGGCAGCCACGACGAAGAACAAGTTCTCTTGTCAGGATCCGACTCCATCGCCTACGGCTCGATCGACGAGGGCTGTCGGTTTATTGCTGGCTACCCCATGACGCCGTGGACGGAAGTGTTCACGATTCTGTGTCAGAACTTCCCGAAAATCGGCGGAATTGCCGAGCAGGTCGAAGACGAGATCGCTGCTGCCGCACTCGCTATCGGAGCCAGCCACGCTGGCGCGAAAGCCATGTCCGGTTCTTCGGGCGGTGGCTTTGCGCTGATGAGCGAACCGCTCGGTCTTGCAGAGATGACCGAAACGCCGGTCGTCCTCATCGAGGCCATGCGGGCCGGGCCATGTACCGGCATGCCAACGAAACCCGAACAGGGCGACCTCGAGCACGTCCTGTACACCTCTCAGGGTGACTCTCAGCGTGTCGTCTTTGCGCCCGGAACAGTCGAAGAGGCCTACGTCCAGACCCGACGTGCCTTCGAGATTGCTTATGAGTACCAGATCCCGACGATTATTCTGTACGACCAGAAGCTCGGCGGCGAACTGATGAATGTGCCTGCGTCGGTCTTCGATCAAGAGCCAAACCCATCGCTGGGTTCGACGCTCACCGAAGCAGAACTGGCCGAGGCACCACACGACGAAAGTGGCAAATACAGCCGCTTCCAGCACAACGTCGAAGACGGTGTCAGCCCACGGTCGATCCCAGGCCAGAAAGGCGGTCGCTATCTTGCGACGGGTAACGAACACACCCCAGAGGGACACATCGAAGAGTCTCCAGAGAACCGTGTCGCCCAGATGGATCGCCGCGAGCAAAAGCTCAATGCCATCGCGGATGATTTGGCCTCCCAAGACGAGAGCCACCAGACGTACAACGGCCCAGAGGACGCAACCTACGGCCTGATGACGTTTGGCAGTTCCCAAGGGACTGTCGAAGAGGCCGTCGATATGCTCAACAATCAGGGTTACTCCGTAAAATCGCTCGGTGTCTCGGATATGGCACCGTTCCCGAAAGCAGAAGTCAGCGAGTTCATCGAGAGCGTCGACGAAGTGCTCGTCGTCGAGATGAACGCCTCCGCACAGTTCCGCGGACTGACTCAGAAGGAACTCGGTCAGTACGGCGAGAAACTCTCGAGCCTTCTGAAATACAACGGCAACCCGTTCGAGCCACTCGACATCGTTGAGGGCTTTACCACCACGATTGTGGAGGACGAAGACCTAAGCGGCATCGAAACGAAATTTGTACCAGCAGCAGGTGACTAATCATGAGTGCATTTTCAGCAATCGGTGACGAAACAGAGTTCGATCAGAACGACTACACACCGGAGCTTGAACCCCAAGCGACCTGGTGTCCTGGCTGTGGTGACTTTGGTGTCCTCAAGGCACTGAAGGGTGCGGCCCAAGAGCTCGGCAAATCCCCTGAGGAGATGCTGCTCACAACGGGAATTGGCTGTTCAGGTAAGCTCAACAGCTACTTCGACAGCTACGGATTCCACACTATCCATGGCCGGTCACTTCCTGTCGCACGCGCGGCTAAACTCGCCAACCCTGGCGTCGAAGTGATCGCTGCCGGTGGTGACGGTGACGGCTACGGAATCGGTGGCAACCACTTCATGCACACCGCCCGTGAGAACCACGATATGACCTACATCGTGTTCAACAACGAGATCTTCGGCCTCACGAAAGGCCAGACCTCGCCTACGAGCCCGAAAGGTCACAAATCGAAAACCCAGCCATCCGGCAGCGCCAAAGAGCCACTCCGTCCGCTCTCGCTGAGTCTGACCTCCGGAGCCTCCTACATTGCCCGCACGGCTGCGGTCAACCCGAACCAGGCCAAAGAGATCATCAAAGAGGCGATGGAACACGACGGCTTTGCGCACATCGACTTCCTCACCCAGTGTCCAACCTGGAACAAGGACGCAAAGCAGTACGTTCCGTACATTGATGTCAACGACTCCGACGATTACGAGTTCGACAAAACCGACCGTCGGTCGGCCGCCGACATGATGGCCGAAACAGAAGAGGCCCTGCACGAAGGCAAAGTCCTCACCGGTCGATTCTACGTCGATGAGGATCGTCCATCCTACGGCCAAGAAAAACGCACAATCGGCGAGATGCCCGAAGAACCACTTGCCGAGCGGTACTTCGATGACTCCTACGAATGGGAACGATCGGCTGACCTGTTCTTAGACAAGCACAAATAACCCTCTCAAGGGGTTTCTCGAAGCCGAAACCGTTTTTCCGTTCGCAAGGTATTTTTTCGTTGGAGCAAAATACATAGTCATGAGTAGTACATCGACGGAGGATCGTATTCTATCTGTGCTAGAAGACGACGCACAGGCCTCATACTCCGAGATCGCAACCCGGGCTGATGTCTCGAAGCCGACCGTCCGCAAATACATTCAGAAACTTGAGACAGAAGGCGTCATTGTGGGGTATTCTGCGGACATCGACCCCAAGAAACTCTCCTCGCAGTCGATTGCGATGGTTGGCATCGATGTCGCCAGCGAATTGTATGTCGAAGCCACCCGCGCTCTAAAGTCTCTCGAGTCCATCGAGTCATTGTACTCGTCGTCAGGTGACCATATGCTAATGGCAGAAGTCAGAGCGCAGGATGGCGATTCGTTAGGTGATGTGATCAGTGATGACATACTCAACGTCGAAGGCGTGACGGCTGCCCACCCGTCGTTTTTGCAGGAACGGCTGAAGTAGGCCGCTCTTACAGTTTCTCGACGAACCGAACGAACGCTCCGCTTTCGGGATGGACGTGTGTATACGTTCCCAACGAGTTGTACTCAAGCAGTCCATCGTGGTCACCGTCGATACCTTCTCCACGGACTGTCTCGAAGCCAAACCGCACGTCCGAGTCGACCGTCGCTTTCGAATAGTGGAACTCATGGCCACGGATCGACGCTCCGTTTTCTGCTGTTAGACCGTCTGCGGTTGCCTCGAGTTCGACGTGGTTCAATGCCTGGTATCGATCACACATTTCGACGTCCGCCGGCAGAATCCCTGCCATCTCGTATGTCTCTCCCGCAGTCGTTGTCAGCGATTGGCTCATCGCCATCAGGCCGCCGCATTCACCAAACACACTCAGACCGTCGCTGCCACGGGCTCCGAGTTCCGAAAGCGTCGGTGATTCGGCCAACCTCTCGGCGTAGAGTTCGGGATATCCACCAGGAAGATACACACCATCACACGCTGGAACCGGATCGCCGGCAACCGGCGAAAACGTCCGGACAATCGCCCGCTCACGAAGCTGTTCGATAGTCGCTGGATACCGGAAACAGAAGCCAGCGTCGCTGGCGACAGCAACTGTCTTTGTTGTCGAGTCGCTTGGTATTGAAGCCCGAAACGACCGAGCCTCGAGTTGCGGCGGCGCACGCCCAACATCGACCAGCCGCTCGACATTGAGGTGTTCGACAGCCTCGGTGAGCGCGTCGTGTGGTAATGTCGCCTCCTGGCCCATTGCTAAGCCGAGGTGCCGATCTGGGATCTCGAGGTCGCTGGACGGCGGGATACGCCCGAAGTACTCCATGTTCTCTGGCAGTGCGTCTCGTATTCCCTGTTCGTGTCGGCCGCCGTGGGCGCGCTGGGCGATGATGCCTGCAACCTCTATCTCGCGGCCGATAGTTGCTGCGTACTCCCGAAAGCCGTAGGCGGTGGCGGCGACGCTTTCCATGCCGGCTTTGGCGTCTACGACGAGTACAACTGGCAGACCCAGAGCTTCGGCGACCATCGCAGTGCTTGAGCCATCGCCATCGTACAGTCCCATCACTCCCTCGATAACACAGATGTCGCCCTCGCCGCGGGCGTAGTTGCGACGCAGGCCATCGTCGCCCTCGAGCCACAGATCAAGCGTTCGAGAGGCTCGCCCTGCGATGGCCTCGTGATGGCTCGGGTCGATGAAATCAGGGCCGGCTTTGGCTGGCTGGACATCGTAGCCAGCCTCATCAAGCGCGCGGATAATCGCCAGCGTGGCAACAGTTTTGCCGACACCGGAGCTAACGCCCCCGAGGACGAAGCCCTTCATTCGACCCTCCGTCGAACCGCCAGCACAGACAGATCCGAAAACGGCGTATCGTCGACGCCCGACCCCCCAGCATATCCTGCTACCTCTGCCAACGAAACCCGGCGGATCGTCTCGGTGTCTTCGGTCGGCGTCCGAGCGCGGCTTGCGACAATCTGTGGCGACGAAGTGCCCAGGGTCACGCGAACTGGTTTCTCGATGATGTCTCGAACTGTGCCGACGAACTGATACCTCGAGTGGTTCGGATCGTCTATCAGCACTGCTGTCCCTCGCTTGCGGTCGGCCACGCGCTTGGCGAACCTGGTGTGGGTGTGGCGACGATGACTGCCGTGTTCGATGCAGTCGGCCAGCCCAAAGGCGGTGCTCAGAGCGTTTCCGATCACCGCAATCGCATCGTCGTAGACGTCCTGTTTGTCGAGTCCGAGGACGGAGGCGGGGGTTCGAGTCATTCCTGTCTGCATTCGGAATTTCACCCCGTTGGCAATTACTTTGCGTTTCTCACAGTTGTGGCCTCCTCCCGTGATTCCGGCTTTCGACATCATGATGTCGGTGAGAATAGGTGATGCTTCCAGTAGCACCTGGATTTCGGCCCACACCGGCACAGATTCCGCAGGTTCGCCCGCGTCGGTGGTGCCAGTGAACCGAAAGAGTTGCTGGAATTCGGTCTCGCCCATCGAGTGGACGGCCCTTTGGCCGAACCGATCGTCTTCGCGGTCGACGCCAGCGCGTCGAGGTGGCCAGCGATCAAGACGGCGGAAGGCGTCGTACTCGAGTTGCTCCGCGAGGCCGCCACCGGCTCGCCGCGAGGGGAGTGTCAGTGATAATCCTCGAGGTCGTTGAGTCAGCGAGCCGATCCGAGTAGCTGATTGTATTATCAAGCGGTCAACTCGGGTGTGTCGTCGAACAGCACGCCAAAGAGCTTTCGTTCGGCGGCTCGGAGATGCTGATGAAACGTCGCTGGCGAGACACCCATTGCGTCGGCGAGATCTTGTCCGGAGCTGTCTCGTGGCCATTCGAAAAACCCCCCAAAGTAGGCAGCCTCGAGGCTGGCTTGCTGTCTGTCAGTCAGCGTGTCCGTCCACTGGCAGGTAATCTGATCTGTGGTTGTCTCGGCTCGTTCGACCTGTCGTCGGGCAACAGGGCGAACGCCGGGATAGACGTGCTTGATCCACTCCAGCATCCTTCGTACGTTGGTCGATTGGGGCAACTGAATCGTCATCAGGAGGTCGTTGTCGCTGATTCGCGCATCAGTAACCGAACCGCCCTTATCAGCAACAATCGCGGTGACCGGCGGCTCCGAGAGCTGCAGTTCGAAGGTGAGTTGGCCGTTGGCTTCCGACAGAATCGTCACCGACTCCCAGGACGGAATCGTTGTCTCGAATCCCTCGAGCAACGGTCGCATCGCTGTGGTCGTCCGGCCGTACTGTAGATATGACGCACCGCCTGCAGAGACAACGTGGTCTAAGATGATCTCGTCGTCGAACTCATCGACACCCGAAAAGACGTTCGTGATTTCGACATCGAGTTCAGTTACCGCATCGCTCATCAGTGCCTGTTTGCGCTCGGCAGAGGCGATTGCGTGGCCGACGATCTCGCCCAACTGCTCGATGATCGCCCGCTTTTCGGCCGCAAAGGCATCCGTCACATGCGAGTAAAGTCCGAGGACACCGTACAGCGTTCCGTCGTGGGTAATTGGGATCGCCGCCACCGACTGATAGCCCCACTCGCTGGCGATTTCGCGCCACGGCTCGAAGGCAGGATCACTGAAGACGTTCTGTGTGACCTGTATCTGTTGGGTCTCGACAGCCCGACCGACCGGCCCTTGGCTCATTGGGTCGCTTGGATCTGTCGAGATGGTGACCGCCTCGAGATAGCCCGCTGTCCCAGCCTCAACGTGGGGTTTGATTTCGTTGGTTCGGGACGTAACCTCGCCGATCCAGGCAAACCGGTAAGCGTCAAACGCCGCCAGCGATTCACAGGCCAGTTGTTCGATCTCCTGGCGTGTCGACTGCTCGAGAACCGCGTTGGTGATCTCTCTGACAACCGTGTTGACTTCATTGAGCGCGGCCAGTTTCGTTCGTTCGGTCTCGAGTTGGGTTTCGTAGGCTTTTCGCTGGCTTACGTCCCGAACAATGGCGACTCGCTGGTAGCTGTCGTCGGTCGGAACGAGCGCGAACGTCGCTTCGATGACCACGGTGGTGCCGGCTGCGGTGGTGAGTTCGCCTTCAATGGTTGGATCGCTCACACTGTCGGCGAGCATTTCAGCTTCGAGTTCCTGTATCGACGACTGTAGCTTTTTGTCGACCAACAGCAACTTGTCGGTGCCCAAAAGCTCATCGCGGTCGTAGCCAGTTAACTCACAGAACGCCTGGTTGACCATGGTAAACCGTCCAGACGGATCGACCGCATACACACCGTCGTTGACCGTTTCGATAATCTGTTCGTACCGAGTGAGCTCTGTGGTACGTTGATGGCGGTCGATTGCCGATGCCAGCACGTTGGCTATGCTCTGGACGAAATTAGCGTCATCGTCGCTGAACTGCCGATGGCGTCTGTCGTGTACGCCGAAAATCCCCCACGGCTCGTCAGTGCTACCGATACAGACGCTGATTCCGCTTGTCACGTCGTGGCTGGTCAACAGTTCCGGGCCGCTAAAGCGGGTTTCGTTCGGGAGATCCGTAACAATTACTGGCTCTTCGGTGGACAGCGTGTAGCCAGCCTGTGAGTTGGTGGTCGCTCCGACGGTTGCGTTGCCGACGACGCCGGATTGCCAGCCAACGCCCTGTCTGAGCGAGAGCACTCCACGGTCGGCCTCGAGATCCAACACTTTGCAGTAGGTCGTCTCGAGAGTCTCGCGTGCAAGCCGTGTCGCCTCAGCCATGAGTTTGTCAATATCGTCCGACTCGAGAGCGAGTTGTCCGAGTGTGGCGACCGCAGCCTGCTGGCTGGCTCGCCGCCGGAGTTCCGCCTCGGCAGTGTCGACCGGTCGAACCGTCCCGACGATTTCGGCGTCTCCGTTTGTGCGGCCGTCGTTGGCTGCGACAGCCAACGAGAGTTGTGTGGCAACCGTTTCGGTCTCACCGGTTCGAAGTTCGACACCGAGTGTGGTCTGTTCGCCGCACGGAAGCGTTCGGAGCCCCTGGATGACCGAAGCCAGTCGGTCGCTGTCGGTTTCGACAACGAGCGACGCAATCGGGCTGCCGACTAACTCATCGTGTGTCGTGCCGGCGAGGATGCCAAACCGGCTGTTGGCCGTGGTGATTCGGCCCTCGCCGTCGAGACAGACCACCGCCTCGTCGACCAGTTCCGCCAGTACTGCTGGGCTGTCTGTTGTCTGTGGGCCGATGGCCCTGCCCATCTTCTGGCCGTTTTTCGCCGGTTGCTGGTTTCGGTCTCGATCCCCCGTCATCGTTATCACTACGGTCTGTCAGCTATAATAACTGAATGCGTACAATAGTTACCAGTCAGTTTCATCGCCAGTGATAGAATCAGTACAGTATTGCTTGACTGACAGTATGGCCGCACAATGGGTTGAACCGGCCTGCAGTGTGTTGTCCGACTAACAGTGAGGTGAGATGCCTACACAGACACAGAAAACTCAGACCGAGCGGTGAGGAGAGTCTAAACGACCAACTCACACCAAACGGAAGTACAGAAATTCGGGATAGCTGATACATCAAGAAACTATTTTGCTACCTGACTCACAACAGACTGTATGGAAATCTTGGAGGGCAACCGAATCGAGTGTAGTCGGTGTGAGAAAGTCATTGATCTCGAAGATGCCGTCGGACTGAACAAACGATCCCGTGCGATGTTCAAACCACTGTGTGAGGACTGTCTGAAACACGTTGGTTGTCCGCCAGGGTTCGAACTCGAACGAGACATTACGTACTTCGCCCGCGACTAATTACGACCGCTCGTCGGCTCAGAATCGGTTAGTTCTGCCCGTAACAACACCCCAGCCAGCAGTCCCAACACCACCACGCCAACCGGAATCGGCAGTCCACCGAATCCACCGCTCCAGACGAAGACTGTTGCAAGTCCAAACAACACGGTTCCAACAGCCAACAGCCCACCCATTAGCCGAACCGGGTGAATTCGACCGGCCTCGAGGCGGTCTTGGTCGGCGTAGTAGAACACAGACAGTACGACCGCAGCAGAGACCGCAAGCGCACCGAGTCCCCAGATTTGGGTTGCCATCTCGAGGCCCTCGCCACTCCGCAGTTGGAGTGCCCCCAGCACTGATCGGAGCGCCGGACCGTCGACGCTTGGACCGAAGCCGCTGGTGTATTGGAATTCGAAGAAGGGAAACCGGACAAACAGTACCCACGGCCCGCCAGCACTGCTGTAGGTGACGTTCCACGGCAACAGTGCGGCGAGCCACGCCGAGACGACTGCTAGCGCGCCGGCGTGTTCCTGTTGAACCCAGACCATATGCCACAGACAGTCGTCGTTGGTGATAAAAACCTGCCGAGATGAGGCGTTACGTTGATACGCCCAGACACGAAACGTATAGTATCGAATGCGGCGAGAACAGTTTGAACTAGACGTTCGGAACATTGATTGGGTCGAAACCGATGGTCACCCCCGCCAGCCGCTGGCCCGGATCACCGTCTCAGGCAAAACCGAGCAGCTACAGGCTCGGCTGCGAGATGTTGACCACAAGCGGTTAACCGCAGATATGGTTGATGTCGCCTACCGACTCAAAGCCGCTGTCGAAGACGACCCAACGGCTGTCGGTGTTGTCGGCGTCGCCAACCGTCTGACTGGTGATTTTATTTTCGAGACTAACGAGGATGCCGACGACGTCTTCCAGTTTATTCAGGCCGCCCGTGAGTACGGCCGAGAGGCAAACACCAACGACCGATACTGTATCGAAATCCTCGTCGACGGCGAGACAATCACGTTTAACAAAGGGACGTTTCTCGTCTACGACGACGACGGCGAACTGCTGCGCTCGCGGAGTCTCATCCCCCCCGGCGTCGAGTTGTAAGCCGTTTTGTAGCTTTTCTATCGTCCGTTTGCAGTTTAGTCTCTCGAGTGATTGACTGTCAGTACCACTCTATCAGTTTGCCGGCGGTCAATACCACTC
>LKML01000068.1 GCA_001563795.1 Haloferacaceae archaeon B1-Br10_E2g22 | reverse complement strand
GGTTCTCGACGGTAACGCCGGGACGGGTTTCGTATTCGACAAGGATGTACTCCCACGCTTTGGGGTGTTCCTTGTGGTTTGCACCTTTCGACAGGCGAACGCGGTTGTTCTTGGTGTCGTGTTTGATGCCGTTTTGCTTCCACGTCACGGTCGAACGTGGGTGTTCTTCGTGGACGAGACGGCCTTGGTTGTCGTAGTAGTTTTTCTTGCGGTAGCCGGGTGGATTCGCACGATCATCAGACTTCCTCGTTTCGTACCACGAGTTGAAGGCTTCAGAAACCTCCTCAAGAACTTTCTGACTGGACTGGCTGTGCAGTCCCTTGTATTTTGGATGAGTCTTCAGCTCGCTTTTGAGGTCGCCGTGGTCGGGAATCTCGCCCGTTTCTTCCCACACTTCGCGGGAGTGGTAGTTAGCGACGTTCCAGAGTTTGCTGGCCGACCATCCGTGCCGGTCAAGCGAGCCCTCTACCTGTCCGTGATTGAGGATTTTTGCCCGGTGGGTTCGGTGGACTTCCAGCATTCTGAACGCCTGTATAAACACTTATACTCGCTTCCGTTGTAAAGGCTCGGTTTGAGACGGTGGAATATCAGGCCCTACCATCGACGGTGGATTGTGTGGGGTTTGTCGGATTCATCCCGCACCTAAAGGCACGGGTATTCTCCTCGAATTTCTATAAACTGAGCCTGCGGTCGTGTGTCTCGCCCGAAGAGGTATACGAACAGCGACAACTACTCAACTGTGTCCCAACCCGAGACAATATCGTTACGGTTCGATGCCGGTCGATTCGAATCACCGCTACTGCTAGTGATTCTTGCAGTGCAGTCAACGGTTCTGCTGATGGTCGGGCTCGGAGCGGTCGGATTCATCTATCTGACCATCGGTGATATTGTCGAACCACGACCGTTGTTTTCGCATCTGTGGCTGCTTCCGTACCTCGTGTTTGGAACGGTGGCGGCTGTTGGACTCGGCCAACTGTATGAGTAGCCACCCTAGAATAGTCCCGGGCGGATTCGAACCGCCGTCATAGGCTCCAAAGGCCCATATGATTGGCCACTACACCACGGGACTCTACATACATCTCGGAGGGCGGATTTACATAGTACTTTCTTTTCGCTGTCCGGCTGTCGAAGACCCACACAGTTAGGCTACTGACAGCCAACAGTCAGTATGGATCGCCGCTGTCCCGACTGCAACGTCTCCCTCCAGCGGTCAACGCCCACGACCGCGCTCAACCACGAGAAACTCCGACTCCGAACCGCCCAGCCGCGCGAGGGGCTGTTGGGGTCACTTGGAGCCAAACAGACCGTCGACGTCTTCGGCTACATCTGTCCCGACTGCGGGTTGGTTCGGTGGTATGCAGCCATCGACGAATGAGCCGTACAAACCTACTTGACGACAGTCACTCGCACGGGCGACCGAAAGACGACCGCTTCGGCAACACCGCCGACGAGGCTTCTCGAGGCGTCTTCGCGGCCATGTGCTCCAATGACCACGTGGTCTATTGATTCGTCCTCGATACACCGAACGATCTCGCGGCCGGGTCGGCCGACTCGAGTCGCCGTCGAAATCTCGGTATCGAACTCGCTGGCCTGTGCGTGGGCGGCCTCGAAGACAGCCTCAGCGTACTCGTCGGCGCGGTCATACCACGCTTGGCTGCCGTATTGGGGGAGTTCATGCGGTGCTGTCTCCAACGAAACGTAGCTGTAGCCCGGCTCTGTCGGATCGATAACATGGAGCGTCTGGATCGTCGCATCCGACTCCGACTCGAGGGCGACAGCCAGTGCCTTCTCACTGAGCGGCGAGCCGTCGATTGGAACCAAAATCTGTGATGCCATACTACGTGATTCGCCAGGACGACCAAAAGCAACTTTTCAGTATACAGAGACAGTCACGGCATGGAATGCTGATTGTGACAGGTGCATCTAAATAAACAAATATGATATATATCCTCGGCTGGCTGTGGCGAACCGAGGGGATTTAAGCGTTCGAACCGCCGCCATATGGACGTATGAAACTCCACGAGTATCAGGCGAAGGATATCTTCGCGGACGCTGGGATTCCGGTTCCGGAATCACAACTTGCAGCCAGCACTGAGGAAGTCCTCGAGGCCGTTGGCGAGATCGGCTACCCTGCAGCGATCAAAGCACAGGTTCACGTCGGCGGTCGTGGCAAAGCCGGCGGAATCAAGATCGCAACCACCGAAGACGAAGCCCGCGAGGCCGCAGAAGCCATCCTCGGGATGGATCTCAAAGGGTACCACGTCAACGAAGTCCTTGTCGAACAGGGCGTCGATTTCGTCGACGAATACTACGTCGGCGTGACGATGGATCGCAGTGCGGGCCAACCCGTTGGAATGGTCTCGACAAAAGGTGGTGTCGACATCGAGCAGGTCGCCGAAGAAGACCCCGAAGCAATCGCCCAAGAACACATCGACCCTGCGTTCGGCCTACATCCGTACCAGGCCCGCAAAATCGTCTACGACGCTGGTGTGCCAGCCGAATACGCTCGGGATGTAACTTCGATTCTCTCGAAACTCTACGATCTGTATGCGTCGAACGACGCCAGCGACATTGAGGTCAATCCCGTCATGATCACCAGCGACGACGACGTGATCGCCGCTGATGCCGTCATGAACATCGACGAGGACGCATTGTTCCGGCATCCCGAACTCGCCGAGATGGAAAAAGACGCCTACCAAAACGACCTCGAGCGCAAAGCCGGCGAATACGGCTTTGATTACGTTCGTCTCTCGGGTAACACGGGCATTATCGGCAACGGTGCTGGACTCGTGATGACGACGCTCGATCTGGTTGATTACTACGGCGGCACACCCGCAAACTTCTTGGATATCGGTGGCGGCGCGAAAGCCGAGCGGGTTGCCAACGCGCTGGATATGGTCTTTTCCGATGAAAACGTCAACAGCGTCGTGTTCAACATCTTCGGTGGGATCACCCGCGGCGACGAAGTCGCAAAAGGCATCAACGAAGCCCTCGGGCAGTTCGATGAGATCCCGAAACCGGTCGTGGTTCGACTCGCCGGCACCAACGCCAAAGAGGGTATGGAGATTCTGAACACAGAACTCGTAGATGTCGAAGCAACACTCGAGGACGCAGTCCAGCGTGCAGTCACAAACGCCGAAGAGGTGGCACAATGAGCATTTTTGTAGACGATGACACTCGCGTAGTGGTACAGGGAATTACCGGCGGCGAAGGCAAGTTCCACACCCAACAGATGCTTGAATACGGAACCAACGTCGTCGCAGGTGCGGTACCGGGCAAAGGCGGCCAAGAAGTCGAAGGCGTCCCTGTCTACGATACCGTAGACCAGGCTGTTGAAGCCGAAGACGCCAACGCCTCGGTCGTGTTTGTCCCACCAGCATTCGCGGGCGATGCCGTCTTCGAGGCACTCGATACGGATCTGGATCTCGTTGTGGCGATCACCGAAGGCATTCCGACCCAGGATATGGCCAAAGTGAAAAAACGCCTCGGTGAAGTCGATACCAAACTACTTGGGCCGAACTGTCCGGGCATTATCACCCCCGGTGCGGCCAAACTCGGCATTCTGCCAGGCAACATCTTCGAGTCCGGAAACGTGGGGCTCGTCTCGCGATCCGGCACACTCACCTACCAGGTCGTCTCGAATCTTACCGAGCGTGGGATTGGCCAGACTACCGCCATTGGCATCGGTGGCGACCCAATTATTGGAACGTCGTTTATCGACGCCCTCGAGGCCTTCGAGGCCGACGCTGAGACCGATGCCGTCGTGATGTGTGGCGAAATCGGTGGCGAAGACGAAGAGCAAGCAGCGAAATACATCGCCGAGAACATGGATACGCCGGTCGCTGGGTTCATTGCCGGCCGAACCGCACCACCAGGCAAACGGATGGGTCATGCTGGTGCAATCGTCTCGGGGTCGGGCACCGGCACCGCCGACTCGAAAATCAACGCACTCAACGACGCTGGTGTCCCTGTTGGTGACACACCAGAAGAAGTCGCAGACGCCATCGAAGACTTCCTGTAGCTTCCATCCCGATGTTTTTCACCGAGAGCTAGAACCACCAGGTATAGACGGCTTGCGCGTAATTTGTCTGTATGGCTTCAATTACTGGTTCGCTTGTCGCGTTCGTAATCGCACTGTTAGTTGGCGGATTAGCCATCTATCTCAGCGCACGGTTCGTGGTCGATGTTGACGACTACAGCCATGCCGTTTTCACGGCGTTCGTAGGTGCGGTTGGCTGGGCGCTTACTGCCTGGATTCCACTGATTGGGCCGGTGATCGCCTTGGTCGTCTGGGTTGGTGTGATCAACTGGCGATACCCCGGCGGCTGGACGAAGGCAGCGAGTATCGGACTCGGTGCGTGGGTTTCGGCACTCCTCATCTTGTTCGTGGTGAATTCGGTCCTCGGGATCGGAATCGGCGCGTTCGGCATTCCGGGTGTCTGAAACAACACCCACTGCAGTGTCGCAGACTGAGGTAAAGACGGTCTTGCTACAACACATATATGAACCCAGTTCGTCCGAAATTCGTCCCCAAACCAGGGCGCTCACACGAGCAGATGGTCTCCCAACAGCACGCCATCGCCGCCGAAGCCGAGTTCGAAGACCGCCTCGAGATCGACCCGCAGCGACTGTCGGTCACAGAAACCGACCACAGACAATCGCGGCTGACCAACGAGGCGGCCGACCAACCGGCGCCGATTATAGCAGGGGTTGACCAAGCGTTCGTTGAAGACCGTGCGATCAGCGGTATTGTCGCCCTCCAAGACGGCAAGGTGATCGAACGCACCTACGCTGTCACCGAGTTATCGATCCCCTACATCCCAGGGCTGTTGGCGTTTCGAGAAGGCGAGGCCATCGTCGAAGCGTTTCGACGCCTCGAGTGTGAGCCTGATTTGGCTTTGTTCGACGGCAGCGGGCGTATCCACTATCGGCAGGCTGGATTGGCAACCCACATGGGTGTCGTCTTCGAGCTGCCCGCAGTCGGGGTTGCAAAGCGACTGCTGTGTGGCGAACCACGCGAGGCCCTCGCAGACAGACCCGCAGGCTGGCGTACGCCAATCGAATCAACAGACCGCATACCCTGCCCGCCGGGAACCACCATTGGCTATGCGTATCAGTCCAGACAGTACGACTCGCCAAACCGGCATATCAACCCGCTGTATGTGAGTCCGGGCCACCGGGTGAGCGCCGAGACGGCCCTCGAGGCGGTGGCGGCTGTCGGCGGTGGATACAAACTACCCGAGCCGACCCGACTGGCCGACCAGTATGTCGGCGAGTGTAAGCGCCGACTCGACAGTTGAACGCAACTATCTGGCCCAAAAAGGCACATAATTAACACCCATCGGACAGAACAACAGGTGTGCAACCGAAGACGGTACTCATTACTGGCTGTTCGTCCGGCATCGGGCGGGCTGCGGCGCTCGCGTTTCTCGACGAGGGGTGGACGGTGTATGCGACTGCTCGCGATCCAAGCGACCTCGAGACGCTCGGCGAAGCAGGCTGTAACACCGACCGGCTCGATGTAACGAATCAAGACGATATCGACCGTGTCGTCGACCGCATTCTCGACGAAAACGGGGTAATTTCCTGTCTTGTCAACAACGCTGGCTACGGCCAGTTCGGACCGATAGAGGACGTTCCAATCGAACAGGTCGAAAAACAGTATGCGGTCAACGTCTACGGCCCACATCGACTGATTCGAGCTGTGTTACCACATATGCGGCGCGAAGAACGTGGGACGGTCATCAACATCTCGTCGGTCGCCGGCCGCGTTGTGTTTCCTGGCGGTGGCGTCTACTGTGGTTCGAAGTTCGCCCTCGAGGCGATGTCTGATGCCCTGCGGGCGGAACTCGAACCGTTCGGCATCGATGTCGTTCTCGTCGAACCTGGGCCGGTCACAACCAACTTCTCGAAGCGTGCCGGCAACGAAATCGAGGCGGCCGACCGCTCTGGGGCCTACGAGGACTTCTACGGTATTTTCGACGACACCGAAGCCATCGGTGGCGACGGGCCGGGAGCAGTCTCTCCACAGCGAGTCGCCGAAGACATCCTCAACGCCGCCAGTGCGACGAAACCAGTCGCCCGTGTGCCTGTCGGGACAGCCGCCCGCATCGGCGTGTTGGCTCGGTTCATCCCTGATGCGATCCGCGATCAGCTGTGGTCGGTGATCCGACGATTCACCTAGTCGGCCAAACAGGCAGCGACCACCCGGAGGGCCGATTCGCCGCGAACCTCGTCGGCCAAAAGCGGCACTCGTTTGACCTCACGGCCGCGAAACAGATCCGTTGCGACCGCCAGCGCGTTCTGTTGGACCTGCCAGCGTCGCTGGCAGAACTCACAGGATTCGAGATTGGGCGTGACAATCCACTCGGGGTTGATCTGTTGGTCTGTGATCTGCGAGAGGTTTTCCATTACGCGATTGACGACGAGCGTCTGGATGGGAATATCGAACGACCCGAGTTGATTGACCAGTCGCTCGGATTCGACAACGCTCATTTCTTCGGGAATCATCACGACCCGGAAATCCGTCTGGTCAGGATCTGATAACACACCACGCAGCCGTTCGATGCGCTCGCGGAGCTGTTGCATCTCTGCCATCGGATCGCCCTGCTCAGAGCCTGCGCCAAACATACCTTTGATTCCTTCAAACATGCCTTGCATCCGCTGGCGCATTTTTAGCACGCGGCCAACCATCGAATCCATCAACTCGGGCAACTCGAGCAACCGCAACGTGTGACCAGTTGGTGCGGTATCGACAATTACACGATCAAACCGCGGGTCGTCCAGATACTCGAGGAGTTGTCGCATCGCCACCGCTTCGTCAGCACCGGGCATCGAGCTACCCATTCCCATCAGTTCGGCCATCTCGTCGTCACCACCGAACATGTCTGCCATCGGCCCGAGTTGGTCGCCCATCTCACCCATACCGCCGAGCGGTTCGTCAGTGCCGAACATGCCGCCGTCGATCGCCTCGTCCGGGTCGATCTCGGCGGCCCACAGCGGAATCTCCTCGCGGATTCGGGTTGGTGTGGCCGGAATCGCCGTCTCGAGTGTATCCGAAAGCGAGTGGGCCGGATCAGTCGAGACAACAAGCGTCGCAACCCCACCGGCGGCACTTGAGAGTGCAGTGGCTGCAGCCATCGTCGTTTTTCCGACACCGCCTTTACCACCGTAAAGAACGTACTCGGGGGCACTGACGCCGGCCGGTAGCCCTGTTTCGGTTGCGGTGACTTCGACCGGTTGGGGGCCGTCGGTCGGCTGGGTTGATTCTGTGGGTGTCTCGTTGTCTGCTGTGTCGCCGTCGCCGAGTTCGTCGACGGCTTCGACATCAATATCGCTCATACGAACCGAGAGGCAAGCCGGCCATGTGAGCGCGTCGGTCGACAACAAACGAAACACCACTGCAAGCCGTACCGCGAGGCTACCGCGCGTCGAAATAACTCACCAACCGCTCGGCGGCTTGGGCTGTTCGAGGAGTGACGAGTGCGAAGCGAATCCACTCGGCTCGAGCCGTCCCGAACGTCGCACCCGGCATGCCGGCCACTCCAGCCTCGTCGATGAGTGTTTTGACATTGTCCATGGTTCCCGGAAACCCCTCGAAGCGCGCCAGTACATAAAAGCCCCCATCAGGCGTCGTATACTCTGCACCCGCGGCATCGAGCCCGTCAGTAAAGGCCTCAATACGACCGCACAACCGGTCGCGGGCGGCCTGATAGTATGCAGGGGTACTCTCGCGGTAGGCGTTGTAGACGGCCTGTTGGGCCGGCCGACTAGTCGTGACATTGGTCAACATATGCCGGGTTTTGGCTGCGTCGACAAGTGCTGGCGGAAAGATGCCGTAGCCGACCCGAAAGCCGGTGATCGCCATTGATTTCGAGACGCCGCTGGTGACAATGACGTTGTCAGCCTCGAGTGTGAGTGCGCTCTCGAAAGTCCCCGACAAGTCGAAATGATCGTAGACTTCGTCTACGACTACCAGTGCGTCGTGGTCGGCAGCCGTCTCGACGACCGCTCGGATGGCCTCGAGGTCGTAGACTGCACCGGTCGGATTGTTCGGTGTATTGAGCACGACGAGGGCGGTGTCGTCGGTGATGGCCTCGCAGGTGTCTGCACTGTCGAGCGTACCGTCCCGGTTGGCCTCGACAAGTCGGGGCTGGCCCCCAAGCATGGAAGTTTTCCCGAGGTAGTACGGATAGACCGGATCGATCAACACACACGTATCGCCGCGGTCGGATTCGAGCCCGCGGGCCATCCCGAGATAGTTGGCTTCGCCGGTGCCGTTGGTGATGATGATTCGGTCTGGATCGACCGCTCTGCGCTCGGCAATCTCGTGTTTGAGTGGTTTGAGACCGTCGCTCGGCGGGTACTGGAACTCGCTGGCGTCGCTGTCAGCGTATCTATGGAGGCCTTTTCTGATCGCTTCGGGTGGCTCCCAGTCGGGGTTGCCACTGACCATATCGATCACATCACCGTCGGCAGCGGCCGCATACTGCATGAGATGAAAGAATTGCGGCGTTTTGTACTCCATACTGAGGACTTTGGGGCTGTGATCGTCTTTCTTTCGTCCTGTGGTCAGCCGGATTCGTCTGTTTCGGACGCTCGGACGGTACAGACAGGGATATCCGCCGTTCGGACGACTTTTTCAGTGACACTGCCCAGCAGATATTTATCAATCCCGCTGCGACCGCGGGTACCCATGACGATCATATCGACATCGTCGCTGTATTCGAGAATCTGGGAGTAGGGATCGCCTTCTGTAATTTCGGTGACTCCCTCGAGGCCTTCGTCGGCGAGTTGTGATTCGTACGTTGCGAGGATCTCTTCGCCGCTGGTTCGCAGTGAGTTGATGTTCACACTCCCGGTTGCGCCCACGCCGGCGTAGGTCGTGTTGACGACATACAGCACGTGGAGTCGGGCATCGAACGCCTGAGCTAATGCGACAGCATGTGAAAACGTTGCTTCAGAGGCCTTGCTCCCGTCTGTCGGAAACAGAATATCGTCGTACATGAACAGCTATCTACAGACACAGCCGCCGAATAAGTCTTTAGGAACCAACAGCAGTTGAGGAAATCTATTGAAATATTTGCCTTGGAGGACTAACGGGTCGCACACAGTAGCCTGTTTTCGGTCATCTACAGTTGTGCTGCCGAGTGAACCCACCCCGAGGTCAAGCCTCGAGGCGACGGCCGAATACTCCAGTCGGAAACATACACATAGCTGGCTGTATATTCACTACTGGATGAACAAACGGGGCCACGTGCTGAATGCGGTGTTGTTGAGTATTGGCTTAGGTGCAGTGTTACAGCCGACATGGGATCTGGCGACCCTCGAGATGATCGTGAAACTCTCTGTGCCGGTCACCCTTGGTGCGTTGATGCCTGATGTGGATACAGCGTTCGGTAAACACCGCAAAACATTCCACAATCTGCCGATGTTGGCCGTATTTATCGCCTGGCCGGTCTATTTCGGGAACCTCCAGTACGTCTGGATCGGGGTAGCGACCCACTACATTCTGGATGTCGTCGGCAGCACCCGTGGGATCGCACTGTGGTATCCGTTTTTGAGCCAGGAGTACAACCTGCCGGTTGGGATTCCAGTTTCCTCGAGCAAGGCTGATCTGGTGACCGTGCTCGTGACGGCTGCCGAAATCGCCACATTCGCGGGAATTCTGTACTATGTCTGGCCGACAGCCGTCGTCTACGGCACTGAGATCTCCGCGCTCGTATTGTAACTCCAGGCCCACTGTGTTTGTGGTTCGTACAGCTTTCTTCTGCGTCCCTATTCGCCTCGAGCAGCTACTCGTCTGTCTCGAGTGTCTCGTTGACAGCCGTCTCTACCGGTTCGACCAGCCTTTCGACGACGGCATACGGGTCAGTCTCGCGGTGTTCGACCGACGCAACCAGCGACTCGAGGCCACCGCGCTGCTCGAGGACGGTTTCGGCGAGCGTGCCCAGGTCATTCCGGAGCAGGCGTTGAATCTCGGTTTGAGCCCGTCGGCGACGACGTCTCATGCCCTCGTCTGATTCGGATAAATGCCGGCGGTGTGCCTCGAGTGCGCCCCGGAGTGTATCGACGCCGACGCCTGTCGTCCCAACGGTTTGAATCACGGGTGGTGTCCACCCGTCGCCGGGAGCGTGGCTGTCGTCGGCCTCAGGCTCCGTGTTTTGGGTGGTACGCTCTGGGCCATGGTGGCCGCCAATCGCACCCACAGAGGAGGTTTCGTCCATATGAATCATCGCCTCGAGATCCGCGACGGTGCCAGCGGTTTCGTCCATATCGGCTTTGTTGACGACGAAGATATCGCCAATCTCGAGAATCCCGGCTTTCAGCAGTTGCACATCGTCGCCCGAACCAGGCTGGACGACGACCACGACCGTTTCGGCAGTCTCGACAATGTCGACTTCGTTTTGACCCGCACCAACGGTTTCGACGATGATTCGGTCTTTACCGAAGGCATCAAGCGCTTTGACAGCGTCCGCAGTCGCCATCGAAAGGCCGCCAAGCCGGCCGCGTGCGCTCATCGAGCGGACGAAGACGTCCATATCGCCGGCACTCGAACTCATCCGAATCCGGTCGCCGAGCACCGAACCGCCGCTGTACGGCGAGGAGGGATCAACCGCGATAATGCCGACTGTCTGGTCGTTGTGTCGGTACTGGCGGGTGAGTTTGTCGACGAGTGTGGATTTACCGGCACCGGGACTCCCTGTAATGCCGACGACTGCAGCATTTCCCGTTTGGTCGTAGAGTGCCGAAAGCAACTGGCGATATCCAGGAGTTCGGTTTTCGATTTTTGTGATCACGCGAGCCAACGCACTGTGGTCGCCCTCGAGGAGCGACTCATACAGCAACGCATCTTCCGTAGAGAGCCTCTCGAGAGCCATGCTATTCGGGGCCTGCGTGCTCGCGAACGAACTCGACGGTCTCTTCGATGGCAGTGCCCGGTCCGAACACCTCGGCGACACCTAAGGCTTTGAGTTCGGCTGTATCTTCCTCGGGGACGATCCCACCAACCAAAATCAGGGTATCTTCGAATGCGTTGTAGGATTTCAGCCCCTCGATCACGTTCGGAATAAGGGTGTTGTGAGCCCCCGAAAGAATCGAGATTCCCAGTACATCGACGTCTTCTTGAACAGTGGCCTGGACGATCTCGTCGGGTGCTCGGTGGAGCCCCGAGTAGATGACTTCGAAGCCGGCATCTCGAAACGCACGGGCGATAACGTGTGCGCCCCGGTCGTGGCCATCGAGGCCGACTTTCGCGACGAGACATCGGGTGGCCCGCTGTGTCTGATCTGCGCTCATAAGTTATTGTTGTTCGTGAAGGTTTTGAGACTACCGGCGGGGAAACTCGAGGCTGCCGGCGGGTGAGCCAGCACAGAACTTCTGGGTTGCATACACCCGGTTGTCCGCAGTAATCACGACACCAATGCCGCTTTCGTCGAACGATTCACGGAGTACGTTCTCGCGGTGACCAGGCGAGTCCATCCACTGTTCGACCAGATGCTCTGCGAGTGTTGCTTCATCGTCGGCAACGAATCGCTCGCCGTCGACATCGACTGGCTCGTCTATCCACGATTGGGCGACGTTTTCGCCACCAGCCGAACAGCCTGCTTCCTCGAGGCGGTCGGCGGGCGTCACGCCATCCGGGCTCTCGTGGCCGACGTACCCCTGGTCGATCATATCGGCACTGTGTCCGCGGGCGACTGTGCGAAGGTCTCTATCGTCTTCCAGTGGTTGTAGGCCTTCGGCAGTTCGTTCGTCGTTGATTGCCTCGTGGATCAGCTGCTCGGTTTCGGCTTCGTCGGCCACACTCGCGGTTTGTTCGACCGATTCGTTGGTCGTCTCACGATCGTTGGACGGGTCGGCCGGCGTGTCAGTAAGTGGGCTGCTGAGGCCGTCGACGGAGATATCTGAGCCAGGATTGGTCTCAGCTAACTCGTCGGCCAGCGGGCCAACTCCGAGAAAGCCGCCGGTTGCAACGAGGCCGACGATAACCAGCGAAATCAACACCACCCGACCGAGCAGCCGAAACAGCGTATCAAACAGTCGGATCATGTAGGTTTGAGCCGGCGTCTATCTGGGGAACTATCATTGGAGGGCAACTCTCGGCTACGAGATGCAACTCGAGAGCAGTACCGACAGTTGAGCACCGATGCCTGTTAATTTAATTCAGCATGGCCGAACTGTTGTTTAGACGGAATCTCACTCAGAGAGACAGCCGCGCTGCTCAGAAGCTGAAAATCCGCAAAACGGATCTGCGCCGATACCGCGACGCGTCGTTACCGCACAGTGGGCGAACGCCTTAGAGGCGTTCGACGTTGGCCGCTCGTGGACCCTTCGGGGATTGTTCGATGTCGAACTCGACGTCCTGACCCTCTTCGAGGTCCGGGCCGCCAACGTCTTCCATGTGGAAGAAGACGTCGTCGTCAGCAT
>LKML01000067.1 GCA_001563795.1 Haloferacaceae archaeon B1-Br10_E2g22 | reverse complement strand
TGCTAGATGAACTCCCAAAACGAGTGTGCGAGACTGTAGCCGAGGATCATCGAGACCACACCAAGCACCCAGACGTCGTCGGTTTCGACCACAGTAGTGGCGAGCAAAAAGACGGCCACTGTGAGCACACCAGCAGTGACTGCTTCGGCGGTTATTCGAGGCCAGTCTCGGTCTGTCATTCGTTGGAACCGTTATGTGATGCATCCTCCGGTTTAACTGAGACTGATTCGAGTGTAACGTCCTCAAGCGGTCGATTGTCGTCGTCAGTCTCAACGCTACCGATCGCCTCGAGAACGTCCATGCCGTCGGTGACCTGGCCAAAAACCGAATGGGCGTCGTCGAGATGCGGCGTCGCAGCCAACGTGATAAAGAACTGCGAACCGTTCGTATCAGGCCCTGAGTTGGCCATCGAGACTACCCCTGGACGGTCATGACGGAGTTCGTCGTGAAACTCGTCGTAGAACTGGTAGCCCGGACCGCCGCGGCCGGTGCCGGTTCGGTCGCCGGTCTGGATCATAAAGCCCTCAATGATGCGATGAAACGGGATAGCTGTATAAAACGGTGTGTCGTCGACTGAATCGCCAGTTTCGGGGTCGATCCATGCCTGAGAGCCGGTTGCCAAGCCGACGAAGTTCTCGACCGTCCGGGGTGTGTGCTCGTCGTAGAGTTCGACAGTGATTTCGCCCATCGTCGTCCGAAGAACGGCGGTTGGACGTTCAGGAGCCTCGTCTGTCTCACTGGCCGTACAGCCGGCCACCGAACCGGCAACACTAACCGCAGCAAGCGAAAGTACAGCACGTCGGTTCATTGTGCCCTCGAGGAGCCGTGTGTATTTGAGTGTTTCAGCACCGATAGCAGGCAGTTTCGTGATGTTAGTCCTCAACAATGACCTCGAAGCGCTCGGGCCACACGTAGCGCCGGCCGCCCCACACAAAGGGCCGATGGAGCCCGTACAGCAACAGTGGGAACTGGATGATGACTGCAGGATAGACGAGCAAAAAACTCCAGCGGCGGAGCCCGAAATACCGATAGAGTACAGCCATCCCGACTGTCGAGACGACCAGCGATACGAGCGGAAACAACAGGAAACACATAAAACACAACGCCGCCAGCGGAACAGTCAGTTTCGGATATGGCGAAAAGTACTGGACAATCTGTACAAACCGGGTGTTGCGCTCGAGACTCTCAGAGACAGTTCCGCCAACATCGACCCGGCGAACCCGTTTGACCGGCTTCACGTCGAGATACGCCCCCAACAGACCGTCATCGCTGAGCGTCCGGCGGAGATCATCTAAAAAGGCAGGTTCATCGATATCGTCTCGTTCGAAGATCACCGCACCACCCCACGGCACACCGACAAGCCCGAGTCCGAGTGTAGCGCCCATCACGTAGGACGGCTCGAGGAGTTTCGAGAGCAGATCCTGGCCGACAAAAAACGGGAGTTCGGTTGTCGGGCCCTGTCGGTCATAGTCGGCCTGCAGCCCAGCAAGCCAGTCGGGTGGATGATAAAAGTCGTCATCCGTCCAGACGAGACGATCATGACGGGCAGCCTCCATCGCGGTGGCGATGGCGTTTGCCTTTCCCGAACAGCCCTCGGGTTCGCCGGCAACAATGAGCCGTGCTGTTTCGGGAAGCGATGCGGCCTTGCGGGCGACCGGATCATGCTCGCTGTCACAGACGACCAACAGTTCGTCTGCGGGAGCCAACTGGGCGGCCAGTTGCTCGACCACGTCGGTCTGCTGGATCGTCGGCAGAATCACCGTCGTCGGTGGTGCCATACCAACAGTAGGCCCACACAGACTGTAAGGTCGTCGACACCGTCTCGAAACCCACGGTAAACGCCGATGACCGTCGGGATTTTAGCCCCTGGATGCCGGAGACACCAGCAATGAGTAACACACCGATAGGGTTTGTGACCCAGACACATACTGGTGCGGTCACACCCCGAGAGTCGATCCAGTGGGCCGACCAGTTAGGGTATGATTTCGTCGAGATCTATATGGATGGCCGCTCGGAGCGAACGGCTCTCGATCAAAAAGCAATTACTACAGCACTCGAGGACGCCGATATCGGGTGTGTAGTGCATCTCCCATTTGTTGATTTGGATCTCGGGACGCCTCGAAACAAGGTTCGAGAAGGGGCGATCCGCGAGCTGCGAGCCTGCTTGGATGTCGCTGCTGGGCTCGAGGCCACAAAGGCTGTTGTCCATGCCTCGACGCACGCCACCGAACCCGAATGGACAGAGCGGACGACCAAACCTCGCATTCTGGCCTCAATCCGGGAACTAGAGGCTTATGCGAGTGCTCGAGGAATCGAACTCTGTGTCGAGAACCTCCCAAATGACGTGTATTCGATCCACACAATCGATGAGATTCTCGCCGAAACGGACGCCTCGTTGACGGTTGATACCGGCCACGCACGAGTCTCAGGGTTTTCAGCCGACGAGACCGCCGCATTCCTCGACAGTCACCGACGGCGCATCTCACATATACACATCAACGATGCTCGAGAGGCCCGCGACGAACACGTCCCTGTTGGGGCCGGAACAACGGATTTCGAGACGATTCTCGCGCCGCTGGCCGACTGGGACGGAACGCTTTCGGTCGAAGCCTACACGTTCGCAAAAGACTACATGGCCCTGAGCAAGCGGAAACTCGATGCATGCTTCCCGGACTGAACGTGCTGCGGTGGGTTCGGCCCCGACTCGCTGTGCTTCGAGACCGACTCGAGAACCGACACGCACAACTCGAGTTGCTGTGTCAGTGGCTGGTGTATCTACGTGGCACGCAGCTACAGTGGGCCTGGAGGCGTGAAAATCGACTGTGGGTTTTTGCCGCACGGGGTGGCGATGGCTTTGTGGACAATGCGAAATATCTGTATCTGTGGACACTCGAAAACGACAGCGAGATTCGGCCTGTGTTTCTTATACGAAACGACGAGACGATTCGTGAACCGCCTCGGGGTCAAGTGGTTCGAAAGGCCTTCGGCCTTTCGTCATCACGGAAGATCGAAGATCTTCCGAACGACCCCGAGGCTTCCCGTGGGTTAGTCGGACACTCCCACGGTACCATCGGCCTGATAACCTCGAACGGCGTCGTGGGTCACGGTCGGGGCGTCCATGGCCCCCGATACCTGCCGTCGTCGTCCGAAAATCGAAGATTGACTGCTTGCAAATCAAGATTTGCAATGTCCGAAGTACCGCCACGCGATTCTCGAACCCGGTTTCGGCTGACCGTGGCCGCGGACTTTTGAGACCATCCACAATTTGTCACGGTGGAAACCAATCAATGCAGTGATCTTAGCCGCCGGGGTCGGTTCCCGGCTCCGGCCGCTGACAATCGACCAGCCGAAAGCCTGTCTGACAGTCGACGGGACGCCCATCGGCGAACACCAACTCCGTGGTATGCGGCTGCCGGCATCGAGACCGTCACCGTTGTAACGGGCTATCGAGACTGCTGAGCAATCGCCGTCGCTGATCGTCGAATCAGTCGGCGTGCTACTCGAGGAAGTCGCCGAACAACCGGCGTTCGAGCCAACCGCGAGCCAACAGAACTGAAAACCATTAACCTGCTTGCCTCACAACGACGACCAAGAGATGGCCGAGGACGTCAAACCAACCCGAAAAAACCTGATGGCGATCGAAGACCGCATCGAACTCTCCGAGCGGGGCCACGACACGCTCGAACAGAAGCGTGACGGGCTGATCATGGAGTTCATGGACATTCTCGATCAGGCCCAAGACGTGCGTGAAGACCTCAATGCGAACTACGAGACCGCCCAGCGAACGCTCGATATGGCTCGCGCGATGGACGGCGATGTGGCTGTGCGTGGTGCAGCAGCGGCTCTCCAAGAACACCCCGAGATCACGACCCAATCGAAAAACATCATGGGCGTTGTCGTTCCGCAGATCGAATCCGCGAAGATCCGCAAATCCCTCGACGAACGTGGCTATGGGCTGCTTGGCTCGTCGGCCCGAATCGACGAAGCCGCCGACGCCTACGAAGAACTCTTAGAGACGATTATTCTGGCCGCCGAAGTCGAAACGGCAATGAAAAAGATGCTCACCGAAATCGAGACGACCAAACGTCGGGTCAATGCCCTCGAGTTCAAACTGCTTCCTGATCTGTACAACAACCAAGAGTACATCGAACAGAAACTCGAAGAACAGGAACGCGAAGAGATCTTCCGCATGAAAAAGATCAAAGCCAAAAAGGAAGAACAAGAACGCGCCGAGCGCGAAGCCCAACAGGCAGCCGAAGCGGCGGCCGAATAGACCACTCTCGAGAACAGAGCGTCCAAGGCGGCCGACCACTGTGTTTTTGCAATTCTATCTCCGTGGTGTCGTATGACCAGTCAGTGTACAAACTGTGGAGACAGCCGATTTGTTGTTTCGATACCGGATGACCTCTCGGCGTACGCATCGGGGCCAGCCATCTACTGCTGTCAGCGATGTCTCGCTGTCGAAGCCGCCGAGCGGCTTTCCGACTCAACAGCTGATGCCGCCGAGACGTCGTTCGAAGTACTCCACAGACGGTTTCCAACCGGCACTGCCGGTGTCGGGATGCTGTTGTTGCTCGAGAAACTCCCGTCGCTGGCGCTCAACCGCCGTGAGATCGAATCGCTCGCGGCGTCTCTCGAATCCAGCGGCGTTGATCTGTTTTTGACACTCGAGCGGCTCTGTGCTGAGCCGACAATCGAGGCGCATTTTGATCTCGAGCGCCGACAGACACAACTCGAGGCGTTGTTGTCGTCAGATACATCCTACGACTGAAATCGTAGGCTTTCTCCTTGAGTTCGTGTAAGTAAAAAAAGGGGGGGCAGAAAGCGTCAGCGAACGACCACTGGAAAGCATGAAGACGGCTATGAGGGCCGTGGGGGCACGTAGCGACCGTTGTGGTCGCCACATGCATCCATCTCGAAACAGTCCAATAGTTATCTGTGGCCTACGGGCGGAGTATCTGTGAGTAGCCACATCTTACGAGCCCAAGAAAGCCGAAGAGTTGGTCAAAAACACAGTGGTGGTCAGTAACTCGAGGGGCCAAAAGCGGGTGGATTCAACAGAACCAACTCAGATACCAGTCGAGTACCGCAGAATCCCCGCAACACCACCGAAAGCATCCATCAGTTGTTCGCCCTTTTCGAAATCACTCGAGATAAACTTCGTCTCGGTTCCACGCTGTTCGGCGATCTCGATCAGATGATCGATGGCGTCTTCGCGTTCGATCACGTCGGCGTCGCTTCCATCCGAACACTCGTGTTCAGGCGTGGCGTGTCGGCGATCGACCATCTCGAACTCCTCGGTGCCATTGCAGTCGTATACAACGACATCCTTGCGGAGATCCTCCGAGATGAGCAACCGATCGACCGAACCCATCACGAGGTTCTTTCGTGTGGGCTCAAAGCCGTAGGTTGATTCGTTGCCGACGTGGAGTTTCTCGAAAAACTCCTCCATCTGTTTTTTATCTTTGACGACCTCTTGGTCCGAAAGCACGTCGCTGGCCGAATCGACGAGATCTTTCAGCCCGGATTCATCAGTGTAGGCGACATCGAACTTTCCGAGAACCAGATCCTGTAGCTCGTGATGGAGATACTCGCCGTCAATAAACTCGTCTTTGGTTGGTGAAGGCCCACCAATCAGAATGCCGTCGAGTTCGTGGCGTTTGGGCACCATCAGATCGTTGGCCATCTCGGCGACTTCCTGATAGAAGTTGTCGATGGCCTCGAGTCGCAAGCGGGCGAATCGCTGGGCGGACTGGCCACCTTTTCGCTGTTTGCCGGGTACCAGCGAGGAGGCGGATTTGACTGCTTCGACGCGTTTGCCCTTGAGCCAGCCGACGTTGGCCTCGCGGCGATCCAGGACGATCAGCCCGAACAGGCCCTTGTCAAGCAGCATGTTCTCGAGCGGCTCGGTAAGAAAGTCAGAATCACAGTGATACCGGAACGACTGGATCGGCTCGGAGGGTGATTCGAGCACACGAGTGACCATATCCGTCTGGCCGCCGCCGCTGTTGACCGCACCGGAAAAAATCACGATGCCGTTTTCGGGCGGATATGTATCGTAGTACCGCAGGCGGTCTTTGATCGACGTGAGGGCATCCTGTACGTTCGTCCGAGTTTGTTTGGATTTGATGTTGGCAGCCTCGGAGTGTTCCTGGATGACGTGTTCGACGACCGAAGAGATCTGTTTGTCGTCGGGAATGTAGATCGTGACGAGCTGGGTGCCCGAGCCCTCGTATGCTTGGAGCTCTTCGATGACCTTGCGGAACTCGTATTTCCGGCGGTCGTCGCTGGGTTGGGCGTCGGCGTCCGTACTCATTAGTACCCTATCGCCGGTGAGTCGGTAAGTATGCTTTGACTGATGCGGTATCGCTGGTCTGGTCTACTCAGCCAACAGTACAACGAAAAAACCAGTCTCTAGAGCGTACCTTTATGGTCACGTCGCGGAACCACGACAGTATGGCACGGGTCTATGCGATCGCCAGCGCGAAAGGGGGCGTTGGCAAGACCACGACGACAGCGAATCTGGGGGCGACACTCGCCGAGACGGGCGCTGACGTCGTAGTCATCGACGGTGATATCGGCATGGCAAATCTCGGTGCGGCACTCGGCGTCGAGCCAACCGGACCGACGCTTCACGATGTGCTCGCAGGCGAGACTGAACCACAGCAGGCCGCCTACGAGGGCCCAGCGGGCCTGAGAGTGGTTCCCGGAGACACGTCTCTGGATTCGTTTGCAGCGGCCGACCCACAGCGTCTCGAGGCCGTCCTCGAGGCGTTTGACGACGCCGATTTTATGTTGATCGACGTGGGTGCGGGCGTCAGTCACGAAACCAGCATCCCGCTTTCGGTCTCGGATGCGGTCGTACTCGTCTCGACGGCCGAACGCGACGCGTTGGTTGATACGGAAAAAACACGCCAACTAACCGAACGTCTCGGGGGCGTCGTCGCCGGCGCAGTGATTACCCGAACCGACGAGGCAACACCGCTCGAGGAAGTCGTCAGCGGCACGCTCACAGCCAACGTGTTGACAACCATTCCCGACGACGAGGCCGTCCGTGAGTCGATTGCGGTCGGCGAGCCGCTGGTGAGCTACGCCCCACACAGCGCCGCCGCCGCAGGGTATCGCGAGCTTGCCAGACAACTTACCGGCCGAACGCCGGCGCGACCCGAACCCACAGCAACACAGCAGGCCGCCGAGACCCGCGAGGCACTCGAGGCAAGCGGCGAACAACTGTCAGATTCACTTTCGGACGCCAGCGAGCAACCCGACGACCAAGCAGCCGAAACAGCCCACAGCAGCGACCAGACAGCCCCCCCAGAAACAGAACCGCCTGCCACAGAGGCGAGTGATGCCGACCACAACGTCGTCAATCCGTTTGCGGCCAAACCCAAAGAACGCCCCACAGATGCCGTCCCTGCCGACCAGACGGACGCTAAGGCCACCCAGACGAACGAGCAGACCGACCAGACGGCTGATTCGACAGCCCAACCAGACCGGCCCGAACCGGAAGCAGAATCTAAGTGGTTCGATGCCGCAACGAGCACAAACATCACGGAGTCGTCAGACGACACCTCTGATCTCAGCGAGCCGACGACGACACAGCATGAGGAATCGACACCACCGACTCATCACGACGAGCCGGCAACGACGACCCATGGTGACGACAAGCCCGACGAATCAGTCCCGCAGGATGCGATTCCGTTCGGCGGCGACAGCGACGACAGCCAAGAGACCTCAGAGACAACGGTGCTTGGAACCGCCCTCGAGGATGAAAACGACGAGACGGCCCACAGCGACTCGACAGCGGCCGACACCAACGCCGAGGATACCGCTGACGAACCGTTGATTCCGGACGCAGAAGGCGAATCAACCGACGCCGAAGAGCCACCGGAAGCAGCGATTTCAGTGGACGAACCCGAAGAATCCGACGATGACGACGACAAGCGTGGGTTTTTCAGTCGGTTGTTCCGCTGAGCACTGCAAAACGAGGTTTTCTTGTAGGGAGGCCTTACAGTACGGATATGGATGAGTCTGTCCCGTTCTGGTGGATCGTCGCCTTCGTACTGCTCGCACTTGGAGCCGGTATCGGCTCAGTGTATCTCGTCGGCGGAAGCATCTTCACAACGGTTGGCAACGTGGTGCTATAGTACCCGCAGCTTACATCGAATCTGGTGCCTCGAGACCGAGAACGCCTAAGGCGTTGGCAACAGTGTGTTTTGTCGCCCGAACGGCCGCAAGCCGAGCGGTGCGTGTGTCGGCGTCGTCGGCCGACAACACCGGACAGGAGCGATAAAAGGCGTTGAACGCTTCGGCCAACTCACGAGTGTAGGTCGCAATCCGGTGGGGCTCGAGATCCTCACCAGCCTGTTCGATCACCGCAGGGAACCGAGCAAGCACCTCGAGGAGAGCCTGTTCGTCGGGCGAGGACAACACCGCGGCCTCGAGATCCGCAGCAGTGGGTTCCGAGTCGGTTTCCTCGAGAATGCCGCAACACCGAGCATGAACGTACTGGATGTAGGGCGCAGACTGGGCCTCGAAGTTCAGCGCTTCGTCCCATTTGAACGTGATTCCTTTCGTGGGTTGTTTCGAGACGATATCGTAGCGCACTGCGCCAATACCGACCTGGTGGGCGATGCGTTCGATATCACTTTCGTCGAGGTCGTCGTCTCGAATACGGTCTTCGAGGCGGTCTTCGACCTCTTGGCGGGCCCGATCGATAGCCTCATCCAGCAGGTCATCTAGCATGACACCAGTCCCACGGCGGGTGCTCATTTTGCCCTCTGGGAGATTGACGTATGAGTAGATCACAGCATCCAGCCGCGAGGCGTCGTTGCCGAGAATCTCGAGGGTCGCCTGCAGTTGGCCGGCCTGGAGTTTGTGGTCTTCACCAAGGACAGTTACCGCGCGGTCGAAGTTGTCGAACTTCCATTCGTGGTGGGCTAGATCCCGTGTCGTATAGAGGCTCGTTCCGTCCGACCGGAGGAACACGAGGTTCTTTTCGAAGCCGTACTCCGCAAGCTCGAGTTGCCAGGCGTCCGCATCGTAGACTGCATACTCGGTTTCTTTGAGTCGTTCGGCGATCTCGTCTGTCGAACCGTCGATCATGAACTCGGTTTCTTTGACGAACCGGTCGAACGCCGCAGGAAGCCGGCCCAGACACGCTTTCATGCCGCCGAGTACCTGATCGACGACCTCGCTGACACGCTCGTAGGTTTCTTCGTCACCCGATTCAAGACCCTGAAGAATCTCGCTGATTTCGGCTTCAGCGGCTTCGACGGCCGACTCGTCGGCTGATTCGAGAAACGCATTGCCCTTGCGGTAGTACCGAACCAGATCGTACTCTGTGCGGTCGCGGGCCGGTTCGTCCTCGAGGTCGCTTTCGTCAAATTTCTCGTAGGCCCAGGTAAACACCGCCATCTGTCGGCCTGCATCGTTGACGTAGTAGTGGCGTTCGACATCGTAGCCCGCCATCGCCAGTGCGTTGGCAACTGCATCGCCGAGAATAGGATTGCGTGCTCGGCCAACGTGAACCGGGCCGGTCGGATTCGCGCTGGTGTGTTCGACGACGACCGATTCGCCACGGGCCTCGAGTTGGCCGTAGTCGGCGTCTTGGGCGGCCTCGAGGGTGTCTGCGGTGTAGGCGTCGGTGGTATGGAAGTTCAGATACGGCCCGTGTGTGGAGACGCTGTCGAGATACGTATACGAATCAGTCTCGAATGCGTCGGCGAGTTGGCCGGCGACCTGTGGTGGGGCCGCACCGACCTCACCAGCCAGCCGGAAGGCGACACTCGAAGCGAGCGTGGCATCGAGGTCTTCCGGTGGCTCTTCGATACCGAGATCACCCGTCGGCAGATCACATTCGTCGAGGGCCGCCTGCATGGCAGTCTCGAGTTCAGAACGAAACGCGCGGAACATATCGCTCGGTTTCGCCCCACCGCTAAAGGAGTTTCCGAACCACTGCGGGAACCGACGTGGTTTTAGGTGCCGATGACCCAGTTAGTTGTACAGAACGGTTTTGCAGAGTGCCATACCATTTCTGAGAACCATCTCACCTTCGGTATGCTTATGCGGCCAGCGGCCCTTAGTGTAGCTATGTCAGAATCGGCAGCGAGCACGCTTGCGGTTGAGGAACTCCAGGCGCTGAAGACCGTCGCACTCGACGGTGCCCTGATGGGGTCTGTGAAAGTCTCCTGTTCGGGTCTCGGCCAGCGACTCGAGACATCAACCCAGACGGCCTCTCGACGCCTACAAGAACTCGAGGCCGCAGGATTGCTCGACCGTGAGATCGTCTCGGACGGCCAGTGGCTCTCGGTCACCGACGACGGCGAGGGCGTGCTGCGCGCAGAGTACGCCGACTACCGGCGGCTCTTCGAGACCGACACCAGCGTTTCGCTTTCGGGAACAGTCACGACCGGGATGGGCGAGGGCAAACACTACATTTCGCTGCCGGGCTACAAACGGCAGTTCGAAGAGAAACTGGGGTATGTGCCGTTTCCGGGCACCCTGAATCTCGAACTCGACGAAGCGAGTGTTCGAGCCCGCAGTGGGTTTGCCTCGCAGGCGTCGGTTCCAATCGACAGCTGGGAAGACGGCGACCGAACGTTCGGCGCGGCAACCTGCTATCCCGCACGGATGCACAGCGAGGCCGACGAATACGAGCCAGTCCACGTGATCGTCCCCGACCGAACCCACCACGACGAACACAACATCGAGGTGATCGCCCCCGAGAAACTCAGAGAAACACTCGAGCTTGAAGACGGCCAGACAGTGACAGTACACCTCTCGGAGGCACAATGACCCAATCGGCCGACGGGCAGGCGGCTCTCGAGGCCGCTCTCGAGGCGTTCGGGGCAGGCCAGCCGGTGTTGATCCACGATTTTGCCGACCGCGAGGGTGAGACCGATATCGTCTATCCGGCCACTGCCGTAGACAGCCATGCGGTCGCCCGACTCCGAAACGACGCCGGCGGGCTGGTCTGTGTCGCCCTCTCGGATGCTGTAAGCGAGGCGTTTGGGCTGCCGTTTTTGCAGGACGTCCTCGAGCATCCCGCTACGGGCGACCACAGCCTCGGATACGACGAGCGCTCGTCGTTTTCGCTGACAGTGAACCATCGAGAGACGTTTACCGGAATTACTGACGACGACCGCGCGCTGACAATCTCGGAGCTTGGGGCTGCGGCTGCAGCCGTCGAAAACGGGACGACCTACAACGGCGAGGCCTTTGCCGCGGAGTTCCGGTCGCCCGGGCATGTCCATCTGTTGCGGGCTGCCCCCGACCTGTTGGCTGATCGGGTCGGCCACACGGAACTGGGAATCGCACTGGCGGCCGCCGCCGACCAGCCACCGGCCGTCGTCGTCTGTGAGATGCTCGATGACGAAACCGGCGGGGCCCGTTCGCCGGCCGATGCCGAAGCCTACGCCGAGCGCCACGGCCTCGTGTACGTCGACGGAAAAATACTTCTCGAGGGACTGTCGGGCTAACGGCTCGATTCTTGCAAACTGTTAAGAACTGGTAGCCGAACCCTCAGAGTAACGATGGCATCATTCGACGAGATGCGCGAGGCAGGCGAGATCGAGACGATCTGGAAAAACGGCGAGTTCGTCGACTGGCAGGAGGCGACCACTCACGTGTTAACCCACGGACTCCACTACGGAACGGGCGTCTTCGAGGGCGCACGCGCCTACGATACCGAAAACGGAACTGCGATTTTCCGCTGGGAAGAACACTTAGATCGGTTTTTCGCCTCGGGGAAACCCTACGAACTGGAGATTCCCTACAGTAAAGCCGAACTCACCGAGGCAACCCTCGAGTTACTGGCTCGACAGAACCTCAAGAGCGCCTACATTCGCCCGATTGCCTACTTCGGCTACGGCAGTCTGGGTGTCAGCCCGAAGGGGTGTCCGGTCGATGTGGCGGTTGCCACCTGGCCATGGGGGGCGTATCTGGGCGAAGCGGCCCTCGAAGACGGCATTGATGTAATGGTCTCGTCGTGGCGAAAACACGCCTCGAGTCAGATTCCAACCAACGCCAAAACCACCGGGCTGTATGTCAACAGCCTGCTTGCTGGCGAGGAAGCCCGCCGCAACGGCTACAAGGAAGCGATCGTACTCAACAAAGAAGGCCAGGTCGCCGAAGGCCCCGGCGAGAACATCTTTCTTGTTCGAGACGGCGAACTCTATACACCCGGACTCTCTCAGAGCATCCTCGATGGTATCACTCGCGATACCGTGATCACACTCGCCCGCGAAAACGGCTACACCGTCCACGACCAAGCGACAATCTCTCGAGGTGAGCTTCATACAGCCGACGAGTTGTTCTTTACCGGTTCGGCGGCCGAAGTGACACCAATTCGTAAAGTCGATAACGTCCAGATTGCCGATGGAACCCGCGGGCCGATCACCGAAGATATCCAATCTGCCTTCTTCGATCTCGTCGAGCGCAAAACCGACGCCCACGACGAGTGGTTTACTTACCTCTAAACAGGGGTTTTAGCCGTGGTAGGAAGTTCCTACCGGC
>LKML01000066.1 GCA_001563795.1 Haloferacaceae archaeon B1-Br10_E2g22 | reverse complement strand
GAACGGGGTTTCGCAACCCTTATTTGCGAGATGGCGGTACAGTACAGTGCGTGCCGGAGTAGCTCAGCCTGGCAGAGCGAATCCTTCGTAAGGATTAGGTCGAGGGTTCGGATCCCTCCTCCGGCTTTTTGTCGAACAACATACGAGACAGCCACGCCTCAGTTAGTTCGAACAAAACAGGGCTCGCCTCAGGCGTAGGCTGTACTTATCAGGGGTCGAAATCAGTCTTAGATCGTCTCGCCGGCCGATAGCCCGTCGTCTGTGATCTTGAACGTCACCGTTTGGCCCGCAGCCTTCGCCCGGTGTTTTTCGAGTGTGGCTCGACGGTTACCGCCGCGGAACCGATCAAGACGAACGACAATGCCCGTCCAGTGTTCGAGCGTGTGACCGCCCAACGCTCTGGTTCGGTCGGTATCAACATCGGTAAATACCTGATTTGTGATGACAACAGCAATATCGTGTTTTCGAGCAATTGACAGCAGTTGGGTGACCTGCCGGGCGACCGCACGGAGTGAATCGCCGCCGGTGGTATCGTCGCTGCGCTCGAGGCGATAAAAGCCGGTCGCACTGTCCAGTACCATCAACTCAACGCGTTCGGCGAACTCGGCGGCATCCCGGACGGCCTCCTGTTGTTCGTCGAAATCGACCGCATCACTGATAATAAGCCGGGAGGCAACCTCCTCGATCGGCTCGTCCGAACGAGCCGTAATGAGTTGTCGAAAACGATCGACAGACAGTCCCTCGGTGTCGATATACAGCGCACTCCCGCCAGCGACGGCGACGTCCACGGCCGCCGACAGCGCGATGTTGGTTTTGCCTGCCGCCGGTGGACCGTACAGTTGAGTGACTGTCCCACGTTCGAACCCACCGCCCAACAGCTCATCGAGTGGTCTACAGCCGGTCGAAACTGACTCGCTCACAGTCGGGGGTTGGACGGTCATACAAAAAGCACCTCGGTATTGGCCGCCGCAGCGAGACGATCCACATCAGAGCTACTCGAGGGACGAAAAGGAATCTAATCTGGACTGTCGGCCTGCAACAAGCCTCGAGTGTCGCCGAAGGTCGTTCATCGAGACCGGAAAGACAGTACGGATGTCGGCGAGTGCTGCATCAAACGTCTCGGCTGTTCCGTGCGAACCTTCGAAGGCATGACGAACCGCTTCCCGAACCTGCCAGACGCCGACTGGCCCCCAGTAGTCATCAGAAACGTGCCGCAACACGAGGACTTTGGCCTGCCGTCCAATCGACTCGAGATACTCCAAGACGGCCAACCGTGCGGCATAGTAGGCACCTGCGGTCTGTTCGACGTACTCGTTTCGACCCGATGGGCCTTCGTGATCGCTGGCAATCCAGACGCCGGCTTCCGGATCGGGGTTCCAGACGCTTCCTGGGGCTTTGGCCTCGAGAAGTTCGAACTCCCAGCCGCCGGGTGTGCAAATTACCCAAAAGCTGTTGCCCAGATACTCGTTGTGCCAGATAGAGACCGAATCAACGCTGGGAGCATCGCGCAGTTTGCCGCGGAGATACTGTCCGACCGTATCATCGACTGCCGTAATCGACCAGCGGGTCGGTACGAGCCGGCGATTGTTGCGTTGGCCAAGTGCGCCCGCTGACAGAATCGTATTGATCTCATAGACGTCAAAGCCCCGGTTGTACAGGTAGTTTATTGCGCCTGTCGCCTTCCAGTCGTCGTCCTCGAGGGTCTTTTTGACTGGCCGAGGGACGTGTGGGTTCTCGGTGAGCGTCGCGTCTGTCGCGTGGGCACGCGGACCGGTAGGCGTCGAGACATCCCCCGGCGACAGACCCACCTCGAGTTTCGGTCTGCCGCCCAGGCCGAGTTCAATCCCTACGGGACGATCAGCGATCGCAACCTCGCGCTGGACGCCGAGAAATCCCTCCCAGGCGTCGTGAACGGGAGTCTCGACCGGTGTCGATTGGCTGGCGTTGAGCAGAGAGGTTCGTCGTTCGAACACATCGCTAATCTCCAGTCGCTCGTCGTACCACCTCCCGCTGGTGGCGAACTGTGCGGCCGTCGCCTCGTTTCCGACCGGTGACAACAGTCCCGTCGAGACGTTGGGATAGCCACTATGGCCGACGAAAATCGACGGCGAAACACTGCCGAAGTCGTTGTTGTCGGCGACCGTTGCGAACTGCTCGCCGACTCTCTCGAGTCGGTCGAGAATCTCATAGGACTTCTCGGAGGCAAGCCGTCTGCGCTCGGCACGCTCGGAGGCCTCGTATTCGATGAACTCCGAGAGCTGCATACCCAGACGTGGGAGCCGGCGGATTTGAACGTTTGGCCGTGCGGAACGAACCACCTTTGGGCCTGCTGTCCCGAAATCCGGTATGCCAACAATCGAGTGTGATCCCGACCGCGCGGCCGAACGACTCGAGTCGGCGGGCCTCGAGATCAGGGAGGGAAATACCCCCCACGAGCAGTGGCGCGCCGAACGCGACGGTGCGGTCGCGGTTGCCTACGACGACAAAGTACTCATTCAGGGGGCGAACCCGAGTCGTCTCGCATTGTTGCTCAAAGACGGTGGCGGCCGAGCCCACGTCTATTTCGATGGTGCCTGCCGGGGAAATCCCGGCCCGGCGGCAATCGGTTGGCTGTTGGTCTCCAGTGACGGCGTTATCGCCGAAGGCAACGACCGAATCGGCGAGACAACCAACAACGACGCCGAGTATCAGGCACTCATTCAGGCCCTAGAGGCCGCCGACGACTACGGACTCGAGGAAGTCGATATTCGAGGCGATTCCCAACTCATCGTCAAACAGGTTCGCGGCGAGTGGGACACGAACGAGCCAACGCTGCGAGAGCGTCGTATCCGAGTAAGGCAACTGCTAGAAGGCTTCGAGCGGTGGTCACTCGAGCACGTCCCGAGAGAGATAAACAGCCGCGCCGACGAGTTAGCCACTGACGCATTCAATGAGTGAACTTCCTGCAGACGTTGTTGAGGCCGCAACGCGACTGACCAGATTAGCCCGCCAGGTCGGCGATCCAGCCGAGGCTGCGGCCTATCGGCAACGGCGCGATGCCCAACTGGCCGACCATGGGTTTACCGCTCGTGTCCGTACAGACGACGAGACGCTCGTGTTGTATCCCGACGAGTGGCTCGAAGACGGAACGGTCGTCCTCGAGCGAATCAAAGAGACAGACCGGGCGGTCGAACGTTCGCTGACCGCCAGCAATGAGGGGACGTGGGCAGAAATCGAAGCTCACAACCGCAAGATCGTCGCGGCCGTCGACGATGCGTACGGCTCGCCGCACACCGAAACCGCCCGGGCGTTTGCGGATTTTATGGGCAATCACTATCTGGGACGGATCGACAACGCGACCGACGCCCAACTCGAGGAGTTTACTCAGGAGTACTTCGTGCGTAATGCGTGGCCGTCGGAAAAACAGCGAGAGGTTCTCGAAACCTCTCTTTCGTACATTAGTACAGTTTCTGAGGCCGACTGCCCAAGTCAGCTATCGGAGTAGCCTTACTTCAGGGCGTCGACGAGGTCGTAGATGTCCTGTGCGCGGTCGTGGTTGGTGACGAACTTCGAGAGCGTCCACTCATATTGGCCGACAAGTGCGTGGTAGCCATCTTCGGTAAGTTCGTACTGGTTGGTTCGTTTGTCCAACTCACTTTTGTTGACGAATCCGAGATCAACGAGATCATCGAGATTTGGGTACAATCGACCGTGGTTGACTTCTGTTCCGTAGTAGTCTTCGAGTTCCCGCTTGATTGCCAGGCCGTAGCGTGGCTCTTCGGCGAGAATCATGAGGATGTTTTGCTGGAATGCGGTAAGGTCGCGTGCCGTGCCCGATGTGTCATTAACTGATTGTGCCTCTGACATAGTTGGGAATATGTCATCATGCTATTTAACGCTTCGCAACTCCAGACTGTTGAAACAGCTACATCGGCCACAGACCTCCACTATTACCCGTTTAACCACAAGATAATATTGTCAAATTTGAGAATAATACATGGTGAGTACACACCCACTTCGCAAAGAAGCTTCATGTTCTGAGTCCTCACAGAGAATCGCCATCTTCCGGTCGGCAACAGCCTCCAGAGACGTTTTGTGTTTCACTGATGGCTTGGTGGGACTCTCGAAGACGACTGGGTGTACAGCGTCTCGGAGATCAGCATCCGCAGGCCGCGTCGGAGCCGACCACCGGCAGCCGACGACGAAATCCCGAGTTGGTCAGCAACGCCTTCCAGTGAGGTGTCTCTGGGTTGATTGAAGTATCCCGTCTCGTAGGCAGTAGTGATCGCCGCGCGTTGAGACGGTGTCAACCCGAAGGCCTCGCCGGCCGGGCCGGCCTCGATGCGGTATAGTTTCTGGATTGCTGTACTGAGTCCCTGTTCTGCACAGAAGGCCCGAAACGAATGGAGCGTTTCGACCTCACTGAACTCGAGGACGGCATACCAGCCGCCGTCGCCGCTGGTTGCCTCGAGTAGTCGCAGGCCCATCTCGACGGCACGCGCAAGCACCAGATACTCCGGTTCGACAAGTCGTGTTCGGTACACCCGAAACGTCGGGGTCTCGATCACACTCGAAACGTCGGTCACTGTCGGATCATCATCAACTGCGGTCTCAAACGCCTCGAAAGCCTCGCCGTAGACCTGAAATAACAACACGTACTCGCCGCCGGCCGCAATCAGTTGATACTCCAGTTTGATTGCCATTTCTGGACACCGTTCGATAGTTGGCGTCAACAGGAGTTTTGGATGCTGTAGCTGAAGTTCGGCGATAAACCGCATTACAATAGCATCCGATAGCCCACCGTAAGGCCGTTCTCACCAGTTATATACTAGGTACTATTCTGTTGGGTATCCGACCGTTCGCTCGAGTCGTCAGATGATGTGTTATCAGATTGTGTTTCGTCGGTTGGTGTGTCGTCACTCGAGTCGTTCGGAGCCGCCTTTTGGTCTCCCACTGCGCTGTCAGCCTGTTCACTGTCGGTGACCACATCGTCAGCCGACTCACTGTGTGTAAGTTCACTGGTAGCCGAATCGCTCTCAAGAAGGTCGGCTTCAGGTGAGTCCGTGGCTGTTTGGCTCTCTTCGAGCGGGCCGTCGGTCTCGGAGGAGTCAGTATCAGCCTCAAGATGATGGGTCTCAGCCGCCTCAGTTGCCTGCGATTCTGAGTCGAGATCACTTGATTCGTTGGCCGGATCAAGCACAGTGGTCTCAGCAGGGGACATGAGCGCGGTGGCGTCCTCGGCCCCCTCAGTTTCGGCAAACGCAGACAGCTGTTGGCGAACCACCGGGCGCTTGATCGTCCCCGAGGCCGTCCGGGGCAACGCCTCTGTAAAGGCGATTACACGCGGGAGTTTGTACCCAGCCAACCGCTCTCTACAGTGACGTTTGATCGTCTCTTCGGAGAGCGGCTCTGTTCGCGGCACGATCAGCGCAGCCACACGCTCGCCCCAGGTTTCATCACCGATGCCAACGACTGCGGCCTGATCGACCTCCGGATGCATGCGCAAGGCTTCGACGACTTCGCCGGGATCGACGTTCTCACCGCCGGTGATAATCCGGTCGTCGATTCGGTTGAGCACATGCAGATACCCACTGTCGGAGATATAGCCGATATCACCAGTTCGAAGCCCATGCTCGCAGAAGGCCTCGACGTTGGCGTCGACATCACCGTAGTAGCCGGCAGTTACGGTCGGCCCCGAGACGACGATCTCGCCGCGGTCACCTGCCTCGACGGGCTCGCCGTCGTCGTCAACGATTGTGAGGTCACTCCACAACAGCGGTCGACCGACTGTTCCGGCCTGCTCGAAGGCTTGCTGCGGTCTGGCGGTCGCGATCTGTGAGGCGGTTTCGGTCATCCCGTAGGTCGGAAAGACGGGAATCGAGTAGTTCCGACAGCGCTCGATTAGCGAATCAGGTGCGGGTGCACCACCGAGCAGCACCGCGCGCAACGAATCCGACAGCGTTCCACGACGCTCGAGCATCTCCGAGAGCATTGTTGGCACAAGCGAGACGACCGTCACATCGTAGCGTTCGATGTCGTCAGCAACCCCACCGGGATCGAACGACTCGCGGATGACGACGGCCGTCCCATACAGCGTCGACCGGAGGATGGGAGCAATCCCGCCGACATGATACAGCGCAAGCGTCAACAGCCACCGATCATCCGGCGAGACACCCAGCCGAAAGCCCGAAGCTGTCGCGCTCGCAAGGAGGTTACCCATCGTAAGCACGACCGCCTTTGGTTGGCCAGTCGAACCGGACGTAAAGACCATCAACTGTGGGTCATCCAGCTCCCAGTCGACGGGTTCGACCGACTCAGGTTCGACTGCTCTGAACGATTGGACGTTTTCCCACTGTGGGTCGTCAATCGAGGCAATCGGCGTCGAACCGGCGGCCTCGACGGCAAGCTGTTCGGTATCGACTCCACAGACCAGTACGTCCAGGTCGCTGTGGTCGATCTGTGCGGTGAGTTCTGCGGACGTCAGTCGATCATTGAGCGGGACGAGCCGAACGCCGAGGCGCTGGGCGGCATGAATAAGACAGACCGAAAGCAGCTGTGTCGACAGCAACATACCGACGTGGTCGTCCGATTCAATGCCGAGTGCAGCAAGTCTACCGGCAGTTTCGTCGACTGCCGCATCCAAGCCGCTGTAAGACCAGCGGGTATCGGTCGCGGTGTCGATCAACGCGAGATCGTCCGGCGTAGCCGCAGTGCGGTGAGTAAGCCAGTCGTACATTCAGGTGTCTTCGTCGCGGTCAGTTACTGCGCCACAGGAGGTCTGTCGACAGCAGCATACGGACTCTCGGTTACTCATCATCGGAAACACGAACGGTTAAGACGGGCATATCCGCCGTGCGAACGACTCGCTCGGTGACGCTGCCCAGCAGGTAACGATCCAGCCCCGTTCGACCGTGTGTACCCATCACAATGAGATCGATACCGGCGTTTTCGGCGTACTCGAGGAGTTGTTTGTACGGAGACCCAGAGATAATCTCAGAGACGACCGACACGTTGGCGTCTTCGGCTCGCTCAGCGACTGCCTGTAGTGCAGTCTCGCCTTCTTGTTGGAGCCCACTAATGACGGTCTCTGCGCCCGCATCGAGCGAGGCGTAGGCAGTGGTATCGACGACGTACAGCGTATGCAGTCGAGCATCGTACCGCTCGGCGTGATCGAGAGCGTGATCAAGCGCCGCCTGCGAAGCAGGCCCGCCGTCTGTGGGAAAGAGAATCTCACGATACATGTGAATATGTTGTCTCTCCGGTCGTACATAATCCCTTGGGCCAACAGGCCATCACGCGTTGATATATCACCGCAGCGTCGGGCGATTATCAGGATCAAACAGGCGGTAGCTTCTTATGTGTTAGTTGATCGTAGACAATACCATTGTCGCCGAGAACTGCTAGGGTATCGCCGCTACGTATTGCGTTTGTATGACACACAGCAGACAAAGGTTTATATACATCCGGCAATTACCATATGTAAGGAATCTCGCGCGCTGTTTTTCTTTTCTCTGGTGCGTGAGACAATCCGGGGGATACCATGAGCGAAACCACAATCAGAAGCTACACCCGAGAGACCGAACAGACCAAAACCGAAACCGAACACGGCGAACAACACAGCTGTCCAGAGTGCAGCGGCCAGCTAATTACCGATGAAGAACACGGCGAGACCGTCTGTACTGACTGCGGGCTCGTCGTCGAACAAGACGCTGTCGATCGCGGCCCAGAGTGGCGCGCATTCGACAGCAGCGAGCGTAGTTCGAAATCACGTGTGGGCGCACCGACCACGAAAATGATGCACGACAAGGGGCTTTCGACCAACATTGGCTGGCAGAACCGCGATGCCTACGGTAAAGCCCTGAGTTCGAACCAGCGCCGACAGATGCAGCGGCTCCGAACGTGGAACGAACGGTTCCGCACCCGTGATTCGAAAGAGCGTAATCTCAAACAGGCACTCGGCGAAATCGACCGCATGGCCTCGGCGCTGGGGCTACCGAAAGCCGTCCGCGAGACAGCCTCAGTGATCTATCGCCGCGCGCTTGATGAGAATCTGCTTCCGGGCCGCTCGATTGAGGGTGTCGCAACCGCCTCGCTGTACGCTGCAGCCCGTCAGATGGGCAACCCACGCAGTCTTGATGAGTTCGCGGCAGTCTCGAGAGTCGAAAAAATGGAGATGACCCGAACCTACCGCTATGTCGTTCGGGAACTCAAACTCGAGGTTCAGCCCGCCGACCCCGAACAGTACGTTCCACGCTTTGTCTCACGGCTCGAGTTGAGCGACGAAGTCGAACGTGAGGCCCGATCACTGCTGCGCGGTGCCAAAGAAGCCGGCATTACCAGCGGTAAATCACCGGTCGGACTCGCCGCAGCCGCGGTGTATGCGGCCGCACTGCTTACCAACGAGAAAGTCACCCAAAGCCAGGTTGGTACTGTCGCCGACATTTCCGAGGTGACGATTCGTAACCGCTACAAAGAGCTACTCGAGGTCGACCACGGCGAACTGTTCGGCTGATCCAAAAAATGTTTTTGATCCAATAACTTCAGACAACGTTTTGTGACCACAGACGATAACATATATCATGGACGAAGCGTTTGTCCGACTCTCATGTCCCGAGTGTGGCAAAAATTGGCAGACCTCACCGACTGACGTTCCGGAGGTTCGTTCGAACTTCAGTTGTCCGGACTGTCATCTAACCCGACGGGCCGCGGAGTTTCTCCGAACTGAGCGCGACCTCGAGACCGTAAAACAGTTCCAAGAGACCTAAGCAGTGAGTTCATTCTCAGTCCGGTTTTGCTGCATATCACCGTGGGCTGTACTCATCGCTGCAGCGACGGTAACGCAATGAAAAACGAGCGATTGACAGCGACAACACCCAGAGAGTGGCCTACCGTTTGGTTGGTTTTTTATATATTGTTAGCCAACTGACCGTATGAATATTGCAAATCCAGCCGTTCGCTGGGGGTTTGGTCTTTGGGGCGGAGCCGTGATCGCAGCGGTTGCACTCCTGTTTTTCGAAGGAACGATGCAACTACTACTGTTGAGTTTTGCCGTCTTCGATGCAGCGTTCACGCCGCTGTTTTTGAAGTATGTCGCCGAAAACCCGGGGTGAAGTTTCGAACGGTATCGAACGGTTATTTACCCCACTAAGCTAGTGTGAGAATATGAGTGCCGACGAGACCACAAACCAAGACGTACACGAAAACGCCAGACAGGACGTAATCGCCGTTGATGCCGACGATACTAGCGAGGGGTTGGTCAACCGCCTCGAGGCCCACACCGGCGACGGTATCCGTCACCGTGCGTTTACGTGTCTCGTCTTCGATACCGACGGCCGAATCCTGCTGGCCCAGCGAAGTCCTGAGAAACGTCTGTGGGATACCCACTGGGACGGAACTGTCGCTTCGCATCCCGTCGAAAACCAAAGCCAGGAAGACGCCACAATACAGCGGCTCGAAGAGGAACTCGGCATCACTCCCGACCAGTACGACGGCGTTGAAGTGACCGACAAATTCGAGTACAAACGCTACTACCCCCAAGAGGGCGTCGAGTGGGAAGTCTGTACAGTTCTCAAAGTGACGCTCGAAGAGACGACACTTGAGCCGGATCCAGCCGAGATCGGCGGGCGAATGTGGGTCGAATACGAACATCTCTATGAGAACCCGCGACTGTATCGTCAGCTTCGGCTCTGTCCGTGGTTCGAGATCGCCATGCGGCGGGATTTCGCCTAAGACGAGCGACCGACGTACTCGGGGGAACGTACTGTCCTCACTACTTTGTCCGCGTTACGTGCGTCCCCTGTTTTGCGCCAGCAATCTTGACCGAAAACACCCGTTCTCGTGGAATGAGTTCATAGACGTCCCGTCCGTCGTTCGTGCCTGCTTTGACTCGCCAGTGGTCGATGTCGTCTTCGTAACTAAGATTCGATGCAGCAACCTGGTATTCAATGGTTCCGTCCGGGGAATCGTATTTGATGACTGCCATACACGCTGGTAGGACGATTGGCGGCATATATCCGGCGGGCCAGCGACACCCAACAGGCCGAAGTGTTTAGGCTTGCGGCTGAATGTCGATACGTATGAGCCTGGAAGATTTCACCGATATCGACGACCCTGAGGAGACGAGCGATGGGACTCGCCAAGCGCAGTCGCCTGCAGAGACTACCGCAGGAAAATCACCTGCAGACGCTTCGGGAGACGAACCTATCTCGGAGTCTGCTGATGACTTCGAGGAGTATCCCGCCGCCATAGAGGGTACCGATGTCGGCCTCGGGGCACTGTCAGTAACCCAGGGACTCCGGGTCAGCGAGGAAGACGACGATACGACGATTCGGGCGTTTGTGACGGCGGATAACCGCGAGTCGGTTCGACTCGGCAAGTACGTCCTGGTTGCGTATCCGGACGGCGAACAGCTGTTTTGTCGAATCGCTGGCCTCGAGTACGCCCAGGAGTTCCAATCCGACGACGCCACCGAGATCCACGCCCGTCGGATGATGCGGCAGTCAGGCATCGAAGAACACGACTACAAATTTATGGCTGACCTCGAGCCAGTCGCCGTACTTTATGAAGAGCACGACGACGACCAGTCGGAACTCAAACGCCGGATGACCGACCGGGTGCCGAAACCGGGAGCAAACGTCCAAGAAGCCACCGACAGTTCAGAGATCAAAACAGGGCTCAACATTCCAGAAGAAGGTGTTTTTCTGGGTCATCTGTCGGTCGGCGGCAAGAAAGTCGAAACCGCAGCCAAACCGCCGCATATCGACTACCGGCTGAAAGACGACTACGATGCCGGTGATCCGCTCGTCTTTCGGCACACGCTCGTCGCCGGAGGGACGGGATCAGGAAAAACCCACGGGTCGAAAAATATCCTCCGACAGTATCTCAGTGAAGACCGGATCTATCCGATGGACGATGGCCGGACAGTCCAACCCGCAGTCGTCCAATTTGATCCGCAAGACGAGTATGCCCAAATGCACGACGACAACCCTGCGTTGGACCGTGGGTATGCTCGCCAGTTGGACAGACAAGGCGTTGCCTACGGCGGAGTAGACGACACCATCGCGCTTGTGCCGAAAGAAGACGGTACCACCTACGCCGGCGAGAACCATCGCGCCGAACGCGTCGAGTTTACGATTCCGTTTTCGATGACCCGCGATCGGCCGTGGCTCGTCGCCGGCAGCAGCCTCAACGAAAATCAGTTTGCAGGGCTTCGAACCCTGCTTGATCGGTTTTTCCAGCAGTACGGCACGAGCGGTACCTACAGGCAGTTCACGCGGTTTCTCGACGACACCGTGCTCAAAGCAGAACTCGATGAGTCGGGTCGAATCCACGAGGCGACGTTCGATGCGATCAAACGGCGGGTGTTTGCGATGCCTTCGGGCATTTTCGATCAGTCGGCCAAACCAATCACCGAGTTTGATCACCAACTCGTTCGTCCCGGGGGACTGACCGTAATCCCAACCTATCATCTTTCCTCGAGCCGCGCAAAAGAGCTGTTTGTGTTGGCGGTCTCGACGTACCTCATTGATGATAAACTCTCGAATACGCCCTCGAGCGAGCGAATCAAAGACACGCCCGTCGTCTTGGGGATGGACGAAGCACACAACTTCCTCACTGAAGCCGATACCGTCCAGGCCCGAAAGGTGATCCAGAAGTTCACCGAGGCGGCCAAACAAGGCCGAAAAGAACGCCTCGGGCTGTTTTTGATTACTCAGGATCCCCAGGATATTGCGGATTCCGTGTTCAAACAGATCAACACGAAACTGGTGTTAAACCTCGGTGACGAAGAAGCGATTAAAAGTGTGAATATCCCCTCGAATCTCCAGTCAAAAGTGCCCTACATGGAAAAAGGCCAGATGGTCGTCTACTCACCAGACAACTCCGAGCCTGTCGAGTTGATCGGGCTCTCGAAGTGTCTGACTCGCCACGGAAAATAACTCGGTGTGGTCGGTCTTCGAGTGTCCCCCGAGATGATTCGTGTGGTCAAAATGGTGATTGTCGTTGTGTCCGTTAGTACCGGTGTACTTCCGGCTTACTGTTCGTAGATCTGGATTTCGCCCGACCCGGTGACGATGATGCCCCACGCCCCCAACGTGAAGCCAACGAAACACGACCGCGTCGGTGCGGTGTTCGGCTCACGGACGATCAACTCGAGTGCGTCCGGATCAATCGCTTCGTACAGCGGCGGTAACTCGAGCGGTTCGGTGCCGCTGACAGTAGCCAGCGCGTCGATAATCACCTCGGTGATGGGTTGCTGTTTCCGATGGTCGTACTGTGTGACATAGTGAAGTTTCCCCTCCCCCTGAACTGCTGCATGAGACATACAACATATCGGACGGCCTCGAGCCGAATGAACCTGCGCCCGTTATATGTGTGATTTTATACGTGATATCACACACTGCCGGACGTTCTCGAGATATGTGGAACTGGGCGGTACTGTTTCAGACCCCATCTCTGTCGGAACGGATGGCTGACGCACAGTAACATAATAGCAAGCAAAGACATTCATGTGCCACTGTCAATAAACAAAACATATTTGATCAGCGGATATGACGAATATACATGAACAATGAGTCGTCAACTGCTG
>LKML01000065.1 GCA_001563795.1 Haloferacaceae archaeon B1-Br10_E2g22 | reverse complement strand
GCCTGTTCAGCGTATAACCGCTTAGATCGCTCAGGCTCGCAGCAGCATCATTTTGACGCGACCGACCGCATCGAAATCCCGGAGTCGATACAGGAGCATCCGCACGCGCTCTGCAGGTCCCCGACAGAAGATCGTCTCCAGACACCACTCGCCTTCGTGGGTGTGGCTCGTGGTCGTAATCACGTCCTGAAACTCGTGTTGAATCGTATGCAGTTGTTCGATGACCGGTTCGTGCTCGTAATCAAACGCCAAGATGGCTGCCACCTCGCCGTCGACTGCCTCGAGTTCGGCGTGGGATTCGATATACTCCTGCATCGCCTCGCGGACGGCCCGCGAACGCGAATCGAACCCTTCGGTCTGCCAGGTGTCGTCGAACTCGGCGAGCAGGTCATCGGGGATATTGAAACTCGTTCGCATTGGCCATCAGTAGACTGCTGGAGTCCAAAGGGCTTCGTGTTTGTGCGCTACTCGTCACTGCTCTCGGCATCGTCGCTGTCGATATCGACTGGTTGGTGATGACTACTATCTAAAGCACGGGTGAGTGTCGTAACGAGCACGTGTGCCAGTTTTTTGTCGGTCGTATCGAAGCCGTTGACACTCGTTGTGCCAGCAACGAACACGCCGTGGTCGCCGGCCGGAATCAGCAACTCGCTTCGGATCGGTGTCTCTTCGTTGTAGACGCCTTTTCGGGCTCTCACATCGTCAGCAAAGATCGCCTCTTTGGACACATACACCTCCCAGACGAGCCCCTGACCACGCTCGATTGTTGGTGATGGCCCCAATACGGTTTTTGCCTTTTTTGTCGTGTCGATGGCGACCAATCGCTCCGGACTGTCTCCTGTCGGTACGAAGAAGGCTGCCAGCTCCATCGACAGTACGTCTTCGGCGGCCTGGATCGCGACGTCGACGGCCGCTTCAGAGCTGTTAGTGTCGATTAACTGTCTGGTTGTTGCCTGGAGTGCCTCGAGGCGCTTTTCTCGGCGTTGACGATCCGAAACATCTCTGACGACGCCCACGCTACCATCGAATGTACCGGTCGCTGTCCTCACTGGGGCGATGTTGATCTCAACGGGAATTTCGCGGTTGTCGGTCGTTGTAACCGTTAGTTCGTACGTTGACCAGTCAGTCTCGGGATCAGCATGAATCTCGGCTAGCAACTCCGCACCGGACGCATAGCTGTCGGAATCAATAAACGTTTGTGCGTTCAGTCCAATAACATCCGTGCGGCTACAGCCAAGCATCTCTGCGAGAGCCCTGTTTGCGAGGGTAATCTCGCCGTCGGTATCGAGAATATACATCGGATCGCCTACGGTTTCGACGAGTCGCTGATACTGTCTGAGTTCGCGTTGGATCTGATAGCTTTCGACGGCGTTCAACACCCGGTTTGCGAGCAGTTGGTACTGTTCGGTGCCGGTCTGTTTCTGCAGGTAGTCGGTTGCGCCTGCTGAAATCGCATCGCTGGCAACTGTCTCAGAACCTTCGCCAGTAAACAGAATAAACGGTAGTTCGGCGTTGGTCTCACGAACGGCCTCGAGAAACTCGATTCCGTTCATTTCGGGCATCTGATAGTCGCTGACGATACAGTCGATCGACTGGCCGTCGAGTCTCGCCAGCCCGTCTGTGGGACTCGTTTCAGTGTGAACCTCGAACCGATTGTCCTCCTGGGCGAGAAATTCGGCACTAAGGTCCAAAAACGGAGTTTCGTCGTCGACGTGGAGGATTCGGATCGACTCCGACATAAGTTAGGTATTTGCACACCGGCTAAGTAATTGTTCTGGTCTTACAGACTGTTTGTTGATTAGATACGTGTCGAATATCCGTTCTGTGAATACTCAGCGGTCTGGGTCAGGCGGGGTCTCGCGGCCGATGTGGATTTCTTGGCCTTCGATGTCCTCGAGTGCAGCGACTAGTCCGCCAATCTCGACGACGCCATCGTCGGTTTCGATACTGACTGCAGCAACCTCTTCGGACTCCTGAAAGGCGACATCGATGACCTTTCCAGAAAGCACCCGCGGTTCGCCGGTTTCGATATCTCGCCCCTCGACGGTCGCATAAAACTCTCCGCCGAGTCCACGGATGTCTTTGACCGCTCGGCGGATCGACGCATACCGTCGTGGAAACGGCCGCTCGGTAGTGTCAGCTGTCAGCGGTTCGGCGGTGCTCCACAGTACGGTTCCGAAGAACCCCGAGATCAGAAAGCCGAGTGCCGAGCGGTTGAAAATAACACCGTAGCGCTCGCGGTCGTCCCGCAGGGCATCCTGTGTGGCATACACAGAGTGTTCGCCGTCGGCGACCGCCAGTACTGGCGTGGTGATTCCGCGGCGGGTTCGGACTGTCGTTGCCACTGACAGATACTCAAACGCCTCAGGATCCGGGGCCGCACTTGCCGGGGTCACCAAAAGATCAACACTCACGCCGGCATCGATTCGGTCGGCCAGGTCGTCGGCAAACTGTTTCAGTAGCTCGGGAGTCAACGAAACTGCGAGTTCGTACTCTGCGGCCTCGATGCAGTCGTTGAGGTGTCGGATTATCGTCGAACGCGATTTGACCAACGAGACAGCTTCGGTTTCGCGGGCCGGCGCAGTGTATCTGGCTGTGAGTTCTTCGACCATTTCGGTGAACGACGACTGGATTTCGCCAAACGCGTCTTCGGGATCGATAGCAACAATCTGCATCGGGCGAGACTCTCTGAGTTCGACAAGGCCACGGTCGGCAAGACTCCGAACCGTATCGTACACCCGTGGCTGTGGGATGTCTGTCCGGTCGGCAATCTCGCTGGCGGTGAGTTGGCCCGCCTCGAGAACGGCCAGATAGGCGTCGATCTCGTACTCGCCGAGGTTGAAACGCTCGCCGATGACATCGAGCGTCTGCCGAAGGTCATCTGCCATACTGCGTTGTTGGTCGCGGGCTGTATCAAATTTACTATTAATCGAGTTGCACCGGATTTCATAATAGCGTATCTACTGCGTTTGGAAAGACTCCTGGGAGGAAACGTTTTTTCCCACGGACTGTCTGCGGCCTGTATGTATCGTTCGGGCCAGCCGCTACAGACAGTCAACGGCGACAGTGCAGCGGAGTTTCTCGCCCAGAACCTTCCGGGTTGGTTGCAGTTTCCCGGTTACCGACTGCTGGCGGCAATCCTCGTCGTTGCTGGCGGTATTTGGCTCTCGAAGCTGTTAGTTCGACTGTTGGGCCGTCCCATCGCTCGCCGCTTTGCCCGACAGAGCGTCGCTCAGACTGTTCTCGGGGCGGTGCGTGGCATCACTATTGGTGCCGCAGTGGTTGTGGCTGCCTCGCTCGTCGGCATCGGCGTTGGTGATATCGTTCTGCAAGTTGCGGTCTTTTCGGCCGTCGTTGGTATCATTCTTGCACCCATCGTCGGTAACATCATCAACGGTGTGTTCGTGTTGGCCGACCAGCCGTTCGAGATTGGTGATATGGTTCAACTCGACGACGGCACGCGAGGGTTTATCGATGATATCACGATCCGCTATACGAAGATTTTCACCCTTGATAATACGTTTTTGGTAATTCCAAACGGCAACATCCGCGAGCGTGACGTGACGAACTTTTCGGCTGAGGACGAACGCACTCGCCTGTCACTAGATGTGCTTGTGACCTACGAGTCGGATATTCCCGAAGCCCGGCGGCTAATCGAACGGGCGGCCAGAGACACCGACAATGTGATTGAAGGCGGCCCTGACATTCGGGTCGGCAGCGCGCGCTACCCGGCGAACCCCGGCACGCTCATCGCCGACTATGGCGACAACGGGATTCTGTTGCGGCTTCGTTACTGGGTGAGCAAACCCTACAAGATTGCAGCGATTGAATCGACCATCCGAACGAAGATTCGAGAGGCGTTTGCCGACAGCGACGCCACAACCGAGATGGCCTACCCACATCAGCACCTCGTTTTCGATGAGAACAGCGGCGAGGCACAAGTTCGGCTCCGAGAACAGCCTGCCGACAGTGAACCACGGACGCGCCCTGTAGCTAACGCGTCGGCCGATGGGCCCAACACTGAGACGACGCAGCCTTCGAGTACCAACGACCGCTCTCAGGGATAAGGGTGATACGGTCTGGCGAGGTCGGCCTCGAAGCCCAGTGATTCGGGCACCGACCGGGCACGCTCGCCAAAGTACGGCTCGCCGGTAAACAGCGGTTGGGCCGATGGCACGACGACTCTGAATGCTTCGAAGCCCAACGCCTCGACATCCCGTGTTGTCAGTCGAGCCGCATAGCTGTCGAGACCTACCGCGGCTAGTCGCTCACAGACGGCCTCGAGTTCAGGTTCGCCCGACAGGTCGGGTTCGCCCAGCGAGTCGATTGGTATCCGCGTCTCGAGATCAACCAACTGCTGGGCAGGCTCCGGAAAGTCAGCATACTCGCCGATGGCGGCCTTTTCCTCGGCTGCCTGATCCGAACCCATTGCCCGCAGTTCCATCCAGTTTTGGAGAGCTTCGGCCAGCGCCGAGCGGGCTGCTGCGGTTGGATCGAGATTCGCTCCCGATCCGATCGCAAAGTTGGGCCACTCGCCGTCGCGGTGGACTGCAACCGCAACCACTGGGATGTCGATATCCTGTGTAACCAACAGTGGCGTCACTGTCAGTGACTCTGCGCTGGCTCGCTTTTCGAGGTCTGCGAACACCGCATCCTCGAGAGTCAGTCCCAGCGGCTCGAACGTCGAATACCAACCGATCATCGTCCCGTCGCGTTCGATCACCTCATACAGCCCCGACAACACCGCCTCGAGCGTTGAGTTGCCGAGCCCGAGACCGGTCGTGATCGCCGGACGATACCGCCGGGTCAGCGGTGGAAAACAGACGAACTCTGCGGGAAGTGTGACCTCTTGGCCGGTCTGGAGATCTACGCCGTCGATCCACTCGAGGCGATCCTGTGAGTCTGGGTGTTCGTGACTCTCGGGGCGAACGAACCGTTGTGGTGAGACTGGATTCGCCAACGTCTGTTCGGACCTGCCCCGCAGATCGCTCCGGCGGTAGACGCCCGCACAGTAGCGTTCGAGCCCCTCGCCAATCGCTTTCATATACGACCGGTTCCAGTCAGCATCAACGCCAGCGGCAAATTGGGCGGCTTGGACGTCACTAAACCCACTTGTGTCGGCTGTCTGAGCAATGTAGTACGGCACCGGAAACGACTCGCGTTCGCCGACCTGGCTCAACAGCCCGAGGCGGTCGTCGACCGCCGTTTCGCCGCGGGCGAGTGCATCTTCCAGGCCGACTGACCGATACGAGAGCGAAACCTGCCGGTCGGGTCGAGACTGTTCGCACTCACAGCCCGGTACCGCGAGCAGTCGGCGCTCACGCCACGGGATCTCGATAACACGCCCGCCGGATCGGTCGCCGGCCAGCAGCCCGATCAACTCACGGCCAGCGACCGCGCCGGCCAGCCGAACCTCACTACGCGAGCCACGTGCGCTTTCGGCAGGCTCGCTGTCAGCGTTGGCGGCTACGCGGCGACAGAGACACTGATAACAGCCGGCTTCCGGTTCGTACAGCGAGACGGTTGCATCGATCGCCTCGAGCGCTCGCCCGCCGACCCCACCGATTTCGACCGCTACCCACCGCTCAAACGTCGTCGTCGCTGCCTCGAAGACGCGCGCGCCGGCTGGGGCGACAACCGCACCGGTCGGCGGGAGCCCACCTGAGTCGCCCAACGCAGTGGGTTTGTACTGTTGTACAGAGAGATCCACATCCTCGCAGGCGGCTTGTAGTGCTTCGAACGCAGGACCGCTGCCAACGACACCGAGTTCCATAGCTTACAGTGCGGCTGGCTGTACAATAACACGGCGATAGCCGACAGCTATTCGAGCAGCTCTTGGCTAATCTCGGCCAACTCGTCGGCTGCAGCTCCTTGAAGCCGCTCGTCGCCGAGTTGGAGCCGCAGGCGGGGACGACCGACATCGATCGGAACCTTTTCGGTGGCGATCAGTCCGTTGTCCTCGAGTTTTGTTTTCGTCCGCGAGAAGGTCGCTTTACTCGCAATGCCAACGTCTTCGCCCCATTTGGAGATGTCGTACAGCAGTATCTCGTTTTTGGCGGCGACAAGCAGCGACACCGTTACTTCGTCGAGACCATCGCCGTTGCCGCGGGCCGTCTCGAGGCCGCCGAGAACGGCATCGAAATCCTCGCGTGCGGTCTCGCTGATGTCGGCTGCCAGCGTCTGGCGAACCCGGCTGATCGGCGGCGTCCGAAGGTGGAACGATTCGGCGGCCTCCCACTGTTGGGTGTAGGTCTCTCGAGCCTGCGCGACGAATTCGTCGTCTTCCGTTGTGAGCGCGGCGATTCGGTCGCCGGCTTCGACGAGTGCCAACACTGATTCGCTCGAGATCAAAAGCGAGTTGGCTGCAGTCTCTTCGAGAACTCGAACTGACAGTATGCCGCTTTCTATTAGATCGGCGGCCTTGCTGGCGACCAGAAAGTCTTCCATCGTCGCTTTGATCGCTCGCTCGTCGGCAAGCATCCACACTGTCGGGAGTTCACCATCGAAGGTGGTTGCAACCTCGATTACTGACTGGATTGTTGCTTCGGTCGGATCGATCAAAAACAGGTCGTCGGCTGCTTCTGAGAGGGCTGAGTGTAGGATATCGCTACTATCCTTTTTGAGTAAATTCGAGACCATCTACGATATAGTATTAGGTAGCAACCACTATTTAATATTGGCGGGTCAGCACAAGGATATCTGTCTACTGGGCGCTAAATTAACTGTGGAAAGCGTTCAGCAAACGATTTTATGTCATATGTCCTTAAAGTAGTTGTGGTCGCGTCGTTCCTCAGACGGCCCGGCAGTGGACAACACCGAGAGTATAAATGTGATCACACTCGAGAACCACTATACCGTGTCGACCGACCAGACGCCGGAGTGGGCGACGTATTTCGGTTTTACCTCTCCGTACGACAATCAGGTTGACGCTATCGAGACAGCCATCGAGACCGCCAAACGGGGCGGATATCTTGCGATGGAAGGCCCCTGTGGGACGGGCAAAACAATGGCTGCACTGACGGCTGCTGCGGTACTGTTGCGCGAAACCGACGCGTTCGAAAACGTGTTTGTCGCCACTCCAGTCAAACAGCAGCGACAGCAGTTCATCGACGACCTTCGGACGATCAATCGCGGCCTCGACGAGCCGATTTCGGGCGTTGGATTGGTCGGCAAAGCAGATCTCTGTCCGTACGGCCGCGAGGGCTGTTTTCCCGACGACACCAGCGTCCAATCGCGGTGCGAAGACCTTCGAGACACGACTGCAGATCTCGTTCGAGACGACGACTCAAACAGCCACCATGGTTCGGCCGCGGCCTCGAGTGAGGCGGCTGCGGTAACCGACCCTGCGGACGACCCGGAGCCTGCTGCACGCATCGAGGGGACTGCCCACGAGGTCGAACAGTGGTGGGATACTGAGCGCGCCCGGCAGTTGGTCGAGACGGCCCGCCGCGATCTGACCGCAAGCGAGAAGCCACCGCTTTCGACTGCCGGCGCGATTAGCCCCTACGGTCGGGCCCAACCGTCGGCTCCCGAATCGTTCGCCGAAAGCGACTCGACACCGCTGTACTGTCCGTTCGAAGCCGACTGGTATGCCCGCGATACCGGCTCTCCAGTCGGCTTCCAGCAGGGCACCGATCACGTGCTTTCGACCGACGAATTTCTGCCAGCAGCTATCGAAGCTGGCACCTGTCCACACCGCGTGATGAGCGTGCTGCTCGAGCATGCTGAGGTCGTCGTCGGTAACTACAACCATATTTTCGACAGCAAGACTCGCCATCTCACCGCACCGATTCTCGATGCACGAACACTGGTAATCATCGACGAAGCCCACCGGCTCGAAGAACGCGTCCGGGATCTGTTGAGCGATTCGGTCGGCCGTAGCACCCTCACACAGGCCAAACAAGATCTCGACACACTCCTCGAGCGCGCCCGCGCGCATCCTGACAATAAAGACCTCGTCGAATCAAAACTGGCCGACCACGACGTACCCTTCGAGGCTGTCGAGCGCGCCTCGCAGTTCTACGGCGAGGCCCTCGAGTGGCTCGATACCTATGTCGAAGGCGAACTCTGTGAGCGATTCGAGCGATACCCAACTGGTTTTCTGGACGAAGCCCTCCCAGACGAACTCGTCGAACTCGAGTTGCACGACCCCCAATCTGACGACCGCGATGGGTTTACCGAGTGGGCCGAATCGGTCGGCTACACCGGCGAATTCTTCCGAACACTCGGGGCGGTCGGCGGGGCGGTCGAAGATACGCTCTCGCAACTTGGCGTCAATCGGGAGTGTGTCTGTACGGCCACCGGCGTCCGGTTCAGCCAGTGGTGGCAGCGAGACCACACCGCGTTCTTCCGAGAAATTACCCTCGAGCCAACCGACGCCGAGCGCCGCCACCCCGAGTATCCCTGGCACAACGCGTACAACGCTTCGTTGGTGATGTACAACTGCATTCCCTCCGAACAGCTCAGCGAGGCATTCGACGAGTTCGGCGGCGGCATACTGATGAGTGCGACCCTCGAGCCGATTGATGTATTCGAGACGGTCACTGGCCTCGAGTCGCTGTCGACTGACTCAGACGAGACTGCCAGCCGGCATGTCGAACGCCGGAGCTACGAGTTGGGGTTTCCCGAAGCGAACCGCGAAAGCTGGCTGGTCGATGTGATGGCCTTTACCGCCCGAAATCGTGGCGTGCCGACCGCCGACAACCACAACGAAACCAGAGAACGGTATGCGTACGTTGCCCGCGAGATTGCCCGTAGCTACGGTAATATCCTGCTTTCGTACCCCAACTACGCCGAAGCCGAATGGGCTGCCGAACGGTTGGCTGCGGAAATCGAAAAACCGGTACTTCTCGATCAGTCCTCGAGTCACGAACAGACCCAGCGTCTCAAAGAGCAGTTTTTCAGTGGTGACCATGCCGTGTTGGTCACAAGCACCCGCGGCACGCTCACCGAAGGCGTCGACTACGACGGTGAGAAACTCCATACGGCGGCTGTCTTTGGGGTTCCGCTGGTCAACATCGGCTCGCCGCGCGTCCAGGCTGTGCGATACGCCTACCGAGAGCGGTTCGGCGAACAAAACGAGTTTACCTACGCGCTGACGGTGCCAGCTGTCCGGCAGGTCAGACAGGCAATTGGGCGTGTACTGCGTGGCCCCGACGAACGTGGGGTTCGCATCCTTGTCGGCGACCGCTACATTCCCGGTCGGCCACGATCTGTTGTGCCATTTTTTTCGGCCCAAGAGCGTGCGGAGTTTCGGCGACTCACGCCGGAGTTTCTGGACAGCCAGCTTTCGGCGTTCTGGGACAGTCGGTAAGGCCGTAGGAACGTTCTACGGACTGCATTGGGGCTGATTAACTATGATGCTCGGAAAACCTCTCTGTATTATGAGTTCCGTCTCAGTGTACCACCTCGTCTGTCGGGACTGCGAATACGAACGTATCCTCGAGTCGGCTGAGGTTGCTCGCCAACAGGCGGCCGACCACGAGGCGATCACTGACCACCGAATCGCGTTCAAACAAGTTCACTAAGTACTCTGGTAGCGATAGAAGTTGCCTGTGCAGTGCTGGTGACAACACAGGTCTTTATGCGGTCATGATGGCAAAAAACGGCACTTCTCGACGGGTTAGTCGCTGATTTCTTCGAGGCCTTTCAGCAGGTCGTCTTTGTCCTGGACGCCGATGACTCGGTCGACTGACTCGCCGTTGTGGTAGAACTCCAAGGTGGGGACGCTTCGAATACCCTTCGAGCTGGCAAACGCCTGTAGTTCGTCGATATCGACTTTCAGGACGGCCGCATCAGTCTCGGCTGCGATCTCTTCGACGGTTGGTTCGAGCATCTTACACGGACCACACCAGTCGGCATAAAAGTCGACTAACACCACTGTATTTGAGCTGATGAGTTCCTTAAAGTGGCTCTCGTCTTCGACGTGGATCGGCTCGGAGGCAGTTGTAGTACTCATACATGTAGTTACAGGCTCAAGTGGTATAACAGTTGTAGGAGCGTGTCACTCAGCTACCTAATGTAACTGATGTATACCTAACAGTTTTTCGTGACAGACGGTATCTCAGTTCGACGGCGAAGTCTCGTTTTTTGATACGGTATACTGCAAGACGACACCGTCGTCAAGTCGTTCGACCGCACGCAACGACAGCTGTGGGAATGCCTCGAGGAACCCTTCGCCGTCTGCGAGTGTGGGTGCTTGCCTGCCGCCGATGACCAACGATCCAACGAACACCGACAACTCGTCGACCACGTCGGCTTCGAAGGCCGAATAAATAATCTCGCCGCCGCCTTCGATCAACAGCGACTCGAGTCCCTGTGATTCGAGTTTTGCGATGGCCGCCTCGAGATCAACGCGAGTCTCACCGGCAACCAGGACTGTCGCACCTGCTTTTCGAAGAGCCGTCCGGTTGTCGGCGGGTGCAGCCTCCGAAACGAGTACGTAGGTTGCGGCCGCATCATCGCAGATCCGTCCGTCGGGCGGGGTTCGCCCCCGGGAGTCGACCACGATGCGCGCAGGACTAGGTGGCCGGCCCGCCTCACGGCGCTCGTGGCGACCAGCAGGATCATCCAAGATGAGATGCGGATCGTCGGCCATCACGGTGCCGATGCCGACTACGACGCCGTCGACAGCGGTTCGAACCCGATCTACGCGTTCGAAGTCGTCGCTGCCGCTGATTTTGAGTTGTTCGCGCCGGCGCGTCGAGAGCTTTCCGTCGACGCTCATTGCGGCGTTGACAACGACATCCATGTCTCTGGATTTGTGAGCCACAGTATCGGGGTTTCGGTCTCGGTCGTACGGTCGTCGGTAGACCGTTGGCAACGATTTGTCATGGGGGATAGGCCAACTGATAAGTGGCCGGTCAGCGAAGCCGACTGTATGACTCCACGCATACTCATGCTTGGTTGGGGGTTTCCACCGAACGTTACCGGCGGACTCGACACCTGGGTCGGCGAGGTCTTCGAGGCGTTCGAGGCCCGCGAGGACGCCGAGTTAGAACTGTTGTTGCCCGCTGAATACGCACCCGAAGACCGGCACGGAGTTCACAGCGTCCCCACAGGTGAGGGAGATATTATCACCCGTGTCGGCCGCATGAGCGATCGGTTCGTCGAACTCGCCGAAGACGCCGACATCGCTCACACCAACGACTGGTTTGGGTACGGTCCTGGCCTCCGGGCCAAGCGTGAGACCGATGCCAAATGGGTCTCAGCGTTTCACTCGCTTTCGAGCGACCGCAACATCAACCCCCCGGAACGTGAGGTCGAAACCGAACGCCGGGTGGCAAAACAGTCCGACATCCTCATCTCAGTCAGCGACATCACCCGGCAGAACGTTCTTGAACTATATGACGTTGATTCACACGTCGTCCACAACGGCTTTTCGTCGCTCGAGACCACCGGCCACGATGTGAAAGCCGACCTCGGAATCGAGGGGCCATTGCTGTTTTTTGTCGGCCGACACACCGATCAAAAAGGGATCAGCCACCTGCTGTATGCGATGCAAAAAATCCAAAACACCGACGCAACGCTCGTTCTCGGGGGGTCGGGCCATCAGACAGAGCACCTCAAAATGTTCGCCGAACTGCTTGGTATTACCGACCGTGTTGAATTCGCTGGCTACATTCCTGAGGAAAATCTCGGCGACTACTATGCTGCGGCCGACGTGTTCATCTCTCCATCGCGCGCCGAGCCGTTTGGCTTGACGATCACCGAAGCACTCGCTGCTGACGCGCAGGTCGTTGCTACCGAAAGCGGCGTCCGAGAGACGCTGCCCGAAGGATGTTTGGTTGAAGTTACAACCGATTCGGATTCGATTGCTCACGGAATCGACGAGGCGCTAGCACGCGAGGGGCCACCTGAGTACGAACCACGCACGTGGGATGAAGTCGCCACTGACCTCCTGGCGGTCTACAACAGCGCCCTTGAGTAACTCGTTTTTGTTGTTTTCTTTCTACTCTGTCATTTTCGTTACTGATGTGTCGACACGATTGTCTGATGAAGGCGAAATTACTCCAGCATTGTCAACAGAAGGCGTTGGTTGGCAATTTATTTGCTGAGTGTCCGTGTGGTAGAAGTAAATTACTCTTTTTTAGCTATAATATTGTTATATACTGATTACTTTTGTGTCTATGTTACAATACACTCTTACTGACATCCGTTTAGTACATCATGGCATCAAATGATGGAAACGACGGTCTGAATCGGCGAACATACTTACAAGCGATTACTGCGACTGGCGCACTTGTTGGTGCTGGGGCGATGGGAGCATCACCAGTCAGTGGCCAAGAGCAAGCGACTCCAGAAGTCGACGGCGAGGTAACAGTCGCCGAGTTTTGTGGGTTCTTTTCACCTGGGCCGCAGATCCAACAGTGTCTTTCCTGTGTCGAAGACCTGTGTGACGACGAGGTGAACCCGGAGTTTCCGCTGTTTACTGGACTCACCGGACAATGTTTCACTCCGGATGAAATCCCCGATAATGCTGATTTCATCACGCTCAAAGCAGGCCTGAACTGTTATGTGGCTCCCGTCGACGATGCCACAACGTTTTGTCTACCACCCGGCTCGCCCGATATCAGCAATGCAACATT
>LKML01000064.1 GCA_001563795.1 Haloferacaceae archaeon B1-Br10_E2g22 | reverse complement strand
TATCATCAATGTCTAAATTATCGATATCTTGCTCAAGATCATCAAGATCTTGTTCAATATCCTCGAGAGAGTCTCTCAGATCTTCAATATCATCAATGTCTAAATTATCTATATCCTGCTCAAGATCCTCAATATCGTTCTTGAGCTCAGCCTCGAGGTCGTCGATGTCTTCTTGTACGTCCTCTATTGCGTCGTTGAGTTCCTTTTTTGCGGTTTCAATTTCTGCTTCGAGGTCTTCTTCGACGTCCTCGAGTTCTTCTGTTAGTTCTGCTTCAATGTTGGAAACGAACGTTTCTACGGATTGGAACGTGTCATTCCACTCGCTGTTTTGAGCATCATAAATATAGACACTATCTCCCTCGAGATCACTCGCGGTGGTTTCGGCAATCCCAACTAAGGGCCAATCGACATCGCCTTTGGTTTCAAGATCCGATTTTGTCTCACCGACATACACCGTATTCTGTTCGATTGTTCGAAGTATTTCGTAGTATGACTCAATGTAGTCGTCGCCTTCTTGCGGTGCGACAATCTCTCGCAACGGCGTTTCCTCACCTTCATCAATCCCAATTTCACCCAGTGGATCAGACATGTAGCAATATGTATACCGATTTGTATTATTCTTTTTGGGAAGAATATATCGATTGAAAACATTTTTATAGTTGATTTTGAGTGAGAATGCAACACAGTAGCACCGAAGAATACTATTAGACCAACCAATCAGCTTTTTATTACTGCCCGACCGCCTGTAGCTGTGACACTCGATCCGATCCACGTTGATGCGATTGCCAGCCTCGCCGGATCGGTCGCCGAAACGACCGACGACAGCGAACACGGCCAGTTCGCCGAGACGGTCTTCGAAGAGTGGCTCGACCCGCTCGTCGATCGCGGCCAACGGGTGATCGAACCACTGGGGACAAAACGGCGACAGTGTGTTGAGATCGATTCTATCGCCTTGGCCAACCGACCTTTCGAGACCGTCCACGGCGTCGATTCGGGGACTATCAACCCGACCGCGTTCAAAAACGGGTTGGTGTTGGATCTGGCCCACGCCGCCATGGGTGTCGAACCCTCAGATATCGAAACGCATCGGGCCCGAACGATTGTCGTCACAGCTCATACCAACGATCCGACGCAGCTTTCGGACAGCGAGTGGGTTCGCTACGACCAAGGCCACAGCCGTCGGCGAATGATTCGGGCCCCGCGAGTCAACAAGTATGCCGAGGCAGTCGTCCACGCCTTGGCGTTGTATTTTGCCGAAGGCCACCACGCTCTCGAGCATGCCAACCGTGTTGATGATTTGTTACTTCTTGACGGCCCACTGTACCCTAAAGAAATTCTCACCTGGCGCGACCAAACGCCCGAACTTGAAGAACTAACTTACGAGGCTCGACCTAAACGCGTACTCGAGAACTACATTCGGCTTGTCGAGACGTTCGTCGAACGTGAGGTACCACTCGCTGGGTTCGTAAAGAACCCCTCCGCACGAGTGATTACGTCCGCACTGGCAAACAAGGAGACGGGCTTCGAGGCTCCCTGGCCCGACGACACGGCGTTTTTCACCCGGCTGCTTGAACGCCACCACGCTCCCGACTCTGGCAACGACGAGGACAGTCGGCGGCGCACTGAGGAACTCACCTTTACATCATGGTTCGTCTCTCGCGGCGGCCCTGACGAAACGATGGCTGCCAGCGGTGATGCTCTTGGTGTTGAACGAACCTTGCGGCCGGAAGCCTACGAAGTCACCTTCTGTATCATCTACGACCCCCGCCATGACATCTGTTATAAGCTAGAAGCGCCGTATGCGATCACCAAAGACGAGACGGTTCGTCACCAACTCACTACACAGATCCTCTCGGAGGTTGCGGCCGAACGTGGCCCTCCGAAGCCAGTTTCGAAAGCTGATGAACTGGCCCGGATCAGTGCGGCCGAAAAACAGTCGCTCCGTCGAAAGTTCGAAACCCAGTTCAAAAGCGAATCGTTGCGAACCTACGATTCGATCCGGTGGGCCGGCGAGGATATCTAACCGAGGTGTTGGCTACGGTTTGGCCTGCACATATGCGCGATCAAGGTAGTCGTCGATTCGGTCGACGACACCAGGATCATCGCTCCAAAAGCCGTAAAATTGGTTGGGTGCCTGCTCGGTCGCCAGCAGTGCGGTTTTGTATCGGTCTTGGCCACCGCCGTCGAAGACGACAAACCAGGAGCGACGGATTTCTTCGATATCCTCGGCGTGATGGGTCACACCCTCGATATCGACCGTTGGGCCGTCGGGCGCACCGAAGGTATGAATCTCGAGGTTTGTAGTACCAAGCTGTTCGTACAACGTTCGTTGGTCGAGCAGTTTGGAGTTGTACTGAAACCCAGTCAGAAGCCGTCCGGTGTTGACTCGCATCGCCCGGTCTTCGACTTCGTGGGAGATCAACACCATCCGGCGTTTGTTGTAAGACGTAAAGGTGGTCTCTTTGAGGTGTCCTAGGATCTCGTGGTAGTCTGTATCGTCGATCCCTAGGCCCCCTGATCGGAGCGCACCGCCGTCGACCAACTCCTGGAGCTGATTCAGTGGAACTGATGCCAACACCTCGTCGTCAAGTTGAAGCACGGCGATTCCAGCGGGCGAGCCACTGGCAGTCTGTTCGCCTCGGACAGTGACGTTTTGGGTCGTAAAGTAGTCCCTGAGATCGGAAACGAGCGTGCTTCCGGTAGGTGGGTTGAATACGACCAGGGTTTTCTCGTTTCCTTTGACGTATTCGATGATTTCTGACAGGGACATCTATATCAAATATTTGTCGGCCGAGTAAATAAGAATTGCTTAGAAGTATGTATCCATATATACTGTCTCAGTGATACCAGTTCTCAATACGTGTTATTCTCGTCGAAGCCTACAACTGTATTCGTCTTACGCTCATGAGGCTACAGACGCCCCGAAGTCAGAGCGTGTGACCGACCACAACAAAACTACATTATACATTTACATCTACGCTAGATTAACATAGAATAGATACTAATTTTATTAGGTTTGGATATACACAATATTTATAACGATTTGTATTTATCGTACAAATATGAAAAGCATACTCAACTGGCTTGTGGTCACAGATTCCGAAAAAAAGCGGACAGATGCCACTCCAAATTCAGACGACACCGAGTCGGTTGAGTGGGTAGACCTCTCGGAAACGAGCGCCTCTCACGGAGAGGCCGAACCGTCGCCCGCAGATTCGACCTCCCAAACAGAGTCGGCCGACACTCCTGTGACGGCGGTCTCGACGCCAGACCAACCACGGACACCCGGGCCAGCAGAGAGCGTCGGGAATCTTGGTTCAGACCGGCTGTTAGCACACGTTCTCGAGGGAATCGGCTCGCCGGCAGTCATCGTTGATGCCACCGGCGCGGTCTCGCACATCAACACTGCGGCCTGCGAGCTGTTTGGAACAACCGACACCGACGTGGTCGGCACGCAGGCGTCGTCACTCCACAGCGGAGACCCATTGCTGTCGGAGGCACTCGAGACGGGCACCGAGATCAGCGAGCGAACCGAGACCATCACGGTTGGCGATGAAACACACACGCTCAACCGAACAGTCCAACCGATTAGCGAGGTGGACGGAACCGTTGTCGGGGCGATAGAAACCGCTCACGTTCTCGAAGAAGACTCTCAACAAAAAGTAGACCAACTCGAGGCCTACCAACAGACAGTTATCGATGACCTCGAAGCGAAGATCATCCGGCTTGCTGAGGGTGATCTCACCATCGAACCAACCATCCCAGAGCCGCCGGCATCGTTCGAGGAGATCCAAACTATCCACGAGGAGTTCAGCGATCTCAACGGCCATCTGACGACCGCCGTCGAAAACTACCGAGATGTGCTCTCGCGGCTCACCTCGCTGGCTGACGACCTCGATGAGACGAGCCACGAGTTGAGCGCTAACGGCGAGGAGGTCACCGCCTCAATCGAAGAGATCAGCCACTCGACCGAACAGATGGCAAGCGGTTCCGAAGAACTTGCAGAGCAAACCGACGAGGCGGATATGGCTGCATCGAATCTGACTGCCACTATCGAAGAAATCACTGCCTCGGTCCAAGAGATTGATGCCGAAAGCTCCGAAGCAAGCAAACTCGCACTCGATGGCGTTCGAGAGGGTACCGAAGCTGTCGAGCAGATCCGCTCGGCAACGAATGCAACCTCCGAGATCACCGGCGAAGTCCGAACCCTCGAGTCGAAAATGCAAGAAGTCGGCGAGACACTCGATGTAATTTCGTCGATTGCCGACCAAACCAACTTACTGGCACTCAATGCGGCAATCGAAGCCGCTCGTGCGGGCCAGGAGGGCGATGGCTTTGCAGTTGTCGCCGAGGAGGTCAAAAAGCTCGCCGAAGAGTCCAAACAGTCGGCCGACGAGATAGAACAAATCATCACCGACGCTCAAGAACAAACCGACGAGGTTGCCTCCCAGATCACCCACACGAACAAGGAGGTCGCGGCGGGGGCCGATGCCGTCGAAACAGTCGTCGATCAGGTCGACGAGATCGAATCCACAGTCGAAGCCGTCAGTGCAGCCACCGCCGAGGTCAGCGGTGCGGTCGAAAACCAGGCCGAAAACATGGACAGTTTCGGAGCAACAATCGACGGTGCGGCCTCGATGAGCGAAGAACTCTCGGCGTCTGTCCAGCAGATTTCGGCTGGTCTCGAACAGCAATCAACCGCAACTGACCAGGTCGCCCACCGTGCGACTGAGTTGAGTGCGACAAGCGAAGAGTTGTACGACCGCATCGATCAGTTCCGGCTTACAAAAGACGACACAGCCGACATAGACGACATCGACCAAGACTGACTGCGGCGTCAGTTGGACGTTAACTGACAGACCTCACTCAGGCCGGGTCAGTCGGTACCACTTCGATTTCGATGCTTTTGGGATCGACGCCAATGCGGGCGAACTGTGTTTTGATGTGGTCGTCGGCCGCCTCGAGCGCCTGGGTTCGTGTCTCAAAGCCGCGTGGCATGGGCGATTCGAAAGCAATTCTGATTTCACGTTCCTCGAGTTCCATTGCTGTACCGCCGCTTTCGACCTCGTAGAACGCATCGCAGACCCAGACGTACGGTGCGTCTTCGTCCGGTGCGCCCTTGTACGTCGGCGGCTCTTCGCCGCGCTCGAAGACAGTGCCCGTCAGTGCGGTTCCGCCGCCGTATCCCCGGACGAGTAACATACCTGTTGTAGGTGACCAAGACACAAAAGCACGTCCGGTCAGCAGTGGACCATCCGGTGTGATTCGGCTCTCGTCGTTCGGAGACTCACAGAGAGATTGACGAACTCACAGCAGCACACACCGAAGCGACGATGCGATGGATACGGCTTTGACCGAGTTGCGTCTCTCAACCCCCGGTTGGAATCGAACCAAGACTGAGTAACCGACCTACTGTTGTTCGAGCACTCGCAAGCGATAGCCCTCGAGCATCGTTGTATCGGTGATCCGGTCGGCCTCGGATGCAGCATCAAGGAGCCTCGAGACGAACTCCTTGGGCACCTCAACGCTGATGAAGTCCGTCCCCTCACGATCGGTTGTGAGCCGAGCCATTGTGCGTTTGGTGCCATCGTCATTGTAGATACTTCCGACGCGTTCGCCATCTCGAATGAACCGAAGCGTCACGTCGGTCGGTTCGATGCTGTCGAAGTTCACCTCAAAAACGCGGCCGGTGTCTTCGAGCCGTGCAAGCATCCGCTCGTTGTGTTCGCCGATAGTCATTTCCATAGGCTTCCATCGGGCTCATCGCACATAGAGATACGACACCCAATCATTCGGCCCGCTCGAGTAAGCACAGCAATGTGTAGTTTATAAAATATTTCTGGAGCAAACTGGAGCCCTCAACGCTGTGCTGTCGGAGTTACGTACTCGTCGTTTGTGGCGGTTCGAACAACTCGAGCAGTGTCTCGACGGCCACGGCTGGCTCCTCGTGGAGAATCCAGTGGGTCGCCTCGTCGATCACCCGCAACTCGCCGTCGGTACAGTACTCGAGGCTTTTGTGAGCCATCTCAAGGTCGAGAAACTCATCGCGGCCACCCCACAAGATACGCGTTGGCGTCTCGACCTGCTGGCGAACCGGCCGGGGACGCGCCCGCACGATCGCTCGGTACCAGTTGATCATCCCCTCGAGTGCGCCTGGCTGCGACCAGGCCAGCCGGTAGCGATCCATGTCGGTTTTCGTGAACGCATCCGGCCGGCTACTCGAGTCCAGGGAGGTGGCCAACAGCCAGTAGTTGCCGGCCGAAGCGGTCAACTCCGGCAGGACGGGAAGCTGGAACCAGGCGATATACCAGCTGTTTTTCCGCTGGCTCCAACTCGAGCGCAGCGTTCGTTCGAACACAGTAGGGTGCGGCACGTTGACAATACACAGTTTCGAGAGCCGCTCGGGATACTCGAGGGCGAGCCACCAGGCGACTGCGGCCCCCCAGTCGTGGCCAGCGACCGCCGCCTGATCGTAGCCGAGAGTATCGACAAGCCCGGCAATATCGGCGGCGAGTTCACGAATGTGATAGCTGCCGACGCCTGTGGGTTTGTCGCTCAGATTGTAGCCGCGCTGGTCTGGGATGACAACACGGTAGCCCGCCTTGGCCAGCGGTCCGAGTTGTCTGTGCCAGCCGTACCAACATTCGGGAAACCCATGCAGAAGGACGACAAGCGGGCCGTCTTCAGGGCCAGCCTGAACAGTATGGAGGCTCACACCGTTAGTCTCGATGAATTCGGACTCTGCGTCGATCCCATTCAGGCAGGTTGCATCAAGTGAGTCCATACAAAGGGTACGCCAAGACCACCCAAATACTGTACGGAGGCTGCCACTGATTGTCACCACATACGCTGTTCGGCCGTCTTTCAGCCCGGCAGAATGCTTTTGGTAGATCCGTTATGAGTCTACACCAGATGGCTCCTGATTCCGCGGTTACTGGTCGGTTCTATGCGTTCGATTTTGGCTCGTCCTCGCCTGCAGACCAGATCGCCGCCGTCTACGAAGACCTCGCCGCAGCGTACGACCCCCGTAATATTCTCGTGCTCAAACGCATTCCCTGCAGTCTGGAGTCGCTTGCTGACCACATCCGATTGTGCCTCGACCAACAGATTCGGCCCAACATCCAATCAGTGCCACAGCACGCCTCGTATGTCGTCGAAATGGACAACCCGGACATCGACCGCCTGGCGTACGAACAACGTATCGAACTGCTGTCAGGACTGACCGAATCGACCAACTGGGAACGTCTTCTCGAGGAGGCCGAAACCCGCTTCGGAACGCTTCGCTGGCCGGGGGCCTACCAGCGGACCGATATACTCGAGTTTCTCGAGACCGCAAGCACCCAAGACAGCTTTGGCAAAGACGTCGGTCAGGTGCTGCTCGAAGCCACTCGCCAGGGCGGCTTTCGTATTGATTACAGCAGTGGCCCACACGCACTGATCGCCGTACTTGCCTGTCTCAACGACCGATTCCATGACCGCCTGCGAGACCACGGGCTGGTCGAGCGGGCAAATATTATTCCTCGAGCCACGCGAGCGCTCGAAGACGAAACGACCTACGAACAGGTGGCCGCCGGCTTCGAAGCGATTCTCGCAGTCGAGTTCGAAGAGTACGCCGAAAACGACAGACGGTATCTCGCCAACCTCGCGGCTGACGCCGAGTTGGTCGCCGTTGGTGAACGAAACGCCAGCATCCAACGAATCAAAACCGAACCGGGGTCGGTAGACGACATACGCGAACACTGTTGTATTGACTTCGAGGTAGCCGAGATGCCTGCCAAGCGTCTCGAAAGAACCGACCACGCCGAGACGGCTCCGGGTGCGATTGGGTCGTTTCTGGCCACCGGCCGCGAGCCGACGACGTCTGTCTCGGCGATTCATCTCCACGAATCGACGTTCGGCGAGCAGCTTCGGACGGTCGCCAACGAAATCGAACACCTCCGGGCTCGCAACGAGTTGGCCTACAGTGAGTTCGCAGTTGTCCTCAACAGTGTGGGCGACCAGCTATCAGACGCACGGCGTCAGCTTCGGGCGAGTGGACTCCCGACTCGGACGGTCGGTGCGCCAGCACTCGCCGAAGACCCGGCGGTCACCGAACTGTATGCGTTTGTTCAGTATCTGCTCAACCGAGATACAGACGCCGAATCGTGGCTTCGCGCGAGGGTCACGGAGTTTTCTCCAGAGCTCGCCGAGGCCTGCAATCATGGGACGCTCGAGGCCCGGCTCAACCGCTGGATCATCAACACCGACCTGAAACAACGCGTTGCGACGGGAGAAAGCCACATCGAGATCCAAGAACAGTTCCGAAACATCGAACGCATCACTGATCTGGCCAAATTCATCGACCAGACCAGTCTCTTGGAGAGTGATTTGCCGACGTTCAAACACGTACTGCAGCGAGCGATCCGGTTCGATGGTGCCTACACGCACACGATCGAAACCGCCCCACAGCGGCATGGGATAACGGTGACAGACGTACAAGGCATCAAACATGATACATACAATACTGTCTTTGTGTTGAACGTGATCGACCAGACGTATCCCGGTACAGAACGGCTGACGCCGCTGTTTCCGACCCCCTGGCTAACCGAGATGCCAGGGTATCCGGCAGTCACCGAGGTTGATGACGGGCTGATCGCAGGAACATTCGAGACCGCAGGCGGCGAGCGTTCGACCAGTGGCTTTGATGCGTACTACCACCACCGCGAACGCCGCAAACTGGCACTTGGTGTTCGGGCGGCGAGCGACAACCTGTATGTCTGTAGCTACGACTCCGAAGAAAGCGGCCTTGGCCGGGCACACACCCCCTCTCGCTATCTGTATGCGCTCAGCGAACAGCCACAAATCTCACTCGAGGCGCTTTCAATGACTGACCGACCCATTCGAACACGACAGAACGTCGCTGAGTATGTCCTCGATCAGCCATGGGCCGAACTCGAGGCAATCGTCAACGCCGCCCACACCGGCGAGACCGCAGCAATCGAAGAGACCGAAGCGGTCTTTGGAGCGATCCAGACCCTGTTGGCGGACGAAGACGTCGATCCAGTCTTTGCCGAGGCAGTTGCTTCGCAGTTTGCGCTGGCTCGCGGGGAGGTGATCGACAGTGCGTAAGGCTGCGGACGAACTGACGACGTATCTCGGCTGTCCACGGAAATACGAGTTCAAACACGTTCTCGAACTCACCGGAGAGACCCAACAGAATCGTGATGCGTTCCGGAAACTGCTTCGTGAGGTGATCTGTACCGGCTACAACACTGCTCGACAGACCGACCGCGAGCCTCGCAAGGGGGCCCACGAGGCACTCGAGTCGCTGTGGAAATCGTATGTCGAGACCGCAGATCACCACTCTCGGCGACAGGAGTCGACAGAAAAAGCGCGTGCGGAAGCTGGCCTCGAGGCGTATTTCGAGACGGTCGGGCCAACGCATCTCGACGGCATCGAACGGGCAGCCGAACTCTGTGAGAGGCCGGTTGTCGGCCCGGATCTCACACTGTCTACGACGATCCAGGAAACACAGGTCAGTGTCACTGTCGATTACATCATGGCCCATGGCGGGAGCCTCGTGGCTGTGCGGCTGACCGACCAGTTGTGGGCGAGTCGGGTTCCGTACGCATCCGACTCCGAGATTGCTCAAGAGCATCTCGAGCAGGGGCTGTATGCGCCACAAAAAGTCGGAACCGTAATTGGTGCTCGAATTGCTGAACAGGCGCTTGGTGAGTATGTGGCCGATGGAACCGGCACAGAACTGATGTATCTGAGCGTGCTCGAAGAGACCTTCGAGACCGACGGCGACTGCGAGGCCGTAACCGACCAACAGCGGATGGGAGAGTTTCTCACAGAGAGCCGACAGACCATTGATGATGCCATCGTATGGATGGCCGAAAACATTGCTGCGGGCAACTACGATCCGGTGGACGTTTTCGACGAGCAGAGCCACTGGGACGGTAGTTTCGAGCAGGTTGTTGAGAACTCCTGTCAGTACTGTCCGTACGCTGTAGGCTGTCAGGAAGCGATTCGCCGAGAGGTGATGTTCAATGTCTGAGTGGAGATCCGAAGACGACGAACGAAACACACCCACCGACGAGACCAGAACCGAAGACGAAACAGCGGCGACACCGACGGCCGGCCAAAAGCGAGTCCTCGAGGCCGACACCGACTGTGTGAGCGTCGATGCCGGGGCTGGGACTGGCAAAACCACAACGATGCGGTGGCGAATCGAAACGTTGCTGACAGCGACTGACGGCCCGCTTTCCGACCGGGTGTTGGTCGTAACGTTCGCAAACGAGGCGGCCGCCTCGATCCAGCAGAGCATTACAAAGGCCGAACAGCTGTCGGTCGAACAGGCGTTCAACGTCGAGGTTTACACCTATCATTCGTTTTGCAGCCAACTCGTCTCGGAGTATGCCTACACACTCGGCATCGACCCCGAGTTCGATGTTATCACCGCCGACCAGCAGTTCCGCACAATTCAACAGCTAATCAATGACAACGACTACCAGTACGTCTCCCAACGCCAAGACGACAGAGCGGCCGTCGAAACGCAGGCCGTAGAGTACATCCGACAGATGCGCCAAGAGGCCGTCTCGCCAGCGATGGTAGATGCGTTTGTCCCACACCCAGAAACCATTGATGAGCTCAAACGGCTTGTCATTGATTTAGAACAGTCGGCCACAGAGCTGTTCGATCCCGACCGATTCACCGCTGAGGAGTTCGCCGCAGGTGAGACAGCGATCACCGAGAGCCTCGAGGCCTACCGCGAGAGACTGTCCCGATGGAAACTCGTTGCCAAACACCGCTCGGGAGATACGTGGGAGGCCGTCGAGTCGTATCTCGAGTACCTCACGCTGTGGACAAAGCAGATTGCAGCACTCATTGAAGAAGATCCGGTGATGGCGTACAACTTTCTGCCACAGGGGTTGTTCGAGCCTACGACGAACGCCTACACCTACTGGTGGACGGATCTCAAACAGACGCCGATGGGTCATCTCCGTGCGTATGTCGATATGCTCGATGAAGTCTCGGATCTCCAAGCAATCTATCGGGACTACGTGGCCGAACTCGAGGCCCGTGGTGTGCTGGATTTTGATGAGTTGATCAACAAGGCGAACACCCTAATAAACGACTCGCCGGTCGGCGAGGAGATTCGCGAGCGATGGGACTACGTGTTCTGTGATGAGTTCCAAGACACCGACGAGCTACAACTGGAGGTCGTCACAGGGTTAGCCCGCGGCGAGACGCAACTGCTTGCAATCGGCGATCTCGACCAGGCGATCTACGGGTGGCGTGGAGCAAATCCAGAAGGCCTCGATAGTCTCGAGGCGGCGTTTGGCGACCACGAGCGGATCGACATCAACGAAAACTTCCGGTCGGACCAAGAGATCCTCGAGATTGCAAACCAGTGTGGTGCTTACGAGTCCAAACAGCTCCGTTCGGAAGACTGCCAGGAGACTGCCGACGGCGAGCCGTACGTCGAACGAACAGCAGCCGACGAAGCTCGCGTTGGGATGGTCTGTGGCGACTGGACGGAGCTCACTCCCGCCCAAGAGGTTGCAACGACGATCTCTCAGTTGCTGGAAGACGGCTTTGAGTCGATCAACAAACGCTCGCTCGGTGATATCGCGGTGATCGTTCGGACGAACCGGCAGGCTCGAGACGTCGCCGCACGCCTTCGAGACAGACAGATTCCCTATCAGATCGAAGGGGCCAACGAAACGAAACTCGAAGCTGGCATCCAGACGATCCTGTCGTACTTCCGTGTGTTAGCAGACTCCACTGCAGATATTCATCTTCGGCGGGTGTTGCTGCTCGTCTACCGGGTGACCGACCGGGATCTGAACGCCCTCGAGACCGCCCAAACCGACTCACTGTACGAAGCGGTGATGACCCACGACGAGACCGACGAGATCGAAGTAGCCCACCCCCAGCGGGTTAGGCGGGCCCGAACGGATCTCCAGGAGTTACAGGCGCTCACAGAGACCAGTTCGTTGCCACAGTTCTATGAAGCGTTCCGAAACAAAACCCGAATCCAGTGGTACGTCCAAAAAGAAAGCCGGACGCAACTGGATCGCATCACGACGTTCCTGCAGGCTTACGACAGCGACAACGTGCTTCGGCGGTTTTCGGCAGCGTTCGTAGACAGTCTCAGCCGGTCGCTTACGGATCATGACCAAGACGTTGCGGCCGGAGTCGGCTCTCAGTCGGCGGACAAAATCGACATCATGACAGTCCACCAGGCCAAGGGTCTGCAGTTCGATACCGTATTGTTCCCGTATCTCGAGGACGACGAGTGGGTTTCGACACACGCGCCTGGATGGGCGTCGGCTGAAGCTGCGTCCTGGTCGGCACATCACTATCAGTCACTTATCCGCACAATCACAGACGACGAGTTTAGCCATCCGTTGGCCGAATCCGCATATGAAAAACAGCAGGCCGAACAGTGGCGAACGTTCCATGTCGGGGTGACACGGGCCGAGTCGTTGTTGATTCTGTTCAGCCAGTCGTCGAAAACCCACGAACGATGGCAAAAACCGCTGTCGTACCTTCGAAAGCAGTGTCTGCGGGCCGCAGGGCCAGCGAACGCACCCGAACAGTTGCTCGAGGCTGCATTCCCAGCGGCCAACACGCCGTGGTCGCCCGAACAGCCACAGATGAAACTGTGC
>LKML01000063.1 GCA_001563795.1 Haloferacaceae archaeon B1-Br10_E2g22 | reverse complement strand
TGCTGCCAAGCGGTGTCAATGCCACAAATCATCCACGAACTCACCAACAGTCCGGCTCGAGGCGGTCAGCGAGCGATCAGAGCGACACCCAAAAGGGTCCAACACTCGGCGGAGAGACGGACACAGATGACCTGTCAGCGGACCTGTTCTCACCCAAAGATCCACCGGGTGACAAGGTACAAACAGCAGCACCAGCGAGACAGCTGCTGCAAGCAGTGTGCCAGCCTAGACAGACCAGTCGATCGACTACCAGTCTGCCAGCGACCCGAGGGTACACAGAGTTACGCCGGATGACCTACCAACGGAAACAGTCAGGACTCGAGCGATTGGCCACCACGACAGAAGCCACGAGCCTTCAGGCACACCCACTCGAGGCGGAGAATGAAGACGAAGCCGCGACGAGTAGGTCGAGACCGGCCACAGCAACCGAGCGACTCCCAACACAGTCAGCAGTGACACGGAGTCAAAAAAGCCGCCGCACAGTACCCGAAGACTCCAGGCTGTCGAATGGATCAGCCAGCGGTTCGAAGACGACAGCAGTGTCGGCCGTCGGTTCCACAGTCAGGACTCGAGTGGCTGGCCGACTGGCAGACAGTTCCAGCAGCCACTCGAGCACCCAAATCGCCAGGAGTGAGCATCAGCTATCAACCGGCTCGAATCAAAAGCTACCGCTTCTGTCGGTGGGCAGTTCGGTATCACAACAGCCTGAAACGGACGAAGCAGTTGGTGGAACAAAAAAGCAGTCGACGAAAAGATTCCGACTGTCGGCGCTGGCGAGTCAGTTCCGAGCCAGCCAGCCGATGACGCGGTCGCACTCATCAGTTCGGCCACCGACAGTAGTTCGAAACAGACTCACCAACCAGAGTCTTGCCGTACCGAACAAGCAGTCGGCTACTGCAACAGGAACTCCCAACCATCGAAGAGGCCGACGCAAAAAGGAAAGACCAACAAACACAGGCTCGGTTGCGTTTGGGCCAACAGAACTCAGCCGACTGACCGCCTCGAGAGACACCAAACCAACGACCTCATCGAGACCTCGAGTGCGAACACAGCCTGCGGTACAACGGACGACTGCAGGCTCAGTAGGCAACCAGCACAACGCAGCAGGCCAACTGGCGATGACACCCACCGAGGGCCTCGGTCTGTCGGCTAAATCAACCGGCAGTCAGTTGGTAGCCGCTGCGGTGAGAGACTCGGAACCGACGACGAACAGACGGGCGAACTCGAGAGCGACTCGTCTCACTCGAAGACAGACGACACTGAAGCAGTTGGGAGAGCCGACATCAGATCCGTTGGGAGAATCGAACGCCCACCCCCTGGTTCAACCGAGCGAGCCACACTCGAGGAGTATCCAACGAAGACCCGAAGGCAAGATTCGGGACACCGATGAGGCGACTAGCGCCTCGGCCACCGAATTCGAGCGAATCCGACCCCAAGCCAAACTGTTCGAACCTCAGTTGACGGTCGCAGCACGTGGTGGGGAGACACCCAACAAGCAAGCCGGCGATCGCGGGAAACAGCAACGCCCAGATGCAGCGACAAAGCACTGGCCAAATCGGCAGAAACGCCACCGTAGATGGGTACGCAACCAATCGGTCAGTGAGTTCTCGAGAGTTGGACGAAGCAAGGCGAGTGTAGACAACACGACAGACGAGAAATCAGCAACAAGTAAACGACCCACGACCAGCCGTCGGCCGCGGCTAACACTTGATCAACCGCGAGTTGGAACGCGGATGCGAGCCGACGGAACCGACAGCAACCGACAGTCGAAACGGGTCTCGAGTACTGCAAACCGCGGTGCAAAAACAGTCAACCGTACCGAAAACAGGCCGCCACCGCACACACCGGAAAGCCCGTTTGCATCCCTCGAGCGAGCAAACAGCCCCTCCGACAGCATCACAGGGACTACCGACAGGTCAGGTGGCCAGCAAGCCGGGCGTCGTCGCTCGGACGGTTCAGACAAAGAGACACCGACCACACAGCGGCGACGTAGTAGCCAACCTGTGAGGTCGTTGTCGTACGATGCCGATGTCGATCGGCTGGTCGAGACGTTGTATCGCCGATTCGAACGGAAACTGCGGATCGAACGCGAACGGAGAGGATTATAGATGCCAGCAACACAAAGCGGGAAACTCGAGAAAGCACAGATCATCATCCTCAACGGGAAAAAAGAGGGCGAAACAATCGACTGCAAATTCAACCCCACGGCGTACACGGTGAACAAAAGCATCAACTATGGCGAACTGAAGGCCACAGGGTCTGGGGCGTCGATTATGCAGTTCGTCGATGGCAATGCGGAGACGCTGTCTATGGAGTTGTTTTTTGATACGACCGACGAACTCGATAGTCCAGATCCTGACCAGGGGGCCGTCGATGTCCGAAAACAGTACACCGAGTTGATCGACACGCTGTTGGCCGTCGACGGAGAGCTTCATGCGCCACCAGTGTGCCGGTTCGTCTGGGGCGACGGAATCGACTTTACGGCCCTGGTCGAACACGCCGAAAAGCGCTTTACGAAGTTCCTGCCGAGCGGTGTGCCGATTCGTGCGCGTGTATCAATCCAGTTTACGGAGTACAAAACCGCTGACTATCACAAATCCGAGGTCTCGCCGGAATCGACTGACAAAACCAAACGCTGGACAGTCGCCGAGGGTGATACGCTGTGGCTGATTGCTGCCGAAGAGTACGGCGATTCGAGCCACTGGCGGACGATCGCCGACCACAACGACATTGTGAACCCTCGAGCAGTCGAAACCGGCGAGCAACTCGAGTTACCACCACTATGACGACGATGTTTCAGCCACGGTACTCACCACGGTTTGCGGTCGAGGTTGGCTCGAGGACGTTCCAGGAGCCGGGTGGCCGGATCGCCGATCTGGTCGTCGAGACCACACTGTCAGGTGCCGACCGGTTTTCGTTTACGCTCAACTATCCGTTCGATGAGGAACTCGGCGAGTTCAGCGGGCTCGATTGGTCTACGTTCGAGATCGGCACCGCTGTCGAAATCGCGATGGGCTACGGCGGCGATGGCACACTCACTCCACTTTTGACCGGCTCGATTGCGTCGATCCACTCGGAGTTTACGACCGACAATGGGCCGACAGTAACGGTCAGCGGCTTCGGGTTGCTCAAAGAATTGATGAACGGCACAGACTCCCGTTCGTGGGAAGAAACAACCGAGGAACTAACCGTGGGTCGAGCCGTCGAAGAGATCCTCTCGGCGTATCCATTTGCGACGGTCGATGTGCGGGATGCAGATATCAAACGCGTGAAACTGATCCAAGACAACCAGAGTGATTATCGGTTTCTCGAGGCGCTGGCGGATCACTACGGCTTTTCGTTTTATGCCGAACGCGATACCGTCCGGTTTCATCCTCGGAGTGGTCGTGGCAATGACCGCGAGCCGGTGGTCGAACTCTGGTACGGCGAAGCATTGCACGATTTCTATGCGGAGATCACCGACACCAGAGACGACCACCGAATCGAAGTGCGGTCGTGGGATGCCGAAGCAGGCCAAGAGATTATCGCAACGGCCGGAGCCAAAACCGCAGCCAACACCGAGGTGTTCAGAGTGCCAGTAATATCACAGAACGAAGCCCAGCGAATCGCTGAGAAAAAACACAGCCGCCATGCCGACGGCCGGATTACGGGCCACGGCGAGGCCGACGGAACTCCTGAAATTCGTGCCGGTGAGCTAATTTGTCTCGAGGAGTTAGGCGAGCGGTTTTCGGGCCAATACTACGTGACGAATGCGACCCACCGGATGGGGGCCGCAGGGTATCGAACCACCTTCGAGGCGACGGAGGTAGCCTGATGGACCACAGCGAGTTATTCGAGCGGTCGACAAAAAACCAAGATGGGATCACCGGGGTTCGAATCGGCATTGTCACTGATAATGACGATCCCAAGAATCTGGGTCGCATTAGGCTTCGGTTCCCGTGGCGTGAGGCCGACGACGAAAGCTACTGGGCCCGAATTGCAACGCTGATGGCCGGCAAGGAGTACGGCTCATACTGTGTGCCAGAAATAGACGAAGAGGTGTTGGTCGCCTTTGCAGGCGGTGATGTCCACAAGCCGTTCGTGATTGGCTCGCTGTGGAACGGCACCAACAATCCCCCACAGGAAGCCAACGAAGAAAACGACATCCGCGAACTCGTCTCTCGAGACGGCCATCGTCTTCAGTTTGATGACGACGAAACCGACGGTGGGCTCCGGATCGAAACCAATGCGGGCCACACGATAGAGTTGGCCGACTCCGAGGGCGGCGAACAAATCGAGATCAGCGATACCAGCGGCACCAATCGGATTCGGTTGGACGCCGAAAGAGACACTGTCTGTATCGAGGCGACCGACACCCTCGAGCTTCACGGTGAGAAAATCACACTGCGTGGTACAACAGTCGATATCAACGGACAACAGTCACTGAACCTCTCGAGTAACTCCTCGGTTAAGTTGTCGTCCAACGGGAGAGTCGATATCGAAAGTCAGCTCGCGATGGCTCTCGAGGCTGGCGCGATTTTAAATATGAACGGGAAGATGATATTCCTCAACTGATGCAACCTGCCGCACGAGTTGGCGATATGACCGCCCACGGAACACCACTACTCGGGAACGGTAGCACAACAGTTATGATTGGCAACAAACCCGCCTGGCGCGTGTTAGACCGCCATACGTGCCCGCTTTCGACAGTCGGCGTGCCGCACGTCGGCGGGGCCGTGATGAAAGGCAGTCGCTCGGTGTTTATTAACAAGCGGCCGGCCGCTCGGATGGGCGATACGATCATCGAAAACGGCCCACCGAACAGTATCGTCTCGGGTTGTCGGTCAGTGCTGATCGGGTGATTCGAATGAGCGAGGAGTTTCTTGGAACCGGCTGGAGCTTTCCAGTCGAGACCGACCAGCGGGGCGATATCAAGCTTTCGAGTGCCGAAACGGACATTCGAGAGTCGATTCGGATTATTTTAGCCACAGCGAAAGGTGAACGACTCATGCGGCCCGAGTTTGGCTGCGATATCCACAAATACGTGTTTTCGGCAGCCACACCCGCGACGCTGAACCTAATCGAAAGCAGCGTCCGAGAGGCCCTAGTCCGCTGGGAGCCCAGAATCGACATCGAATCAATCGAGGCTCGAACTGACGACCGTGATCCCTCGAAGGTGTTGATCGAAATCGAATACCGCGTTAGAACCACCAACAGCCTCTCGAATATGGTGTATCCGTTCTACACCACGGAGGGCGACGGATGAGCCGAAACGAAACAACGGCCCAGCCACCTACGATCGACGATCGAACTCCCAGCGAGCTTCGGGCCGAGTTGACGACGCTGGCCGAACAGTATGTCGACGACTGGAATGCCGAAAGCGAAGATATGGCCACTGAGTTGCTTACAGTCGGCTCGGAGTTCGGCCACGAGGTGATACGGCGGCTCAACCGACTGCCAGCAAAACACCGGGCAGGATTTCTCGAGACACTTGGTAAACAACCACAGCCGCCACAGCCCGCCCGCCTGCCGCTGTTAGTTGAGCCTGCAAGCGACCTCGAGCGAAACGTGGAGATTCCCAGCGGAACCCAGGTGACAGCCGCAACGCCTGACGGCGGAACGACAGTTTTCGAGATTCCGCCCGGCTCGGGCTTCGAGGCGACACCGGCCTCGCTTGTCGCAGTGTACGCCGTCGAACCGGAGTTGGATCGACTCACAAGCCACGGCCCGCTTGCTACTGGAGACCGCCAACAGCTGTTTGATGGTGAGAACCTCCAGCAACACGCACTGTATCTGGGCGATGAATCGCTGTTCGAAGTAGACTGTGGGGCCGTCTTCGAACTCGAAATAGAAGGCCACCTCGCCGAGGAGTTCGACAAGAGCGTTGTCTGGGAGTATTACGGGACGAAACCCGACTCCAGCGAGACAGAACGCGACACGGAGGCTGCTGGCTGGCACCGACTGTCACCGCTCGAGACGGACAGAACGTCGCTTCGCAGCCGGCTCGAGGCACTATCGAACGGCGACGACCAAGCCGAGTATACGACACGCCGAGTGGTTCCCGGCGAGTTCGTCGAAACCAGCATCGATTGCATCGAAAGCCGGTGGATTCGCTGTCGGGTAACCGATCCGACCGCCGCCTGTTTCGAGAGCCGAATCGAGAGGCTCTCGATTACCGCACACCCACCAGACGACCGCCCGCAGGCGCTGCCGGACGCCGCGTTCGCCGACGACGTACCGCTCGCAGTTGAGGCATCTGGCGATATCGAACCGCTGGGGCAGTTTCCGCAACCTTCCTCGAGGCTGTATCTCGCAAGCGATGAGGCGTTGTCCAAACCCGGCACAGCGGTTCGTGTGTCGTTCGAGCCGCCAGCCGAACCACACGAACCAACTGAGAAAACAGCAGACAGCCTCACTGCGGAGTTCGGCGCTCTCGAGGAACCGCCGGTGGTCTCCTGGGAGTACTGGAACGGCTCGGGGTGGGTCGGGCTTGCGGTCGAAGATGGGACGGCAAACCTCCAGAAGCCCGGCGAAGTGACGTTCGTCGTTCCCGACGACCTCGAGGCGACCGCAGTGGCGGGACAACAGGCCTACTGGATTCGCGGTCGGCTGGTCGCCGGTAGCTACGGGGCGCTCGGAGCTGCACTGACGGCTGACAGCGACACAGGAGTCGATCGACCACGGTTCAGTTCGATCACCGTTAGCTATGAACACACTGCCAGTGAAGCCTCACAACAGGTACTCGAAAACAACGGACAGTTCGAACGATGGTCTGCCGACGACTGCCGGCCGTTTCGGCCGCTGGCTACAGACAGCCAGACCGTGTATTTCGGCTTCGACGGCCCGCTCGAGGAGGGGCCGATTCCAATTTTCGTTCCGCTCGAACAGACAGACACGTCCAGAGGGTTCGACCCCGGCGTTCGGTGGGAATACTGCAGTGAGCCCCAAACAGACAGCTGGTCGCAGCTCACAGTCACCGACGGCACCAACGGCCTGACCGAACGCGGCGTGGTGAGCCTACAGTGTCGCGAGCCGACCCAGTCCATAGAACGGTTCGGCACGGCGTGTCACTGGATTCGAGCCGTCATAACTGGCGATCAGTTCGCCCCACCGACAGGCCAATCCAACACCGCTGGCGAGCAGCCGACAGCTGAAACGGCGGAGAGCCGATCAACAGATGACCACTCGATCGAATCGATAACACAGCCGCCAACGCTCGAGGGGCTGTATCCGAACACCCAGTGGGCCGACAATGCCCGAACAGTCGAAAACGAATTGCTCGGCTCGAGCGATGGGTCGGCCAACCAGCAGTTCGCGTGTGCTCACGAGCCACTACTCGAGTGTGAGCTGTGGGTCGACGAATCGAACGCACTGTCGAGAGCCGACCAAGCCGAACTACAGGCGACCGACCCCGACCGCATCGAAGTCATCACCGATGACCGAGGAGAGCCGACCGCAGTCTGGGTGCGCTGGCAGGCGGTCGATCGACTGAAAGCCGGCGATAGTCGGGTCTACCGACTGGATAAAACCGACGGCACCATCCAGTTCGGTGACGGTGACTGTGGGAAGATCCCCCCGCAGGGAATCGACTCGATTCGGGCGACATATCGAACCGGCGGCGGGCCAGCAGGCAACATCCCGCCAAGAGCAGTCGAAGCGCTCAAAACACCGATTTCGTTGGTCAAGTCAGTCGAGAATCCGTTCGGAGGGGCGGGCGGAACGCCAATCGAGCCGACGGCGGCACTCGTCGAGCGTGCTGCAGGCGAAATCCGCAGCCGGGGCCGTGCGGTCACTCCACAGGAGTACGAAGCAATCGCTGCCAGTGCGGTTCGAAGCCTTGGCCGCATCACCTGTCAGCCGAATCGTGGGCCAACAGGCGACCGAAAACCGGGATGGGTGAGAGTGGTTGTCGTCCCCGAGGGGGCCTGCGAGCGACCCGCGCCATCGTTAGCCGTCAAAACACGTCTTGAGGAAGCACTCTGTGAGGCAGCCCCCACTCACATTACCCGCGGGTCGAGGTCGAAACTCAGTGTGTCCGGGCCGACGTACATCCCCTGTGATATCGAGGCTACACTCGAGATCAACCACGGCGAGAGCCGCTCGCGGCTCACAACCGAAATACAACAGCTGCTGTCGGCGTTTCTGCATCCGATAGATGGCAAAGCGGGCGAGGGGTGGGCGTTTGGCGAAGCACCACGAACCGATGCAATCTGCCAACGGCTACAGCAGATACCGGCGGTCGCAGATGTTCGGGCGCTCTCAGTGAGCCTTCGGGTTGATGGCGAGCGACAGCGCCTCGGCGAACGGCCACAGCCACCGACGCTGCCGGCAGACGGCTTGCTTTGCAACGGCAGCCACCGGCTCACACTGGAGGTCGAAAATGAGCCTTGAGAGTCCCGAGTTGGACGACACCAGCTACGAGCAGTTGGTGAGCACCGCCAAACAGCGGATTGCTGCCCGAACCGACGAGTGGACAGATTTCAACCCTCACGATCCAGGAATCACCATCGTAGAGTTGCTGGCGTGGCTTGCTGATACCCACATCTACGAGGCCGACCAGCTTACCGACGCCCACCGCAGAAAGTACCTACAGTTGATGGGCATCGAACCAACTCCACCGCAGCCTGCGTCCGTGTTGCTCGAGGTTTCGCCAACCGACGGTGGCGGCCGACTGCCTGCCGGAACCCGGCTGTGGGCAGACGACGGCCACCAGCAGGTCGCTTTCGAGACAGACGACCCCATTGCAGTGACCGAACGCAGCCTCGAGGCCGTCGTCGTCAACGGCGAGGCCAGAACGCACGCCAACGAAACCGATGGGATGTACTACCGTCTGTTCGGCGACGAGCCGGCGACCGGTGATTGGTTCGCCGTTGGGTTCGATGGCGACCCGTTTGACAACGACCGCCTGCAGCTGTTCGTCGAGTACGACGACAGCGGGTTTCCCGAAGCGCCCACAGACGATGCGGGACTGTTCGAGCCCTCCGTCGAGCTGTGCTGGGAGTACTGTCAGTCGTATCCAGCAGGTGTCGATGCCGAATCCAACGCCGAGGTCAACGCTGAGGCCGCTGACTGGAAGCCACTGGATGTCCAAAAGGATACGACAAACAGCCTCTATAAGCCTGGATTCATCACACTCGAGCGTCCTGATTCGTGGGAACCGACAGCCTGCGAAAGCAAGACCGAAGACTGCGTCGGCCAGCCAGCAGGAGTAGTGTGGCTCCGGTGTCGGCTCACACACAGTGGCTATGAGATCCCACCCCTGTGTCGAAATATTAGACCGAACGTTGTCGCCGCAAGCCACTGCTGTGAATACGACCACCAACTCACACCGGCCGGCGAGAGCCCAGCCGAGGGAGCCGGACGAACCTACCAGTTCGAACAGACACCCGTTCTGTCGGCAACCGTCACTGTCGATGGCGAACAGTGGACTGAGGTATCAGATTTCGACGCCTCAGGGCCGACCGATTGCCACTACGTCCTAGATCGTACTGCCGGGAGTCTCACTGTTGGCGACGGCCAGCGTGGCAGCCAGCCTCCAGCAGGAGCCTCTGTCCGGGCACAGTACGAGGCCGGTGGCGGCGCGGTGGGAAACGTTCCCGAAACCGCACGGTGGTCACTCGAGAACGCCGACAGACACCCAGGAGTCGAGATCGAACCACGAGGCCCAGCAACCGGAGGCACCGAGGCCGAACCGCTCGAGGCGGCCATCGAGCGCTGTCGTGCCGAACTTGAGACCACACACCGAGCGGTGACAGCCAACGAGTATGGACGGCTCGCCGAATTAACACCCGGCGTTCGCATCGCCCGAAGCACCGTCCTGCTACCAGAAGCCGATACCGAACCCATCGAGATTGTCGTCGTCCCGTACGCACCGCCGGACGTACGGCGTCCAACACCGAGCGAGGGGTTCAAACAGGCCGTCGAGACCTATCTCGACCGACGCCGACTGCTCGGTGACTGCTTCGAGGTTCGTGGGCCGAACTACGTCCCAGTGAGACTCGAGCTAGCGGCGGTTCCAGCGACAACTCACACCGCAAGCGAGATGCGCCGACAGATCAAACAGCACCTCGAGGCTACGCTCAGACCACTCGGCGTCGACGGCGAGGGCTGGCCGTTCGGTAAATCGCTCTCAGAGAGCGATCTCGCAACGAAAGTAGGAGAGCTATCAGCAGTAGCGTACGTCGATGGGCTAACGATCCGGACTGTTGGCGGCCCAACAGTCACCACCGACGGCCGTGTGGTGATCGACGATACAACGCTGTTTGTGCTCGAAGGCCTCGAGATCGAGTGCTGTGAACCGAACGGAGCCAGCGACTAATGGAGTTTTCACAGCGAACGACACTGACCGACGCCGACTGGCAGCAGTGGGCTGGCCGGAACATCGCGATTCGTGACGGCGGCATCGAACTCGCCTACAAATCGGAACCCGACAGATCGGATGGAGCCACAACAGGTGTCGCCTACCGGCAGTTCGATGCCGAACGCACCGCAGTCCAGTGGCATCGGTTGGTTATCGACCACCAAGAGCCGGCGGCCGGCACGCAGCTTCGAGTGGCGTATGTGGCGAGCGACGAGCCGACACCGCTCGAGGAGTCGCTGGCAGCGATCTGTGGACTGTCCAAGTCAGTACTTCAGGCGGCCGAAATCGAGACAATCTGGGAGTTTCTCGCCCGCAAACCGAGTGAACTCGCCGAGCTGAGCGACAACTCGCCGGAGACGATACGAAAAGCACAAGACCGCACACTGTCGAAAGCTGTAGCTGCAATCGACGATCAGTGGCAACCAGCAAGCACAACCGAAGACATCCTGTTGGCCGCGGCAAAGGGTCGGTATCTGACTGTACGAGTTGAACTCGTCGGTACCCAGCAGGCCTCACCACGCGTGGAGTCGGTTCGGGCCAGTTGGCCTCGCCAGTCGTATCTGCAGTATCTTCCGGAGATATATCAGGATACTGACGGCGTTCTCGAGCAGTTTTTGGCGGTTTTTGGAACGCTGTTTACCGACATCGAACGAGAAATCCAGACGGTCACCGAACTGATTGACCCACGGGCCACACCGGCCGAGGCCCTTCCGTGGCTCGCCGCATGGCTTGGCGTCGAGACACCTGCGGAGTGGCCACTGCCAGCGATTAGAACGCGGCTGGCGGCCGCCCCAGAGCATCACCCGACGCGGGGAACCAGAGATGGACTCCGGAACATGCTCGCGTTGTATCTGGCCCACATCGAACCGGCCGAGCCGCTGGATTCTGCGCGGTTGGTGCCCTCCGAACAGACTCCGGTCGGGATGGACGTCGATCTCGAAGAGGTCAGCCACGGACTGTGGATTCTCGAGAACGCCGACCTCGAGAGTATTGGCCCAGCAGCGACCGATGCCTACAGTCGGCCGTTCAGCGAAAGCGAGTCGGTGGTCGTCTATGCGGGGCCTTTCGAACAGCAGTCTCACAAACGGGCAGTCGAAAAAATCATTGACCGGCAGACGCCTGCCCACATCACCCACCGGCTCGTCGAGATTGGCACCGAATGGCGGTTGGGCCACAACGGCTTTTTGGGCGAGACGAGCCGGCTTGCCGACCGCAGCTTCAAGCTCGGCGGGACACGGCTCGGCTCGACGGCCCACCTCCAAGCTACTCGAGTTGATGCGGCGGCTGACGATTAGTCGGCGAGATGCGAGCGGTCGTTTTCGCGGTGAATCGTGAGGTTGTCGCCGACGGCGATTTCGGTGAGCCCGCAGTTGTCTTGGGTTTGATCGAGAATCGTCGCCTCGATATCCAGCCCGCGAATCCAGCCAACGACAAGGTACAGCGGCCCACCGTGAGTGACGACGACTACAGTCTCGTCGGCCTCGAGGGACTCCCGAAGCGTGCTGAACGCCTCGAGGACTCGCTCGCGTTGGTCGATTAAACTCTCGCCGCCTTCAGGGGTTGCCTCGGCAGCCCGGTAGCCGACTTCACTGAGTGCAAACTCCGGATGACCCAAAAACAACTCGCCGTAGGACAACCCTTGCAGTACGCCGAAATCACGTTCGCGCCACCGACGGTCGGTCGTGAGCTCACAGCCGACTGCTCGAGCGATCGGACGGGCCGTCTCGACAGTGCGGCGGAGATCCGAGCTAACCAGCCGATCGACCGAGTAGTCAGTGGCGAGTCGGGCTGCCAGATGGGCTGCCTGGCTGTGGCCGCGTTCAGAGAGGCCAACAGGAGCCCAACCCTGCACGCGGCGCTCGCAGTTCCAGTTGGTCTGGCCGTGTCGAACCAGCAGGATCCTCGACATACCACAGCCTGAAGCCGAGCAGTCGTAACGCTTGCTATCAGTCGCCCCAAACACCAACCAATGAGCCGTCCAGTTAGTTTGAAGCTGTACACACGCGAGCAGTGTCATCTCTGCGAGGAGGCCAAAGCAACAATCCAGTCGGTCGCCGCCGAGATCGACCGCCCAGTCAGTATCGAAGAAATCGATGTCGACTCCGAGCAGCGACTGCAAGAAGCCTATGGCGAGCGCGTTCCTTACGTTTTCGTCGAGGGGTGGCCGGCGTTCAAATATCGTATTGACGAGACAGAACTGCGCCGACAGCTACAGGAAGCGTGACCTCCTCCTCGCGGTGAACGGAGAGGGATCGAAGATTCCTCAGGCAGTCGGGCTACGCCCGACGACGGCGAGGCTTCCCACGGCACCGCACCGCTGGTTTGGGATATTTGCTGGTTTGCGAC
>LKML01000016.1 GCA_001563795.1 Haloferacaceae archaeon B1-Br10_E2g22 | reverse complement strand
GAGGCGGCATGACCGCCCACCTAATCGGACAATATCGGGACTCCGAGACCCAGAACGTTTGAGACACACTCTCGAACCGCTGTGGTGTCTCGGTCAAGATAACTCCGAGTCCCATGCCGGGATAGGAATAACGGCGGTGTGGCCCTGCCATCGGCCCGTCATACCGACGAGTCGCAAACCAGCAAATATCCCAAACCAGCGGTGCGGTGCCGTGGGAAGCCTCGCCGTCGTTGGGCGTAGCCCGACTGCCTGAGGGATCTTCGATCCCTCTCCGTTCACCGCGAGGAGGAGGTCACGAGGGAGGTACCGCTGTTACTGTAGTGGTTGCTGTGAGTGCCGCCTCGAGGGCCGACTGTGAGCCAACTGTCCGTTGAGTATGCTGGTAGTGTCGTCGTAGTAGCCAGCAACGTCTGTTTGAAGACCTATAACAAACCATTCGGCGGACAGTCTCGAACCAATGGCTCGAGAACACAGCATCTCTACACACATCATTCCAAACAACAACTCAAACAGTAGACTGCTATCAGGAGCGGTTCGTTGCGAGCAGATAGGTGGGCTGCTGTGAAGGGGTATATCGTCCTGTTGGGTGGTGTGTGTCTGTTGTTACTTGCGGGAGGTTTGGCTCCGGCAGTCTCGGCCGAAACCAGTACGAACAACTCCAAGCCATCCTACGAGGTCGTCCAGGGCGACGAGGTGTTTTCAGTCGAACCGCTCGAGGGCGACGAGCCACTTGAGGAGTTCTATGAGTATCGCCATCCCGAAGTCGGTGATCGAGACGATCCGTTTTGGGGCCGATCGTTTAGCTCCGAAGGAACCGTCGAGTACCAACAGGATGACACGAGCATTCTCATGCTGTATGATGGCCCTGAAGGCGTAAGCCTCGTGGCGGTACACGACCGGTATCATGAAAACCAGGATGCAGGAACCACCGGCGGCTCTGTTAGCTGGGAAGTCAGCGGGCTTCCCGAAGACGGCGAGTGGGCTGTGATCGACGATGACTATGGGTGGGTAAGTGAACATAAAGAACAAGACGACATTTTCTACCTCGACGAAGACCACCAGACCGGTGCGGCCGGTAATGATGGTGAACCACCGAGCGATGTCGATGCCATGTTGAGTTGGGTCTGGCTGACTGGCCGAACCGACGGGATGGCGTTCCGTGGAATCGGCTCGGAGCCGTCAATTACGATTGATCCCGCGTTTAACAACGAGTCGTACCATCGCTATGGCGACCAGCGGCGAACCGACGAACCGCCGGATCGGCCAGGCATGGGCGAACGATACAACGGCTCGATCGATGAGTGGCAACTGATCGTCCCGACAGACGACGGCGAGTACGACCGTATCTCGCTGCCGAGCCTCGAAGAGCCGATCGAGATTCGCAGTGCAGAAAACGAGACCGCAGACGAAACTGCCAACGAGACCAAAGACGAGCGTCCGGAGATCGCTGTCGAATCTGTGACACTCAACGACTCGACAACTGAACCCGGCGAACAGACACGAGTTACTGCGGTCGTCGAAAACAGTGGCGACGTCGAGGGCAACAAAACGGTGAGTCTCAGCGTTGGCGGCACTGAGTTACAAACCGAGACAGTGCGTGTTGCTGCAAACGAAACCCAAACGGTCGAGTTCACCCAATCGTTCGCCGCAACGGGTGTGTATGAGCTGTCGGTCGGCGACCAGCAGATGAGTCTGTTAGTCGAATCAGCAGACGACGACCGTGATACACCGACCAACGAGTCGGCTACCCAGACCGAAGACAACGTCCCCGGCTTTGGCTTTACAAGCCCGTTGGGTGGGCTGTTCGTGGCGATTGTTGCAATGAGGCTTCTGCAACACTACTCCCAGCGGCTACTCGGTACGGACTCGTAGGAGCATCTCAGAAAATAGTGGCTCTCGCCTGCTGACGGCCCGACTACCGGCCAGAAAAGCCCATAGAAGCCCCAAGCCGATGAACCTCGGTGTCGACATCGAGACCGGCGCCACAGCAGTCGATCACGACCGCATCGTCGAAAACCGACCACTCGAGATCCTCGAAGGCCAACCGGAACGACAGGATGACGACCGCATCAGGCTCGAGGCGGGTTGCTGTGTGTACTGACACCGTATGTGGTGTGAGGCTTCGTGGGAGGTCAGCAACCGGATCACAGATGAGTGGTCTGGTCTCTGCACGAGTCAGCTCCCGAATCAACTGTGAGGTTGGCATGCTGTCTGCTGTTGTGCTGTCGGCTGTTGGTACTCCCAACACGAGAACGGTCGGTTCCTCGAGGGTGTCGTCCGTACTGTCGGTCTGCGAGACGTTTCCGAACTCGAAGTCGGTTTCCTCTAGGTTGAACTCTCCAGCAGTTGCGTCTTCGTCGATGGCCGCAAGCACTGTCTCGGCGATCAGCTGCGGAAACCGCTGGGTGGCCGCATACACACTATCGAGGACAGGGGTTTGCTTGACCAATGCGTCTCGCAGAAAGCCCGTTCCAACCGGCTCGGTGGCGTCGACACCGGGGCCAGGAACCGGGAGATCTGTCCGCATCGAAATGAGTTCGGCGACCGCCGGCACCTCGAGGTCGGGGGCCGACAGAGCCAACTCGTTTGTGAGGCTTCGCAGCATCTCAGTGGCGCTCCGTTCGACAGCCTCGAGACATTCGGCGGTTCGAAGCTGTGGTGTTGTCGAGACACTCCCGGTTGTAATGGCTGAAAACAGCTCTCTTACCGCGGCTTGACTCCGAGCATCACTGCCTGCAACGACGTGAGGTTCTGTTCTGATCGCCCGCAACGAGCGGTCGGTCGGCAGCGCACAGACAGCCAACCCAAACTCCTGTGGCTCGAGGTCGCTTTCATCGCATACAATCGAAGCGACGACTCCTTCGGTCGTCCCCGGCGGTACTGGCGTTGTAATAACCAGCATGTCACCAGCTGACAGCTCACTGGCAATATCACGAACTGTCGCACGAAGCTGCGAGAGATCAGGCGCGTCGTCTTCGCGGAGTCCCGTCGGGACGGCAACGAGATGGACTGTTGCTTCGGCTGCCGCCGCTGGCAGTTCAGTCGTCACCCGAACGGCCTGCGTCTCAGTTGCCTCTGTCAGATACGCTGACAACAGCGGGTCCGAAACCGGCGACTGGCCGTGTTGAATCGCCGTCACCCGCGTCGTATCGGTGTCGGCCGCGGTCACCGAGGCGAACACACGCCCACAGAGTACAGACAGCGCGAGGCCGGTCGGGCCGAGTCCATACACTGCCACCTCGAGGCCGGTGTGATCTAATGAGCCATCAACACCAATTGCGGTCAGTTCTCTGTCGGGCTGTACTGCTGCGTTGCTCATTGGTCTGTTGTGACCGACTGAATTTGGTTGACAAGCTCGAGGGCGCGAATACCGTCAGCCGCCGAGACAAGCGGCTTGCTGTCAGTCTGTACCGCCCGAACAAACGCGGCCAACTCTTTTTTCAACGGCTCGCCGTTTTCGACTGTCGGCCGCTCGATAATGTTTTCGTGGCGGTAGCGAACATCGCCGTTCGTCTCGATATACTCGGGCAGTGAATGACGGTTGATCTGGATGGACTGTGCCATATAATCAACGTTGACCCGACAGTCGTCGGCTGTCACCGAGAGCGTCCGAATCTTCTGTTGGGTCACTCGACTGGCAGTCAGCGTTGCAACGACGCCGTTTTCGAACTCCACTGTTGCAGTCATATACTGTTGGCCTGCTGTCTCGGCGGCCGACACCGTCTCAACGGGCGAATCGACGATTGACAATAAGATATCAGCATCGTGGATCATCAGATCAACGCCGACGCCGTCGTCGATCTCACGGCCGGTCGGTGGCCCGAGCCGCTGAGTGTCGAGTGCGATGATCTCGAGACTGTCGGTGATCTCCGAGAGCGTTCGCACTGCTGGGTTGAACCGTTCGATGTGGCCGACCTGTATGGTTACTCCGGCGTCTTTGGCTGCAGCTGCTAGTTCTCTGCCTGCGGCCGGCGTATCAGTAATCGGCTTTTCAATCAACAGATCGACGCCGGCTTCGATGGCAGTCATCGCCAACTCGTAGTGGTACGCCGTCGGCACGACGAGCGAAACGGCATCCGCTATCGACAGCAACGATTCGCGAGACATCGCAGCAGTACCGTACTTTTCGGCAGCTTCAGCCGCCTGTTGGTGGTTAACGTCCGAGACGCCGACGAGTTCGGCGTCGGGCAACTCCTGGTAGACTCGAGCGTGGTGTTGTCCCATACTGCCGACGCCGATCACCCCGACCGACAGCCGGTCAGTCATCCGACTGACCACCTCCTTTTGCTACTGTTGGCGGTTCTGCGGCAGCGGGCTCGTCGAACCGGCCGTAGGCAGCCAACAGCGTCGTCAGCCGGTCGATATCACTCTCGGAGAGTCCGGGATGAACTGGCAGCGAGACGACTTCGCTGGCCGCCCGTTCGGCCTCAGGAGCATCAACAGCCAACTCTTCGTACGGTGGCTGTTTGTGAATCGGCGTTGGATAGTAGACAGTGGTATCGACGTTGGCGGCTGTTAGATACGACTGAAACGCCTCACGGTTTTCGGTTCGTACGGTGTACTGATGATAGACGTGTCTGAACCCCTCGGGTTCGGTCGGTGGGGTTACTGACTCGACCGACTCGAGGGCCTCTGTGAGTTGTTTTGCGGTCGAGCGTCGAGCAGTCGTAAACGAGGGAAGTTTCTCGAGTTGTGCGAGCCCAATCGCCCCGCCGATGCTCGTCAGCCGAAAGTTGTGGCCGACTGTCGCGTGTGCATAGCTGTCGGTTCGACCATGGTTGACGAACCGACCGGCGCGTTCGGCGACTGTCTCGTCGTCTGTCAGCACCATCCCACCTTCACCGGTAGTCATATTTTTGGTTGGATAAAACGAAAAACAGGCAGCATCGCCGAGCGAGCCGGTTTTCGTGCCGTCAATCTCTGCCCCATGGGCCTGGGCGGCATCTTCGAGAAGCAGACAGTCGTACTCGTCGGCCAACGCTCGAAGCTGACCCATCGGAGCCGGCAGCCCATAGAGGTGGACCGCCAAGATTCCATCAATATCGCGGGACTCGAGGACGGTCTCGACAGCCTCAGGGTCGAGATTGTAGGTTTCAGGGTCGATATCCGCAAACGCAACCGAGGCTCCTGCCAGCCGGATCGCATTCGCACTGGCAATAAACGAAAACGGCGAGGTAAGTACGGTATCGCCTTCGCCCAACCCGACAGCGCGGATCGCTGTCTCGAGGGCGGTCGTTCCGTTCGAGGTGGCCACCGCATGCTCGGCATCACAAAACTCGCCGAAAGCAGACTCGAAGTCTCGAACCGGCTGACCGTCAGCCAGTCGGCCACTCTCGAGGACAGCCCGAACCCGACGGTGTTCTTCAGGGCCAATATCCGGATCAGCAATTGGAATCTGTTTCATACTGCCTCCCAAACGCCGTATCTAATGGCCGGTGCGGATCCGAACAGAACTGTAGTAGTGGGATACATGATGACGTTTGATCGAACCCGTGACACAGAGATCACGGATGCAGTGTCAAACAGTAGACTGGTTTCGGCCTTTGTTATGAGTCCATTGATACAGTAGTAGTCTGCTTACGCTCGGCTTAGGCTTCTTCGACCACGTCAGTCGGTGGCAGGGTCGTCACCGACTCAGTGGTCGGCTCACCAGTGTCGATACTGGCTACATCGTCAGTTGGTTCGTCGCCTTCGGTCACGCTTACAGTGAAATGAACGTGACGGTAGGCTGTCTCACTGTCGGCTGTTTCAGGTGGGTCGTCGGCATACAGATAGTAGTTGAGTCGATACTCTCCGGTCGTACCGAATGTCACTGTCTGTGGCTGCTCGAGCCGTTCGCCGTCATCGAGTGTCGCCGAAAAACGGGTGAGTTCGGTCGATTCAATCGGTGTGACACCCTGGTCGGTATCGATAAGCTGGTCTGTGGTGACCACTACCGTATACGACTGGGTCGTCTGTTCGTGGTTGTCGATACCGACTATGAGGTCAGTTTCTTCGCCTGTCGGCACCTCGTCCGGATAGTCGCCAAACGTCTGTTCGTCGTCCGTGTCGGTCAGGATCCGAAGGTCGGTGTACTGCTCGCCGCTCTGTGGAACCGCAAAGACATATCCAACAGAGACAACCGCCAGCACAACAGCCACTGCGAGCCCGACCGTTGCGATGCGTTCTGTACGTTTCATCGCCGTCATCGAACCGCGAACCGCGGTGAGCGCTGCTGTCGGCAGTTGAAACCGATCTCCTGGCGGTGTCTGAAAGCGCCGAACAGCACCAATGACGGTTCCAATCAGTACACCACCAACAAGCGTTGGCACGATACTTTCGCTGAAGGCCTCGACAGGCAGTACCTCGAGAAAGAGAGCCACAAGCGGAACAACTGCTACACTAAGCCCAAACGACAGGCCGAGCCGCTCGGGAATCGTCACTCGGCTAAGGTTACGTGCAGCCGACAGTGACTGTGAGGAGTCGCTGTTGGTTGTCTGTGGCGTGCGGCCGGCCTGTGGAAACAGGATGCTGACAAGCGCATACCCCGGTAGAAACAACACCAGCGGGATGGCCGCCAAAAATCGGATCGCCGGAAGTGAGACGGTGTAGTAAACAGCCGCACTACCCAGTGCGACCAGACAGACACCAAGCAGGTCGAGCGGCACGCGCCGGACGGCCTGTTCGCTCGCAGGCTGGGCGTCCGTTGATTCTTGTGTCGTCATTCGTGCTGAAAGCGACTGCGATAGCACTGTGAGCGGTTGGTCGGTCGGGACATAGACTGGTCGTATGCAACCGCCGAGCGGTGTCGCTTTGTTATGACTCTCATTACCGCTTTAGCACAGTGTTACCAGACCACTGTACCGAATACAGACAATATGCGGTCATATATTCCTGTGCTGAACGACCCACACGGCTGACACTCAGATCCGCTCGTTTCGAGTGGCCGCTGGCCAGTACGTGGAGTTGTCAGTTGTCCGTCTACGGGCCACTAAACTGTGTGATATCAGACCATAATGCTGTGATTATACCCGATACGGTCAGCTTGGGGATACTAACTGTCGATGAGAAATTGTCCCTTACTCGAGGTAACAGACTCGTAACAAAGTATAACACTGGAGTGTTTTCAGTTGAATTTCACAGCCGCCCGACAGCAGTCGGGTAACCACACGCACACTAATACATCATATCTCGAATGTCCGACGCTGATTATCACTCCCTGTCGCAAGATACGGTCTTTGACCTTCTGAGTAACTCCAGGCGTCGGTTCGTCTTGCATTATCTCGAGCGTGCAGATGGGTCTGTTCGGTTGAGTGAGCTGGCCGCCGAGATCGCAGCAATCGAAAACGAGGTGTCTGTCGAGGAACTAACCAGCCAACAGCGCAAACGCACATACGTCTCACTGTATCAGACACACATTCCAAAACTCCAAGATGCCGGGGCAGTCAGCTACGACGCTGAAACAGGGAGGGTCGAGCTGGCTGCCGGTGCCGGCGAAATTGGTGAATATTTTCAACAGCAAGGAACTGACCGCCCTTGGCAGTACTACTATCTGCTGTTGGCAGTAATCGGTCTCGTGCTGTACGTTTTCGCCGCGGTTGTCGGCGTCTCTACTGGCGTGCAGTTTCTGTTAGGTGTGATTGTTCTTGCGGCCTTCGGTGCAATTGCGGCTGCGCATTACGTCTCAGTCCGGCGGCAGCGAACTGACCTTCCGACGAATCTCATCGAACGCGAGTAGCCGTCTATGGCTGTTTGCCCCCGCCTTCTCTGAGAGTTCGAAGCGTCAAACAGTCCAAACAGCCGTACACTGACCCATCGTTCGCACCAAACACACGAACGAACTGCTTGGTAACATACGTCCCACAGTTCTGACACTGGCGGTTTGGCGAGCGGTTGTCGTTGGTCAACTCTGGAGAGAGGACATCCATACCCGCCACAGGAAGTCGCCCCGCTTTGTTATAGTTCTCGTAGCAACGTTTCAGTCAGTTCTCCGGTGAGAACATCACGGTTTGCTCTCGGTTGGTGCAGTGTTCGGTTCATTCAGAACTCCCTGATAGTTTCAGCTGATGTTACCGATATGGTACGATGACCCAAACGTGGGAGCATCCGAGAGAGAGCTAAAACAGAGGCGTAAACAGTCTGTAACAGAGGGGTAGCATCGCCAACCTCATATGTACTGAAGGGGTCAATGGGTACAGAGGCTGCGGCATAATGCGGGAGATGTAATCGATAGACCCTGCGCACAGCGAGACGATTCGCGTGTGTCCATGTGTTGATTGTTGGATACCGGACGACTGGTGTTGGAACGGCTACGAACGGAGCGTGTTGGCCTGCATACCAGCCTTCGTATAGCTACGGGATGGCTGCGGTGAAAACAAATGACAGAGGGAAAACATATGGCAGAAGATTGGGACGAAATCGGCTTCGTGATTAGCTCTCAGTATCGAATTGCGGTGCTGAAACGACTTGCAGACGGCCCGGCGACACCGTCTCGGATCGCCGAAGACTCCGGGATCGGCATTACGCACGTTTCTCGAGCACTGGGCCGACTGCGAGAACGAACACTTGTCGAACTGCTCGTTCCGGAAGAACGAAAGAAAGGACGCGTCTACGGCGTTACCGAACGCGGCGAGGAGCTCTGGGAACAGATACAGGCGAAAAATCTCATTGACTAACTAACTCGTCGGTTGCTTTTTGTATATAACAGTAGTGTCAGTGACGAACGTCACCGACAGGAGGGCACACAGTTGTGTGTAGTTGGCGTGCGATCAGCAGAGACCGTTAGTCGTCCTCGGAGTCTGGAAGCAGCATCTCGGGACGCCGTGCATACGCAGGCGTCTCAACAAACTGTGAGATGCGATCAAGTTCCTCCTCGGTCAGCCAGTCAGACATGCATACGTCTGTTCAGCACACTCTTATAAAAATGTAGAGGTACTGGCTGATCTTTCATCACCCGTAGTGTATTATTTGAGGCCATCGGCAGACCGCACAAGCAGTTCGCTATTGTTCGTTACTGTTACAATATACTCTCCGAACTCAAAGGTCACCTGAACAACGCTTTCGGACTGTTTGTCACCGACCAGTCGCTCGAGGGCATCCGGATCTATGACATCGTACAGCCGTGGTTGTAGCGATAGCGCATCCACAGCAGCAACCGACGCAACAGCCTGTATTATCGCAGGCCCGATAGACTGTGGGTCTGATCGATCGTAGCTGAATCGCTGTACTCGTTGGTCGGGTTCGTCGACTGGCTGGCCGAAGGAACCTGGTGTGTGATCGTCGGTCATAATAACGAACGTATGGACTGCCGATAAGACAGACGGTTACAAAGCTTTTCTGTTGTGTATTTCGCGTGTTTCAATCACTCTATTTCGCGATATCGTCGGATGATGCTATCGAGGAAGTAGGATGCGATTACCAGTTGAAACGGGTTGTAGCTCCGTTCTGAGCCACCGAGGACACATCAACTATGACGAACATAGGTACGTAATAGTTAGTGGTGGTGTACAGAGGGTTGCTACCGATATGAGAGCATCTCAACGACGGCCGACTCACTGACAATCACGAACGCATCCTGTTCGAGCAGTTGTTCGTCCTGTGGCAAAAACAGCAGATGGGATTGTCGCTGACACGTCGTCCGTACGACATCCCAGTCGTCACACGAGTACTCCAGATCACGCTGTGGATCCGGATCCGCTGGCACTGATTCCCACTGGGTTGGTGTGTGGTCTCCCATCAGCCTGTCTCCAGAAGGATACAGATTTGGCAGCTGGCTATGGAACCTCCCAACGTTCTATCAATGTCGGCGATCATATCCATCCTCCTTTCTTTCGCTGGGGGTTCTCAATCTGCGGTTTGGTTGTGGTGTCTTCGGCATCGAAATGAGAGGGTCTATCACGGTCGTCTCCAGAGATGGTCACTCCTGTGGCTTGCCAGTCTGCGGCCGTCTGGCCGTCTTGATCCTCTATAGCTGTGCTCTCGGTTTCATTGTGGATGCGGACATTCGAGAGCGTACCCGACCCACCGGCTGCCCCACGGTGTAGTTGGATTGGTGCACCAACACCATCAACAGTCTGTACTATTGTACAGTCCGAAATCGTGATGTCAGCCCCGTCCGATCGAACTCGAATCCCGCGTTGATTCAGTGTCCCGTTTCGACTTTCCGGAGCCGACTCGTCATTGATTACCAAACAGTGTTCGACACTGCTGTTATCCGAGCCGATCCGAATCCCCGAAATGTTGTTGTTGTGTGCAACACAGTGTGTAACGCGAACCTGACCGCCGGCTCCATCGTCGTCGCCCGGTGAGTTGGCATAGATGCCGTTGTCGTCGAACCTCGCAATATAGCAGTCGTGAATCTCAACAACTCCTGCGTGTTCGCCGGGAACATAGAACGCCTTGGCCTTCGCGCCAGCCTCCGAGCCATCCGGAAAGTTCACGTTCTCAACTGCAATCGTTGCCTCGTCGGCTGCCTCGAGTCGGAACCGCGCGCCCTCTCCGGTCGCTTCTCCACGAACGGTGAAATTTTTGAGTTCGACGGTACCGCTTTCTGCCGAAATGAGCTGGTAGTATTCGCCGGCTGTATTGTGAAGAACAACCTCACCGTCGCCGATGACCGCTGCGTTTTCGGTCGCACCGGTAAACCCCTCACCGTTCCAGTCGTACTCACCGGCCGGAATCCTGACTTCGGTGTTGTCTGCGAGGTGTGTCTCGAGATACTCATCGATTTCGTCACCGTCGGTCAGTCCATACTCGCCAAGATCGACGACGCTCGAGGTCGCCGCGGCCGGCAGTGTGCCTCCAGCAGCGACAGCCACTGCTGTGGTACATCCGAGACGCAGATAGCTCCGTCTGGTGTGTCGTGTTTGTTCGTGCCTGCTGTCGTGGCTGTTGGCCATACACGGTAGGATCACGTTTAACAAATAACTATTCTGACCAGTTGTGTAACCATTCTCTGTTCTGTGTAGGTAATAGTATGCACGTGGCTAACGCTGATTGTCAGTCAGTGTGATCGTATGTTCGGCTTACTCCCAGTCAACTGGGTGTCCGCAGTGCTTACCAGGGTTCATCTAACCCTTCTACGCCACTGGCCCTCGTGGCTGGTCGCCCACAGAGACCGACCGGCTCGCAGACCTGTCGATAGTAGTCCGCAACAGTAGTTTGGTTGTTGACAGTAGACGCTCTTTCCAACTGAGATAGCGATTTTACTGACGTTCGACGGCGATAGAAACTGGCAGTTTCCGACGGTCTAAAGAGGGTACAATCGGTTATCGGCCTATAACAATAAAGGCGGTCGTCGCATATCTTATTGATGACACTTCGCACGGCAGTTATCGGTGGCGGGACGGTCTCGGAGAACCATCTTTCGGGACTGACCCAAAACCCTAACACAGAGTTGGTTGCAATCTGTGACCTCGAGGAAGAAATCGCCAGAGACAAAGCCAGATCTTACGGTATCAAGGCGTATTTCGATGTCGAAGAGCTGCTTGAGGCAGAATCACTCGATTGGGTTCACGTCTGTACGCCGCCCCAGACACATCTTGCGGTGGCTACACAGACACTCGAGGCCGGGATTCCGACTTTGATCGAAAAGCCGGTAACTGAAACACTCGAGCAGTTTGACGAACTGGCAGCGGTTTCCGAACGCGAAGACGTGCGGTTTTCGGTTGTCCACAACCACAAATTCGGCCTCGTGATGCGAACCGTCCTCGAGGAGATTGACTCAGGCGAACTCGGCCAGATCCGTGGCGTTGATCTGCTGTATACTGGTTCGACAGAACCCGACGTCGAAAACCGTGGTGCCTGGAACTTCGAGCTGTTGGGCGGAGAGTTCGAAGAAGGACTTCCTCATCCGTTGTATCTCGGGTTGAACGCTGGTGGGCTTCCACGGAGCGACGAAGACGTTTCGGCTCAAACAAGTCTCGTCGGGGCCTACGAGATGGACTTTGGCTACGACTGTGCACAGGTTCAGTATGTGAGCCAAGCGGGCACACTGTGTACGATCAAGATGCTCTCAGGAACCAAGCCCGTCCGCATTCTGTACGTCCACGGCTCGGAAGCAACGCTGGCCGCAGATCTCGTCTCCCAAACACTCGTCCGACTCGACCGAGACTACAAGGCCTCACCGTTGGCTCGTGCACAAAACAACATCGACCAGATCATCGACCGCGTTCGCGGGACGGCAGACAACGTCGGTGTCGTTCTCAAAGACAAACGCGCAGGCGACTGGGAGACCGCAATCGAACGCAACGGCAGCTACTATCAGTTCGAAACCGAGGCTGACGCGCTTTTGACCAACTCCGAACCACCGGTTTCGGTTCCAGAGGCTCGTTGGACGGTCAAACTCCAGGAGGCGATCCGCGATAGTGTTCGATCACCTGAGACGGATACCGCAGACCAACAGACGGACTCAACAACTGATGCTGCAACCGAGTCCGAAGTTCCGTCAGACGACTAGTGACATCCTCTCCGTCGTAAACCGAGAGGGACTACGTCCCTCAAGCAGTCGGGCTACGCCCGACGACGGGGCTTCCCACACGGTGGGAATGCCAGTTAGTCGTCGTCGCCAGAGTCGCAACACGACTCTGGCTGGCACGACAGACCTTGGTCTGTCGAACGTCTCCAGAACCTTCGGTTCTGGCGGGCTGCACGAGACCTCCGGTCTCGTGAACGCTAGCAGTGGATTTCGACTCTTGATACGTTGTGAGTGTCATCTGCGAGGGTGTCTCGCTCTGCTCACACTGTCGTTCGAGAGACGTACGTCTCTCGTGACCACGAGACGACGCAGTCGTCTCGGTCGGAGTCGTGGCCGTGTCACAACGGCTCCTGTCCTGTGGCGAGTCATCGTCTACCTGTTTCACTGCTAGACTCTCTCCCCACGGGTCTACGTGACGTGCAATATTCGCACTCGCGTTAATATCTGCTTGAAACGTCAATACGTGACACTCGGGGTTCTTGCATTTGAACTCGGCTTGCCGAAGCCGATACCCAATGTGTTTTCACGAGTGGCACGTCTTGCTTGTGTACTGCGGGTGGACGTATCGAACCGGAATCCCTGCGTCCTTCGGCTTGTCCTCGATACGACCCTGCAACCGAGCAAAGGACCACGAGTGCAGGCGACGGTTCATATACTTCCCATAGTCCAGTGACTCGCGGATGTACGCTAAGTCTTCCATCACGATAACGGGATTCTCGAACTGACGGGCGTACCCCACAGACTCACGAGATGCCTTCTCAATACTGTCTGTGAGTCGGTTCTGGTAGTACGAGAATCGTTCCTCGATACGCCACTCGGAAGCGTCTCGTTCTTGGTGTCGCTTGAGCGTCGTGTACATCTCTTTTCGGATTCGCGTGGCTTCTTTCCCATTGACCAACAGTGGTTTTGTCGGTGTGTCGTCTTGGAGGGCACAGCCCGTGACCAACATCGACTCACCAATATCGAATCCAACCCGAGTCGGGTTCTTGGGTAATTCGGAGGTATCCTTTTTGATTGTATGTGCGTTTTTCTGCACTCTATGTCAGAATATGAGCGGCTTTTGACAGTGACAGCTCAGTCAGTCGTAGATGAGGGCGTGACATAAGACCACAGCTGTTCGATATCGATTACGCCCCAAGCCGCTGATAGTGCGAGCCATACTCCTGCGCCGACACCGATAACAGTTGCCAACGTCACCACACCCGTTACGTACGGCAACAGGAGCCAGACGCCCGCCCCCATGATGCCAGCAATAATCATAATGCGAACAAGCGGTCGGGTTACCTCGGTAAACTGAATCGGCAGTTCGCCTTTGATAATGTACACACACAGTATCGTATACGATCCAAAGGTGACTACTGATGCCATTGCCGCACCTGTCGCCCCATAGATTGGAATCAAAAGCAAATTAAGTGCCACGTTGCCGATCGCCATCCCGCCTTTGAAAATGGCTCGAATCCGGGCTCGCCCGAGATAATCGAGGCTGTCTGTTGTGATCTTGTTGACCGAGTTGGCCAAAATAAACAGACTAAAGACCTGGATTACTGGCGTCGCACCGTGATACTCGGGGCCGAAAATGTGGATGGTTGCTGGTTCGGCCACCAAGATAAGCCCGACAGTGGCCGGAATATAGAAGATCAAAATGTGTTCCAGCGAATACTCATACAGTCGTGCGGCTCGCTCGAGTCGGTCGCCAGCTTTGTCCTCGCCAAATGCCGGTGAGATCGTAAAGCCAAGCGAACTTGCCGGTGCCACACAGGCATCCGAGATCTGTTTTGCGACTGCATAGAACGCCGCCGGCGTTAGCCCGGCAAGTGCGGTTACTAGAATTGTATCTATTTTTTTGTCGATCACTGTCGCACCTCGAGTCGCCGTCAGCGGAACACTGTACTCGGCGATCCGCCGTACGAGCCCGTCTTCGATTTTCGGTGCGGTCGGCAACTGGGTGTAAAATCGCGTATACAGCAGCCATCCACCGATGGCTACAGACAGCACGAACCCGAGCATGTATCCGGCCAACGCTCCCCAGACGCCAAAGCCAATCAGCACTAATCCGACGGCGAACACAAGCCGGCCAATCTGTGCGGTCGCCGTAATAACTGCACTGAGTTCGATTTCGTTGAGTCCCTGAAAAATGCTCGTCAGATACTGGTGCAGCGACTCAAAAACAACGTAGATCGCTGCCAGAAACAACAGTGGGGCGATGGCCTCCTCGTTGGCAAGTGCGGCAATCTGGTTGTTGAACACGATGAGACCGACTGCAGTTACTGCGCCGAAGCCGACAATGAAGCCGACCGAGACTTTGAGAATGTTCGGCACCTGAGAGGGGTCAGTTTCGCTGTACTCTGTGACGTAGCGTGCCGCCGAGGAGGGCAACCCGAGTGTCGCAAACATCGAGGCGACACCGACCACCGAAATAACAGTGTACAACAGTCCGTACTGGTCGGTGGTAAACAGAAACCGTGTGAGAATCAACAACAACAGCGCGTTGGTAATAATGTCTACAATACGCGCACCGAAACTGGCTTTAACGCCACTAGCAATGCGGTTCGCAAATGACATCAATTACTCCTCGTTTCGGAGTAGATACAACGTGAAATCCCCGTTGTCCTGGAGGCGATAGATGTTCGATTCGGCTTCCAGTCGGTCGAAGCCCGACTGACTAAACCGGAGTTCTTCGTACAATTCAATCTCGTTTTTCCGGTTTGCCTCACGGATCGCCAGATACTGATCAGAATCATAGAACGATGCTAAATCCTCGTTGAACGCTGTTTCGTTGACACCGGTTCGATAACCGGGGAAGTCCATACTCTCGCGGGCGGTTGGTCGGCCATAATAAGCATCGACAAACCGCCGCGGCCCGTCGCGTACCGCTGTAAAGGCTGTCTCTTCGTTGCGGTGTTCGAAAGCAACCTCATAGCCGTCCATTGAACTTTCGGTGACCTGATTGTTCGACTGATAGTAGTACGGCGACGGATGAACCGCGAGTGTTTGCATCACTAACATCCCGCCGAACAGAAGTATTACCCCCCAGACGACAGCGTTTCTCGAGAACGATAGACTCGCCCGTGAAGCGGCCGCTGCAATCGCACTTGCACCGAGAATCGTCACCGAAACCATCAGAAAGCCCATAAATCGGAAGTAGTGGTCTCCTTGGTCGGCAATGAATACGACCAGAAAAACCGCAGAAATCGGAACGAGTCCTGCGGTGAGATATATCACCAGTGCTGACCGGTCGGGGTGTTTGTTCTCAAGCCAACCGAGCAAATTGAGTCCGATGAGCACCGCTGCGGCCAGCCCAATAATAAGTGTCACGCCCATCAGTTTGACAAAGAGCTCTTCGATGCTGCCGCCGAGAGCGGCCAGCGAGGCCGTTTGGGCTTCGGCTTCGCCGCCGGTTGTCGCTCCTATCGCCTGAAACTGCTCGAGGACGAATGCGATTCGATCAAGTGGTCGGTCATGCTGTGGAAGCCACGTCGCAAACACGAGGAACGTCAACAGCGCATGTGCGTAGATCGGTCTGTGGTGGGCGATTCTGTCGGTCGGCCGAAACCGTCTGTAGCTGAACTGGACAACCGCGATGGCACCCAACAGGAGTGCGAGACTCATTGCCTCCTGTGGATGTATGAACACAAGTGTGAGACACCCAATCGCCAATGCGAGGCCAGTCGGTGTGGCGAACGCAAACCGGTCGGACTGTTCGTTGACAAACCGGAAGACGAGATACAGTATGAACGGCAGGAACAACACGGCCTGACTCGAAGGATGAGCCATCAGGTGAATCGAGAGGTTGTTGATCGGAACCAACAACAGGCCAGTTGCGAGGCCGACCGGAACGGCCCACCGGCTGTCGGTGAGATACTGTACACAAAACGTCATAAACACGACACTCATGAGCGGAAAGACGACGAGCGGTACGAACTGCAGTGTGTAGGTCAACTCGAAGCCACTGAGAACGCTCAGATACACTGCCAGGCTGTGTACAGCAGGATAAATAAAGCCAAACGCGCTTCCGGTGGCTGCCTCGAGTTCGCGTGCCCAGCCCAAATGTGTCATCGAATCGCCAGCCCCATAATAAAAGTAGCCCCGAATGATTGGCAGTGCGAACACAGCCATCACTGCACTCGTCGTGAGCGCATAACCGAGTGTCCGGACTCCTCGGGAGGCCACAGGGACGAACGACGCGACGAGCCCAAGGATGCCTGCAGCGACGAGACCGACCCAGGCGGCGAGTGGTGTCGACTGATACAGCGAGAGTTCATACCCCGTTGCTGGCCGACTGTGGGCGATGAGAATCCCTCCGGCAAACCCACAGAACCCAATTGCCAACAGTATCTTAAGAATCGTCGCCTGAGGTGGTCTATCACTCATAATTGTGGTGCCCACTCACCAAGCGGTGAGGCAAGGCTGAACTGTCGGATACTGTCGCCGAAGCCATCTTTGTTATGGATTGCTTTGGCCTCTCGAGAGATCAGTTACGACAGACTGCCACATTCTCACAGTAGAGCTAAGACACACCACGAGCGCCTGTTTGTGGGTATTGAACGCTACCCAGAGAGTATGAAGTAGTAATGTCTGCTTACCCAACTCACAGAACGAACTTTGAGGCTCGAACCTTCTTGAGCAACATCTGTATACTTGCAAACAGAATCGGTTTGAGCAGTCGTACTGCTTGACCTAACCGCACCATCAGTCAATATATCATATCCAAAGCTATTATTTATTGTAGACAAGAAATATTCTCACGTCAAAATATATGTTAGCGTTATTTGATAAGTATAGGATAAAATACTCTACTACGAGTATCAACTCGTATTCCGGTCTCGTAGATGGCTGTGGCGTGGTAATCGGGAATCAAAGAATACTGAACCCAGAGCCGCTGTTAATGCGGTTGATCAATGGGCCTTTTCGAGCCGCCAGGGGACGCTGAGCCGAAAAATGGCTGTCGGCCGAACCACTTGTTGGCAGTCAGGCCGGAAGTTAGCCGACAGATTCAATCGTTTCTCGAGATCCGTCAGCCGAAATCGCGATAACCTCGAACGAGCTCCGTTCAACAGTCACCTCATCGCCGACAAACTCGAGTGTTTCGAGAGTCTCACCGTCAGCGGCGATCTCTATGCTCTCTGCTTGACCCTCATCAGACCACCGAACACGAGTTGTTCCGTCAGGATTCAGTTCCGTAATAACTCCCGCAGTTTCGTTGTCATCTTCGCTGTCGATATCGAAGTTCCGGTCTTCGAACTCGCCTGTGAACACTGCTGCACCCACGACACCCGCAACCGAAGCGGCTGAAATAATTAGCACGGCGACGCACCAGAAATTAATAACGTCAATAGTGGCGCGACGTGATCGTGGGTCTTGGCTCATGGTGTGTTGAACGTCGGATATGATTACGACAGTATTCGGTGAATAACAGTCGTTGGTGAATAAAAACCCACCGCTCGGGTCTACTGTGTCGGTTTAGTGTGGGTAATACGACGGCTGGCAACGGTTTCGTACCTGTTTGTACATCCAGTTCGGCTCGAACACTGCCGGAGAGATTCGCGACCAGCCACAGACAACGTACACTGTTGAAATACGTTGTCTCTTATATCATACACTTTTTCTTGTATGTCATATTAGTTATTTTTATTGTGTTACTTTGTTTCTGAGGTTGTGTCCGATACAGCGTTTGGCTGCATACTGAAAGAGCACAACTGAGAAGCCAGATAGTGTGGGTACGGATTTGTTTCGGTTGATATATCTCGAAAACCCACCAAGACTTCTCAAGGAACGACACAGACTCTCGAGCAGTTATGTCGGGGTCTCGATTGCACGTCGGTAGACTTCGATGAGACGGTCGATCTGTCGGTCTAAGCTGAGCTCGCGGATGTGCTCGCGGCCATCGGAGGGTTCGTCGGCACGCAGAATCTCGACAAGCGAATCAGCGAGCCGTTTGTCGGTCGTCTCTACGGCAGTCTGTGAGACGCCAGCCAGTCGTTCGGCAACGTCACCAACATCGACCGAGACGATCGGCAGGTTACAGGCCATCGCCTCTTTGATTGAGTTTGGCGAGCCCTCTCGTCTCGAGGTCAAAAACAGTACGTCGGCGGCGTTCATGTATTTGTACATCCGTTCGTGGGCAACACCGCTGACTGTCTGCAGTTCAATAGGCCGCTCGAGGCGGGGCTCGGCCGCAGCGACAATTCGTTCGGCTCGCGGGTAGTTTTTCACCTCTCGTGAGGCAGGGTATGGAAACAGCACGTGGTATGCAGCTGGGTTCCAGCCGAGGGAAGCCTGGCAGGGCTGTTGTGGCTCTGGGCGAAACCGCTCGAGGTCAATGCCGTGGGCGATAACATGAGACGGACACGTGAGTTCGACTGCCATCTCTGGAGACATAACGATCACCTCATCGGCCAGGCGAGCCGTCCAGCGCCCCACCGACCCGTAGGTGCCGAACAGATCACTTCCCCACAGCGAGACGACTGTTGGATGAGATCTTTGGAGTACTGCCGGTGGGGCCGACAATCCATAGTTCGCATGGACGACATCATAGTGGCCTCGAGTGGCCCGCAGTGCGGCTGCATAAAATCGGGCATAATCTGCGAGCCGTCTCGTATCGCCCTCCGAATCCGGGACAGTGACAATATCGACTTCGATCCCACGGGAGCGAAGCCGCTCGATCTGCTGGAGATAAAACCGAGCGCGATGGTTCGTCACAAGACTCAACACACGAATGTTGGGATCTGTTGAAGTGGTGGACTGTGATTCGGTGGTTTGTGTTGTGGTCATTACTGGTCGGAGGCAGAATGATTGGAGGGAGGCTGGTCGGAAGGAGACTGGCCTGAGGTAGGCTGGTCGGAGCTAGCCAAGACAGGCTCAGACGACTCCGTCACCGAACGAGAACGCTCGGATTCTGTGCTGTCTTCGGCTGCCTCTTTGATGATCTCGAGTAGATACTCGGTCAGATCAATCGATTCGTCGAGCAGCCTCTCGCGTCTGTCGGCCCACTGCTCGTGTGCGTCTGGGGCGGTCGCCAACTCGATGGCTCTGTTCTGGGCTTCGTTCTCGTCGGCGATTGATTCGACGAGTCCACGGTCTTCGAGGGTGACGAACACGCCCAGCTGTTGGTCGTCTGCGTGTGAGTTGACCCGAATTGTGGGGGTTCCGAGCAGGGCTGCCTCAGTGGCCATTGTTTCGCTGTCGCCGACACAGAGCCTCGCAAACGCCAACAGATGATGGATGTCCGATGGGTCAGTTGGAACCGCATACGCCTCGAGGTCGGCCGGCAGTGACCGCTCCGAAGAGATATACACCGTACCGTGTTCGGAGAGTGCTTCGACGAGCCGCCGTTTGGCCGCTGGCGAAACCCCAGCGCGTCCAACGTCGTGGTGGGCACCCATCGAGACAAACCGAAGGACGAAATACGGCTCGTCCGGATTAACGCCCTGTTGGCGGAGTCGGTCGGCCTCAGGAGCGAACCGGTTGGGATGGAGATACGCGAGTTCGTCGAATCCTTTGAACCGGCGGTGATTGCTGCCGAACTCGCGGCTGAAGTGTTCGGAGGTACACCAGTACGAAACAAACGGGGCGATTAGCTTCGCAATCTTCCAGGTGTATTCGGTGTCGGTCACCACAACACTGGTCGTCCCTGTAAGGGCGGCCGCATGAACCGCAGAAGGGAGCGCTCGGCTGACGACAACATCCGGATCGAACTTTCGCATGTATCTGAGCGTTCGAACCTCTCGAAGCGACCACTCGGCGACCAGTCCAGCAGTGGTTGTTCCCTTTGTCGAAAGCACTGTATGGTCGATGCCGTAGGCATCCAACAGGTCTGTTGTCACCTCTTTGTTCCGTGCGGTGACCGCGACGTTGTGGCCTTCGGAGACGAGCGTCCGTATCGCGTTTTTGAACAGGTGGACGTGTGCGGGGTGTGTCAGATCGAACTGTACACGCATACAGATCACACACTGCCCGTGGGTGGTGTGGACACTCCAAGTCCCTCGAGTAACCAGCAGCCAGTTGTTATCGTCGTTTGTGAGAGACCCTTTCGAGAGAGCACTTGCATACGAACTCTGGAGGATAGTGCAGTGTTTGTTATACCCAGCTTACTGTCTGCGAGCCGTTCTGTGGTGGCGTTGGGGTCTCCAAACAGAACGGAGCCAACCCACCGGTGGCCTACAGGACGAATTGCCGTCGCTGGCAGTCGAAAGTTGTCCATTACTAACCCCTCGAGCAACTGGCTCAGTGATGTATGCTCATACGCTGGCCAAAGCGTTCGCCTTCGAGCACAGACCGGGCTCAGATCGCTGTCGGTCGAGGCCCGCCGCAGTCTCACACCGCCGGGAGGCGAGTATGATTAGCCTCTCGAGACGGACAGTCACACATCTTCCGGAGACTGCTTGGACGAGCGCGAAACACTTTCTGGAAAAACAGCGACCCACTCGGTGTGGTCCGACGAGTGAGGCCGTTTTCGATGCCGTTCTTAAGCAGTACGACAAGGAGTCTGTCGTCTTCGTTCATATCGGGCTCAGTGACATCAAAACCGCACTCGGCGAAGATCCCTACGAGACGATCCTCGAGAAGTTACGCTCGAGTTTCGAGACGATTCTCGTCCCCGGATTTACCAAATCGTTTCGTACGACAGGTGTGTTCGATCTCGAAACAACAGCGCCTGAACTGGGTGCGTTTTCGGGGCTGTTTTTTGAGGACGCGGAGTTTCGGACGCCGGATCCGCTTCATTCGATACTCGGAGAGGGGCCGTACCGATTCGAGGACTGTACGGTTCGAGATACGTTCTCACCAGAGGGCTGTTACGGCCAACTGAGCAGGGACAACGTGTTGTGTCTCAATATAGGCACACCGTGGTTCGTCTCAACACAACTGCACTATATCGAACGCATCTGCAACGTCCCGTACGTCGAGACAGTCGAAATCGACGGCGAGTTACGCGCCAACGGGACAACAACCCAGATCACCCAGCGTAACTACGACAAAAACAACTACCTATACTTTTGGAACCGCCTGGGACTTCGGGATACACTGGTCGCCAATGGCGTCATGGATCACTACACACTCGACGGACTGAACATGCTGGCTGTCCGAGCCGGAGAGATCCAAGAGTTTCTGATTCCGCGGATCGAAGCCGACCCCTACTATTTGGTCACCTGACTGTGCAGTTGCGACTGCATTAGTCCGTGTTCAGGGGTTGTTCGACGTTCGGACGATCATCACTGGATGGCTCAGTTCCTCGGTCATCTTCGACGAGTCGGCCCGCCCAGGTGCCGCGTCGGAAATACACCAGGGTAAGCAGCGCCATTAGTACGTTCGAGGCCGCCTCGCCGTACCAGATGCCGGTCGCACCCCATCCCATCGGCACCGCAAGCACGTAGGCCAACGCCGACCGCAGGACGATGTAGCCGACAAACGCAAACAGCAATGCCACTCGCGTTCGACCGCTACCGCGGAATCCACCTTGGATAACGAAAAATATCCCCAAAAAGACGTAGCTGGCGGCGACAACCTGGAGGTACTCGGCACCGATTTCGACGACCGCTGTTGCACCCATCCCAGTCACGAAGATGCTGACAATGAGGGGTGCAAACAGGTAGACGCCGATCCCAAAGACCAAAAAACAGCCAATGACGATCCCAATCGCAAGGCGGACTCCACGCTTTGCGCGGTCGATCTGTTGGGCTCCCAAATTCTGGCCGACGACGGTTTCGACACCTCGAGCCAGCCCAAGTGCAGGCAACACGACCATCGACGTGACACGCGAGCCAATACCGTAGGCGGCGACGGCCTCTGCGCCAGCAACGGCGACAAGCGCGGTCAGAATCGTCACGCTGAGAGCTTTCGTGCTGACCTCGAGGCTGGCTGGCGCGCCAATCGTGAAGATGCGGCGGATCGTCTCCGGATCAGGGGCGAAATCGGCCACAGAAATCGAGATTCCGACCGAACCCGAAAGCAGCAGCCAGATGCCAATACCCGCCCCAACACCGCGGGCGAGAATCGTCGCTATCGCCGCCCCTTGGACGCCGAAGCCAGCGAAGCCGGTCGCCGCAAACAGCCTCGATTCTAGTGACTCGAGGCCGACCCACGCGAAGACGACGTTGTCCTGAAAGCCCAGAATGAAAAACGGATCGACAACCACGTTCAGCCCGACACCGAACGCCATCAGATACAGCGGGGTTCGTGTATCGCCCCATCCCTGCAAAAGCGACTGAAACACGAAGAAACTGAATATAAACGGGATGCCGATGAACATCGTCCGGGTGTAGGTGACTGCCATCCCGTACTCGGTTGTGCCGGGAACTGCCCCGACCAGTTCTAAGAGCCACGGTGCGAGTAGATATCCCAGTACCGAGAACAAAAGCGAGACTGCAACCACAAGCGAGATTGTCTGGCCGGCGACGTGCCCAACGCGATCGAGATTCCCTGCGCCTTTGTGTTGGGCGACCAGCACCGTCCCGGCGATAGAAAATCCAAGCGAGAGGCTGATCACGAGAAATACGATCGCCCACGAAAACGACAGCGCCGCGACTGCTGGCTGGCCGAGCCGACCGACCCAAAAGGTATCTGCGAGGTTGTAGCCGACCTGCAAGAGGTTGGTCAACACGATCGGCACAGAGAGGATAACAAGCGGCTTGAGCAGCGGGCCGTCGGTAACGTTGACCGACCGATCACGGCTTGCCGAACTCATTCGGTCGCCTCTGTGTCCGAGCGTATGAGCCGCGCCTCGAGACACGTCTCCAACTCTGTGCGTACCTTACGGACTCTCGAGTGTGTGTGGGTCGAATCCGTTGTCGCCTGTTGGATCATCGCACCGTCAATCGTTGCGACCACGAACGCGGCGAGCTGGTCGGCCTCAAGGGGCCGAAACACACCCTGGTTTTGACCACGGTTGATAATCGCCACCAGTCGGTTCTGGATGCACTCGGTGCTGCGAGTAAACTGCGTTTGGTATGCAGGTGTACTCGCGGCTTGCGCCCGGAGTTCGACGATTGCTCGGATAAACTGCTGTTGTTCGGCCGAGGGATCTGTTGGCAACAGATGATCCAGCAGACTCTCGAGGGCCTCCAGTGGCTCGTCGTCGTCCTCTGGGATCGTCGATTCGAGATGCTCGAGGACAAAGGACAGAAACTCTACCAGTAGTTCGTCTTTACTGTCGTAGTGATGGTACAGCAGCGATTTGCTCTTGGGGAACTGATCGCTGATTCGTTGGATCGTCAACTCTGCATACCCGTGTTCACAAAGCGCACAGTACGTCGCACCCATGAGTTCTTGGCGGGTGTCTGTTGGTTCGTCGAACAGCTCCCCGAGCGGCATACTAACTGACTGTTCAGTCAGCCGGTTAACGCTTGTTGTTTCGGTGGCTGCTCGCGCTGGTGAGTCGTCTCGGAACGCAACTCGAGGACTTCAGAGACGACTCAGAGGTGGCCAAGCCCACGCGCCTCGAGTTCGCGGTTCAGTTCAGCGTTCATCGCCTTGACGGTTTCGTCGTCGAACTTCTCGCCCAACGCCGCAGCAGCCAGTTCTGCGAGTTTCGTGTGATATGTACGCACCCGCGAGACGAGTTCCTCAAGGAGTTCTGAATTGGTATTGTCTGTGGCTTCGATTTGCTCGACGATCTCCCATCCTTCTGGATACAGTTCCAACAGATACCCTACGTCGTCGTACTGTATCACAAACCGCTCGGAGGCCATCCCAGCGTCGGTCTCGACAGTAAGTAGGTTGATGACGCATTCGACAGCATCGTGGGCTTCGATTGCTTCGAGATCCGCGGTCGAAACTGGTGTTTCGGTGAGCGTCTCGAGTGGCTCGGGTAGCAAAGTCTTGAGCGTTTCGGGTTCGGGATACTGCTCGAGTGGATCGCCTTTCTGTTTGCCGACCGATGGTTTGGTGTCGGCTGGGCCGTCGTAAACTTCCTTGCAGATCGCATAAAAGCGCCACTCGTCGCCGTAATCATACAGATAACAGATTCGTTCGTACTGTTCGATTCCGAGTTGTTGGGCCAACTCGCCGACAGTCGTCTCGGCGGCATTTCGTGTGTTGTCGGCGTCGGCTTGCATCTGGTCGTCCTGCGGACTGAGATACGTTATATCGCTGTTCCAGTAGGATTCCCCATCGCCAATGAACCACCGATTCCCCTCGCCGAGTCCGAACGCCTCGTTAATTATCGAGTGTAGCTCCTCGAGCGTTCGATCCGCACCGATATGTATATCACGCCACAACTCGAGCGGCTCTGGGTCGTACTTGAAACGGAACCGATAGACGGTCATTACTGAGTACTTGAATTCCCTACTTCTTGATGTTTCGGGTACTCAACCTCGAACAACAACACACTGGTCGGCTGTTCTGTGGCCAGCAGAACCGAAAAATAAGATCCTAAAACTGCGGGCGGTGATCAGTCGTCAGCCGGCGCAATCGGATTGCCGTCGCCGTCGGTCGGGGCGGGCGAAGCATCCATCTCGTCGTCTTCGGCATACGGATACCACGTCAGTTTGGTGTTGTGCATGTAGGGGTCTTCGTAGCTGGTCTCTTCGGGTTCGATAAGCTCCTCGAGTTCGTCTTCGTCGTGACGAGCAATGAACGTCCGAAACGTCTCGTCGCCCTGACGTTGGGCTTCGAAACTCGCCAGCAAGTTCTTGATCGCACCGGGTACTTCGTCTACAGGAACGCGCTGACCAACCCACTCGGCGAACTGTGGATTCTCTCCAAGCCCGCCGCCCAGTCCAATGTCGAGGGCTTCGACCGGCTCGCCGTTTTTCCGGGTTTTCATTCCGCGCAGTGAAATGTCGGCAATCTGGGGCTGGGCACACGATGCGGTACAGCCCGAAAGATGGATGTGGAAGTCCTCGATGCCCTCTGGAAGGTCGACGTTTGCTTTGAGCCAACGAGCAAACCGAACCTGTCGATTTTTCGTCTCAACAATCGAAAGCGAACAGAACTCCGTGCCCGTACAGGCAACTGAGCCACGCATGAATGGGTGTGGGTCGGGCGAGTAGTGCTCGAGTAAGTCTTCTTCGAGCAGATTCTTGAGGTCTTTTTCCGGCACGTCCGTAATCATCACGTTCTGTCGCTGGCTAATCCGCACCTCGCCGGAACCGTACTTTTCGGCGAGTTCAGCGAGTTCAGCAGTGTCATCGGCACCCATTCGGCCGACGAGCACGTTGAGTCCGACGTAGTAGTTGCCGTCGCGCTGTTCGTGTACACCGATCAGGTCGCCGTGTTCGTCGCCCGCGTTGTAGGTATACTGCTCGCGTAGATCCTCGCCGGCGGTCTCGAGTTCGAAATCAACGAACGCTTTTTGCAGAACCTGGCGGAACTTCTCGGGGCCCCACTCGTCGATGAGGAACTTAATTCGGGCGTTGTAGCGGTTTTCGCGGTCGCCGTGCTCGCGGAACAGCGCGGAGATACCTGCTGCGATGTCCGCGGCGTTCTCGGGTCGAGTGAACACATCGATATCACGGGCCAATCGTGGCTCGTTTCGTGAGAGACCGCCGCCAACCCGGATGTTGAAGCCACGAACCTCCCCGCCGTCAATTTCTTTGTAAGCTGGCTCAAAGGCCAAATCGTTGATGTCTCCCTGCCCAGAGCCGTCGGGCGCACCGGTAACCGAGACCTTCCATTTTCGGGGGAGATTCGAGTGTTCCTCGTTGCCTTTGAACCGGTCGTTGAGCTCGTGGATAACTGGAAGGGCGTCGACGAACTCCGGAGCCTTGCCGGCCATCGGGTTGCCGACGATGTTTCGCCACGAATCGCCACAGGCTTGCTGGGTCGAAAGGCCGTTCGACTCGAGTGTCTCGAAAATGGCCGGGATGTCCTCGAGTTTGATCCAGTGTAGCTGGATCGACTGTCGGGTCGTCCAATCAACGTAGGCGTTGCCGAACTCGGGGTTCTCAACCGGGCCAGTGGCGTACTTCTTTGCAATGTCGGCGACAACCTCGGTTTGGCCCGGCTCGAGTACACCGTTTGGCGTCCCGATCCGCATCATAAAGTAGCTTTCCTGGCCGTTGCGCTGGTGGTACAGTCCCCACCATTTGAACCGCTCGAACCAGGCGTCGCGTTCGTCGTCCGGAATCGCATCCCATCCTTCGTCCGCAAATCGATACAGATGCTCGCGGATCTCCTTGCCGTAGATCTCGGATTTCCATCGTTCGACGTCAGTTGGCATATGTCCACTCAGAATCTACACACCTAAACAGCCCGCTACCGCGTCAACCCTCCCCGGTGGTTGGGTATACCGGATACAGTTACCGCTAGTTACGCAATCGGGTTTCGATAGGCTCTATAACCATGTTTTGACGGTCATACCCAACATATTCGCCGTGACGAATCCGGCCAACTGGGAGTCTACCAGGAACACCGCTTTCACCACAGGCGATACACTCTCCGTAGGTGGTGACCGCCACGTCGCGGCCATCAGCACTGACGTCGGTGAAGCCTTCGGCAATGAAATCAACGAGTTCGCAGGAGCAGAAATCCGGCGCGTTGAGCCGCCAGAGTTCACTAACACTCACGCGACGCTGATCGTTTACTGACAACCACGCACCGTCATCGAGGATTCGGAGAGCGACGCTCATTGAATTCCTTTAGACGCTCGAGGCACCTGTATCAGTCGCCGACAACAATCACTGACCGCACCGCTGACACGCTGCAGAGGTGCCAGTCAATCGCAGTCGGTGGGTTTTGTCGCATATGCCGTGTCACCGATACCAGCAACAGATTCCCGTATCACAGAGCGCGGGCCAGTGTTACGGGTTAGACGACGGTTAACCGTAAGACCGTCCTACAGGGTACTGATGACAGCACCGTCTACTACAAAAGAAGGCTCTACGGATGTCACAGCCATCCGAGCAGCCGGCTTAACTGCGGAGGCAACACAATGAGCGATCAAGAGACTACTCATCTGTCCAACCTCTCGGATGGAGCAGGATGTACTGAGATCTGGGAGCATCTTTCTGAGCAACGTGCGGCTGCCAAAACTGAGACTGAAAGCGAAAGCGAAACCGGGAGTACGAACGATGCTGATGAAGACGACGAGACTCCCGACGCCCCCAAATCGACCGAAGATACGCCTGAAAAAGAGGCCGCGAGCGTTCCTTGTCCGTAACTCACTGGTGGCGTTCGACGTTCGTGTATGAACTCTCCGGGTATCCAAGAGGAAACTTCAGGCCCAACTCACAGCGGCCTGGCCACGAAAGACAGATACGATCGAAAGTCTGTACACAGCGTAGGGTCGAGCGGGATGTTTTTAGTATACGGGTCGAATTACCGAACCAATGAGCAAGGAGTATGGCACTGACCGCGAAACGCCGGTCGGAACGCCTGTTGTCCGTGCGGATCCCGAAGTTACAGGCGAGCGGGCCACTGAAGCTGTCGGCTTCGATCCCGACGACCCCGAAAGCGTCGCCGAGGCCGCTGAGGTGGTCTATGAGTTTGCGACCGGCGCGGTCGGCGCAAACGACCACGTGTTGATGCTGCGGGGGGCTGCAGCCTGTGCTGCGCTCGTCCGTGGCGTCGGCTCATACAAAGCCGCCGCCGAGCGTGCCGGCGAGGGCGTGACAGTCTCGTTTATTCGCAAGTGGGCCCGGGTTCACGACCTCCCACAGTCGATCCGCCGACACGTCGCCCGCGGCCATATTGCACCCACTGCAGCCAAACACATCGCCCGCGTGCCAACGGAGGATCGATATCTACTCGCGTGGGCGAGTCTCGATGCCGAACTCACAGTACGGGATATTCGGTCGGTCGCCAGTGCGATCAACGACGGCACAGACACCGAAACCGCGCTTCGAGACCACGGCCTCAGTCCCGGGACGCTGACGATGACGCTTCCACCGAAGTTGTACGTCGAACTCCGCCACCGGGCGTCAATGGAAAACCGCCTTCCGGGTGATGTTGTCGCCGACGCGCTGAGTGAGTATTTTGTTGACGACACCTGAGTCACTCGAGAAGACTGCTGGCGTTTTTGCGTTGTTGTCAGTGCGGCTGATTGTGTGAATCGCCACCGTAGTCGCCGGTGATGTAAACGCTTATCAGCGAGTGCGGGCAACTCAGAATGAGGGCTGGTAGCTCAGTTAGGGAGAGCGTCTGGCTTTTAACCAGACGGTCGGGGGTTCAACTCCCTCCCAGCCCGTTTTTACATATCCAACTGACACACAGCCATCGCTGGTTGTCTGATGTGTAGGAGGGTTTTTGATCCCATAGTACGAAACTGCTGGTACAGACAGTTGAGACGGCTGCCTGTGGGAGGCCACAGCATGAGCGACACCGGAAAACCGCCTGAGGAAAGCCCGTTCATACGGCCAGCCACAGCCATCGGCCCGAACTCAGGCGTATCCAAAATCGAGGCAACCGAGACTGCTGATGAAAACGAAGAGTCACTGACCGAGTTGCTGGCGGAGTTCGTCTCTGTATTTAGGCCCGCACCCGAAATCGACCTCGAGACGATCCGCGAGCGGACGACTGTTCGTAACGTGATCAACTATCGCGAACTCGACGAGCATCTCGATCCGGGCTGGGCTGTCGATCCTGAAATCGTCAAATTTGGCGACGAACCGCTGGCAGACGCGCTCGTCTTTAGCCACTACCAGCGTTCTTACGACATCATTCTCAAACCGGTCGATATTTTTCTGCCAACTGACGAAATCGAGCTGTTCGTTCATGATCGCTCACGCGGAATTCGCCACAAACTCGTCCGGACAACCCCGTGTTTGGATCGCGCACTCGAGCACACCGTCTCGACGCTGACCCACAGCCACTTCAACCCCGATGCGCCGTATCTCGCCTCGTTGCTGGTCGACGAACGTCAACTAAACGATGCTGAAGCCGACGACGAAACGTGGGAAGATGTGTTTGAGAACTCGACTGTGAGTGGACTCGAAGATGCAGTCACCGACTAACCACGAGTAGTAGTTATCGAGAGATCACAGCCAGTCCTCACGTCTACCAGTAGCTATCAAGAACCTACAGTTAGTAATCATCGCTTATCAGCGGTTACTCGACGTTTTCGCCCTGATAGCTGCCGTCGTAGGTTCCCTCGTGGTCTGCCTCGGCGAAGACGATCTGGGCGATTCGTGCGCCCTGTTCGATCTCGATTTCGTGGTGTACCTCGAGCAGTCCTTCGCCTTTACCCTCGTAGCCGGCATCCCAGACTGCGGTATGAAGCATACAGGAGTTGCGCATGAGCGACGACCGAGGATAGATAAAGCCGATATGCTGTTCGGGGATGCAGACGGTTTCGCCATACTGGACGATGTACGCACCTACTTCGAGATGGAACGTGCCGTCGATCGGCTCGATTGTGTTGCGGTCGCCCACTGTTTTGTCGTCAATCCCGATTCGTCCGCTTTCGGTTTGTCTGAAGAGCTTTCCAGCTGTGAGATCAACGCCGTTCGGTTGCAGTTGGCTTTCCTCGAGCGGTGTGAGATGCTGGCCGACAAACCTACCGGATTCGAACATACCTGCATCTTCGTTGGCTGGCTCAAAACCGTACCGAGATCTGTATAGTAGCCGCGAGACAGAGTTCGATGGCGTTCTCACATCCCGCTGATGGCGCTGAGCCGTGCTCATAGCCTCGTCTCTCGAGGGGTCGGATCGATGAATCACTCGTTGCCGGCTCTATTTGACACGGTTAACAGTCGAGAAATACGCGGGATTTATACCCGCGTAGGGACCATCGGCGAGTGTTATGGGAAAGACGCTCACAGAAAAGATCCTTGATGATCACCTCATCGAGGGGGAACTCACCCCCGGCGAGGAGATCGGTATCGAAATCGACCAGACGCTGACCCAGGATACGACTGGGACGATGGTCTGGCTGCAGTTCGAAGCCCTCGGCCTGGAAGACGTCCAGACCGAACTCGCCGCCCAGTACTGTGACCACCAGACCTATCAGTTCGACTTTAAGAACACCGACGACCACCGCTTCCTGCGGTCTGCGGCAGGCACCTTCGGTGCGCACTTCTCACGGCCCGGCAACGGTATCTGTCACAACGTTCACAAAGAGAACTTCGCTGCCCCCGGCAAGACGCTCCTCGGTTCGGACAGCCACACCCCAACGCCCGGCGGCCTCGGCCAGCTCGCAATCGGTGCAGGTGGCCTCGACATCGCCGTCGCTATGGGTGGCGGTGCTTACTACGTTGAGATGCCAGAAGTCGTCAACGTCCGCCTCGAGGGTGAACTCCCAGATTGGGCCTCGTGCAAAGATGTCATCCTCGAGATGCTGCGACGCTTCAGCGTGAAAGGCGGCGTCGGCAAGGTCTTCGAGTACACCGGCCCTGGCGTCGAGACACTGACCGTCCCTGAGCGAACGACGATCACAAACATGGGGACGGAACTCGGTGCGACCTCCTCGATCTTCCCGACCGACGAGCAGACCAAAGACTATCTCGAGCGCGTTGGTCGCCCCGAAGAGTTCGTCGAACTCGGCCCCGACGAGGACGCTGAGTATGCCGAGGAGATCACCATTGATCTCTCGGATCTCGAACCGCTCATCGCGTGTCCGAGCATGCCCGACAAGGTCGTGCCCGTCCGCGAAGTCGCCGGCGAGCGCGTCGAGCAGGTCATGATCGGCTCGTGTACCAACGGCAGCTACG
>LKML01000062.1 GCA_001563795.1 Haloferacaceae archaeon B1-Br10_E2g22 | reverse complement strand
ATGATCGAAAAGCTCCGTGAGAGCGGTGTCGAACAGATCGTGATGCTGACCGGCGACAACCGGCGTGTGGCCGAACATATCGCCGAGCAGGTCGGCATCGATGAGGTGTACGCGGGACTGCTTCCCGAAGAGAAAGTCGACCATATCGAAACGCTCACCGACCGCCACGAGGCGGTTGCGATGGTCGGCGATGGCGTCAACGACGCGCCCGCGCTGGCGACAGCCGATATCAGCATCGGGATGGGTGGGGCCGGAACCGGTGTCGCGCTCGAAACGGCGGATATCGTGCTCATGTCCGACGCGCTCGACAAGCTCCCGTATGCCTTCTCGCTCAGCAGGGAGACGAAGAAAACACTGTACATCAACTTCTCGATTGCGTTCGGGGCGATTGCGATCATGGTCGTTGCGATACTCACAGCCGGGATTCCACTCCCGCTTGCCGTTATCGGTCACGAGGGGTCGACGGTGCTGGTGTCGCTGATCGGGCTCCGGCTGATCGGTTTCAGTGGCTGATCGGCTGGTCGAGGCGGCGTCCAGTTAGGGAGGCTGCTATCGGTGGTCAGTGGCCCGGAGAGGACGAGTGTCTGGTCGACCGTCGACCGTGTCGTCGCAGCAGTCGACCACGCAACGGCGCGAGCTTCGGTTGCGCATTCTTAGCCGCTGGGAGTAGGGGATATGATATTTATATTCATGGCCCGAAGAGTGAGCTATGAGTTCGGACGGTCTCGGCAACGACACCGCCACCCCCCAACCGCTCACAGAAACCCGTGATCTGCGGGTGGTCCTCGAAATCGAGCGCGGTGGGGACTGTTATATTGACGCGCTCGACGGCGACGTTATCGATGTCGACGTCCGGGTCGAAGACGGCATCTGCCAGTCGGAAGTGACTGTCTGTGAAGCCTGTGAGACCGACTCCCCGAGCAAAGAAACCTGTCTCCCGGAGGTCGTCGAAACCGGCGAGCGCGTGATTACGAAGTACCACACCGACGAAGTCTGTGATCACTGTCCGAGCGCCGTCTTTTCGAGCTACGGCTGTATTCCGCACTTCCTGCGCGAAGGCGAGGGCTCGTTTTTTATCAAGACGTTTCTGCCCTCTTCGGCAATCGTCTCTGATCTCGTGAGTGATCTCACTGAGATTGGCTCGACCGTTAGGCTTGTTAGCATGACTCATACGGGCAGCGGCGAGGAGCTACGTGAGGAGATTTACGAGGTCGACGTCTCGGTGCTGACGCCGAAACAGCGTGAGGCACTCCAGTTGGCCATCGACGAAGGCTACTACGAACCTGGTGAAGAACCCTCAATGTCGACGCTGGCCGAGCAGTTCGACATCTCGACCTCGGCGTTCTCTCAGCGGCTTTCGCGGGCTGAAAAGAATGTGATGGGGCAGTTTTCCGACGAGTGAACTGCTTCGGGATCAAGCCCCGAGCCACTCGTCGTGCGTATCTGTAGATTCGTCGAGTATCGTCACGGTTCGGCTCACCACCGTCTCAAGGGCCTGAGCCGCCCATATGTGGAACGCCACAGCCGTTGTCTCCTCAATGCGCTCACGGAGTCTCGGGATCCAATCGAGGTGTGTGTTGGCGAACGCGATGTATGCTGCATCCTCGTGGTGTTCAACCAGCAGGCTTGCATACTCCAATTCAAGGGCGATATGGTCGTCCGGATATGCGTCGGGCGTTTCGATGTCGACCGCCTCATACCGCCGTGCCATGTCGTGGGCTGGCGGCCCCGAGAGGATGCCGCGGTCGGTTCCGTCCCACCACGGCTTATATACTGACTCCGCAGGCGGTGCGTGAGCACCACCGTCAAACCCTGCAAACGTCCGAAGGTATGCTTCATACGGATTGGGTGGGAGCGTAGGTCGGTTGAGCTTAATGCCCAGCGTCGAGGCCTCTGCTTCGATGTGGTCGACAATCCTCCCTGAGTGGATCGCATCCACAGTGGCGTCGTCTGGTGGCGAGAAACACCGGGCGAACAGTGTGTGCAGCCTGAGGAGTGACTCACGTGGCACACAGTCATCGGTCGGTTCAGCGTCCGCGACAGTACCGGCCGAATCCACATCGTCGGACTGACCCGCATCATCTGTCTCGGCCGACTCAGTGTCGACGGTGGTCATACGACAACCACCACCGGATGCTGCTCGGCCGCCAGCAAAAACAGGATGCGCATGAGGAGCCCACTTACCGTGAGAAGCCCGAACGAGCCGATCAGCATCGGCCCGCCAGCGCGCTCGACTGAGGCTGGCAGTCGACCCAGGAGTGCAGCGAGCCCAACGGCGAGACCGACGACCAGTGCCAAGACCAATCCGAGTGTAACAACCCAGACACCAACCCACAGCAGCCCATCAGTCAACGCGCTGTAAGAGGCATCCAGCGCGGGCACGCCACTGCCTGCGAGCAGTGTCCAGCCGTAGGCAGCGATCAGCAGGCTACTCCCCGACAGAACGGCAACAACAACAGCATAGCCGCCACACAGCGGTCCGATTTCACGCTCAAAGACCATGGTAATCGCGATGGTGAGTCCAATGCCTGCGGCGAGGCCACTCGTCAGAAACAGTGCCGGAACGATCACCATCTCGTTCCACAGCGGCACTGTTTCGACAATCGCCAACTCGAAACCGGTGTAGATCGTCGCCAAAGCGAACAGGCTCCCGATGAGATACAGGGCTGTCATGCCTGCGGCTGGCGGCCGAAACCGGTCGACAAGCCGGTCGACGGTCGGAAGGATTCCCAGTGTGTCGACAATGGCTCGCGGCCAGAGGCTTGCGCCGTCGTCGGCTGCCGCCGACGAACCGAACAACTGCAGCACCAGCGAGACGGTTGCGATGACCGACAGCGTCACCAGAATCCATGTGCCGATGGTGATCCATGAGCTGAAGTTGGTGAGATAGATCGGAAACAGCAGTGCACGGTAGATCACAGCCAAGTGCGAAACCACCGCAAGGCCGGCACCAGCAGCACTCACCACAGAGACAAAGAATCCCCAGCGGGCAATCTCTGTGGCTACACTATCGGTGTGGGATCGACGCGAGTCGACCATGCTTGCAGACGCTCCAGCGAGGTACGCGCCTCCGGCGAGGGCGGCCAGATACAGATAGATCGGAATCGAGAGATCCCAGTAGTCGGCCGGAAGCCATCGGAAGCCAACAAACGTCTCCAAGACGGGAAGTGAGTGTATCATTAGAATCACCTGCTGAGCCAGTCTGTGTGGGCTTGGGTTTCGCCGCCGTCGGTCGCGGCGGCGTCTGTGAGCTGTTCGCTTTCGGCAGCCTCAACGGGTTCGACGATTACACGCGAGTTGTAGGCACCCTCGTTGAATCGCTGGGCTGCGGATTCGGATGCCTCCTCCATCACCTCGCTGACTGGTCCTGCCTTGATTGCCTCGCCGACACAGTTGTCGACACACGAGGGTTCGATACCGCCGTCTTCCGGTTTCTGTTTCGGCGGCTTGCCGTGGCCGCTACCGGGGCCTTCGCCGAGACACATATTACATTTCGACATGAGGCCGTCGTCACCGTAGGTTGGCGCGCCGTACGGACAGGCCCATGCACAGTAGTGACAGCCGATACAGCGGTCTCGGTCGACGGTGACGATACCGTCTTCGTCGCGTTTGATGATCGCATCCGGCGGACAGACTTTTTCACACGGTGCGTCGTGGCAGTGCATACACGACATCGACACCGGAACCTCCTCGAAGTCGGGGTACTCACCGCTGCTGAGATGCGTCACCGTTCGCCAGTCATCAGCGTCTGCATCGCGGTCGTGTCGCTGATTACACGAAATCGTACAGGCGTGACAGCCGATACAGCGGTTCGGATCGAAATAAAACATCCACTGTTCGCTCATCGGCTCTCACCTCCGGTGGCTCGAACCTCCACCGGGAGGTGTCTATCTGGTTGTGATGAAAGCGGGTCGACTTGGTCTGTGTGAAGTAACATCGTGTTGAATCCCTCCTCGTGTGAGGCTCCCTCACCAAATCCAAACTCTGTCGTGATGAATCCGGGTGGGGTGCGCTCGCTGACGTAGGCCATCAGCTCGCCGCCTCCGTCTTTCGATTCGACGGTGATCATATCGCCCGTCTCGATATTCCGCTCTCGGGCATCCTCGGGGTTTATGACGAGGTAGTTCCCGCGGTAGTCTTCGGCGGCAAGTCCGTGTTTGGACGCATACTGTTCTCGGAGCTGATCGTGTGGCTGGTCAGCACCGAATGCGAAAAACACTGAGCGAGTGTCATAGAAGTGGAGTGGGTACTCCTCGTTCGGCTCTTCGCCCAAGGCTCCTGGTGGAACCCACTGCGGGCCGTTTTCGAGATCGAACGCCTCGATTTCGTCGACCGATTGGGCGTATCCGTCCATCACATCCAGATCGAACTGAAACCGGTCGGTCGGTGTGTCGAAGCCACCGTCGCGCCACTGCTCGTAGCCGAACTCATCGAGCAGCACGTAGTTTTGCTCGGCGATCTCCTCGAAGGAGTACTCGATGTTTGCGAGCATATCCTCGTTGAACTCGGCTTCAGTCTCCCAGGGGATGTACTCCTCCCAGCCCATCTCATCGGCTAAGGCTTTGAGAATCTCGAAGCCGGGTTTTGACTCACCGAGTGGCTCGACGGCAGCCATCGATCCGCTGATCCACTGCCGGTCGTGGTACGCACTCCATGCTGGTGCGTAATCGATGAGCGTGTCCTTTTCGAGTTGGATTGCCTCTGGGAAGACGACATCCGCACTGCGAGTGAGTTCGTTCCAGTAGGCGTCGACAGTGATGACGAGATCCATCGCCTCCAGTGCCTCCATCCACGCCTCGCTGTTGCCGTCGTTGATCGGATTGTCGTAATGACAGTAGATCCCCTGGATGTGGCCGTTGTCAACCATCTCGGGGACGAGGTTGTGTCCGATCCCGGTTGTGTGTCTGTACGGCTGGTCCAAATACTCATCGTAGCGTCGCAGTGCGGGTGGCGTGCCAGCTGCATTGTTCGGCAGGTCGATTTTTCTGACCTCGAAGGGGTCCGAAAACGGCGGACCACGCCACAGACGGAGTCCACCCGGTCGGTCGATGTTGCCGACCAGCCCGTTGAGTGCGAAGATGTTCTGAGAAGCTTTCTGGGATTCAGCGTACTGGCCGACACCAGTCCACAGCGCGATGCCTGCGGTCGGTGCTGCGTTGGCGAACTCGACGGCGATGTTGCGGATCGTCTCGGCGTCGATACCAGTTATGTCTGCCGCCCACTCTGGGGTTGTATCAGCAACCGACTCGCGGTACGTCTCGAAGCCGTATGTCCAGTCTTCGACAAACGACTCATCGTAGAGATCGTTTTCGATAATAACGTGGCCCATCGCCAGCGCGAGCGCGCCATCGGTTCGTGGCTTGATCGGAAGCCAATGGTCGGCCTTCTGGGCTGTCGGCGTGTGTTGTGGATCGATCACGACAAGCGTCGCGCCCTGTTCAAGTGCTTCAAGCACACCTTTTGGCTCCCACTGGCCGGCGAACGACTCGAAGAGGTTCCGACCCCAGGCAATGATGTAGTCGGAGTTCTGGTAGTCGACGAACCGCATGTCCGCGCCGACTCCCATCAGGTTGCCGCTCAGATGTGCGCCGCCGAAACAGACGTGACGACCACGACCGATGCGTTCCGGAGTGCCGTAGAGATCACGCCAAAACACCTCATGCAGGTCGGTTGTCGCCCAGCTTGCTGCGTTGAGGAGTTTCTCTGGGCCGTGTTCGGCATCGAACTCACGGAGTCGGTCGGCTGTGTAGGCGATTGCTTCATCCCAGTCGGCTTCGCGGAGTTCGCCGTCTTTTCGGATGTAGGGCTTGGTGATGCGGTCTGGGTCGTGTGCCTTTTCCATCTCGGCGAGGCCTTTCGGACACAGCGTGCCTTTGGTTCCAGCACCGGCACTCCCGCGTGGGTGGCCGTCGACACCAGAGATGTCGACGATTGTTCCATCAGAGACTTTGAGTTCTTGCCCACAGGCGTGATGACACATCCAGCAGTTACCGTAGGCCGTCTCGGCATCACTGAGCCGGTCGAGATCGCGGCTTGCGTCGCCTTCGATCATCTCGACACAGCCGCTCAAGCCAGCAAGACCCGCCGCAACACCTGTCGATTTTAACAGCGACCGGCGCGAAAGACACAGATCGCTGTCGTCAGCGTTACTCATCGTCAGCCTCCCTCGCAGGGATGTAGTCGTCACCGAACTCGTCGACGAGTTCGGCTTCGTATTTTTCGTGGAATTCTTTTTCGTCCAGTTCGCCGTTGGCGACGCGCATGGCGTCGATTCCCATCCGTCGACCAAGCTCCTGGTCGTACGGACAGTCATCGGGGCCGTCTTCGAGATCGTCGACGATATCCAGCGGATCGGCGTCCGCGGGTGCTTGACTCACCGTCGACGGTGGTAGATCCGGGTTGCTCATAACTATACAAGCGAACCCTTCCGCCGTAGGTATCACTCTCAACCGGTGAAGCCTTTATATACGAACGGGGGTGGTGGCACCAACCTGGCAGGCCAATCCAGTGGCGTCGACGGTCAATCGAAGCCCTCACAGAAACGGTTCCGCACCAGAATGTTGACGAACCGTACTGCACCGAGTAGCCAACGGCACGTGGTGCCAGCTGTCAGTCGCTACGCGAGCTGCTCAGTTCGTGTCAAGACCCAGCAGTCCATATATAAACCCGACCGGGACCGCCGCACCGATGCCGGCGACGATAGCGAGGACGGTCGGTCCGACAATCGCTGTTGTCAGTGCCATCGCCGTTATTCCGGCACCGGCCGACACTGCAGCCACTCGGTAGCTGGCGTCCATACTCGTCGTTTCCAATCGCGGTATATAAATATCCGAGTTCGTCGTGCAGCGATTTCAGCTCAGCTCGACGTTCGATGGGGGTACGCAGCAGGACCGCCGTTAGGCCGATGACTCCTCGACGGCTTCGGGGACAATCGTCACTGGCACACCAGCCTCTTCGGCAACCACAAAGCCGGTGTGACCGTCGCGCAGCGTTTCCAGCTGGGATTTCGAGCGATGGCCGATAACGATGTGGTCGATCTCGACGCCCTCGGCGATGTCGACGAGTTGGTTGCCGATGGCAGTCCCCGAACGCAGGCCGCTTCGGTTGAGATGTTCCAGCGAGACGTCGGCAGTGACGTCGACGTCCGAAAGAGACGCCCGGATTGCATCACGGAAGCTCCGGTCTTCAGCCGACGCCGTCTCGTTTTCAGTGACGTGCGCCACGGTTAGTGGCTGGTCCAGCCCGTTGGCCAGCTGGACTGCGACGTCAAGCACGGTTTCGAACCGGTCGTCATCACCGATTGCTACGAGAATAGCCATAGTAGAGGGTTGTGTTGACACTGAATAACAGTTACTCCGAACGCTTTGCACGCCATCATCTGGGCGGTAGAGGGCTGCCCAGCAGCTTAGTTCGATTTGACTGAACAGGTGTCGACGCCGAGAATCGAGTACAGCCCGCAGGTTCCTGCTGCCGCCGTCGACAGCATCATGAGCGCGATGATTCCCAACACCGGCGAGGCCACGTCAGGAAGTCCGAGAACACCCGCGAGCGTGCCCAGCGAAGCAAGACCGGCCACTGCACCAACTGCTGTTCGAAGTTTACGATCCGTCGAACCGACGTTTTGAGCCATATAGAATATACGTCCCCGAAGGTCGTAATAGTTCGCATTTGACCCACAACCAAAACAGACTACCGGGCGTGGTAGTCGAACAGAGACGCGTGTGGTGTCCTACCGGTCCGGCAGACTCTCCTGCATATAAAAGAATCCTGGCGTCCGGACAGTGGTGTCGTACGACTGGTCGAACACGTGGGTTGTCGCGGAGCTCATCGGCGGCACCAACCAACTTCGATCACCGGTAACGGATCGGCCATCTCTCTGTTCGTTTTGTTCGAACTGTGCGAACTGGTCGGTGGCGGTGTGATGGTCGACGATCTTCACGCCCGCTTTGTTATAGGAGTGCAACACGGCTTGGTTGAGGACGACGAGTGCCTCGTCCTTCCACAGCGAGCGGTTCTTCGAGGTGTCATACCCGAGCCGTTCGCCGACTGCCGAAAGCATATCGTACCGATCCTCGTCGGCGAAGTTTCGGGCCCCGATCTCAGTGCCCATATACCAGCCGTTGAACGGCGCGGCAGTGTAGTTGAGCCCGCCGATTTCGAGCCGCATGTTCGAGATGATTGGGACGTCGTACCAGCGCAACTCGAGGTCGGCAACCCACTCGTAGTCCGGATGTGAGATCGGCACCTCGACGAACAGCTCCTCGGGCAGCTCGAACAGCTCCGGCTCGCTGTCGCCGACTTGGATGACGTGCGGGAGCGGATCGAACCGCCCGCCGTCGCCCTCCCAGCCTATCGATTGGCAGTACGCTGTGAACTCGCATTGGCCCGGATCGCCGACGATGCCGTCGTCTGTTTCGTACCCTGCGTACCGCAGCAGCTGGTCGTTCCAGATACGAACTCGTTCCGTGGTGGGTGTATCCGGCTGAAAAATCGTAATCGTCGGGCGGATGTCGCCGTCGTTTCTCGCATACTCGATGTGTCGACAGCACGCCTCGTGGACCGATTCTGCACTCTCGCAGTCGCGTTCGTCGAGCACGTCCAGCGACTGCCAGAACAGTCGCCCAATGCACCGGTTGCTGTTGCGCCAGGCCATTCGCGCGCCGTGGGTGAGCTCCTCGGTCGTCTGTGTATACGTCCCCGTCTCCGAGATCTCACGCTCGATCGCTGCGAGTCGGTCGTCGACGGCCTCGCGTTTACCGAGCTCATCGTAACACTGCTCAATAAACGTCGACGCACGCTCGCGCAACTCCGTTGGACTGTACTCGGCGGCTGGTTGGGTGAGTGCAGCTTCGTGTTGCGCCAGCGAATCAAACATGCATCAGGTTCGCCGCCTGCGGACTAAAACGGACTGTTTACCGCCGAATACTGGTATAAACCTCTAGTACTGGTTGAACTGGCGAGCCTGAAGCGAGTCGGGCGACCAAGGAACCGTATTTAAAGCCTTCTACAGTTGAGCCGTAGACCAATGGGAGATGCAGCCGAGGGAGTATATATGAGCCAGTCCTGTCGGCCGCGGACACCTGGAAGAACAGTCGACGCCCGGTGTGCCGTCACACCAGGCAATGGATCGTCGGACGGTGAAAGCCCATGACGCCGTCGACGCCCTACAGCTACGAGATCGAGTTCGACGTGATCGGGGCCTGTCGCAACGAGTACGACTGCTGGATGGCCGAAAACAGTATCCGGTGGGTTAGCCACCAAGCCGTAACGACCTTCGACGTCTGGCACAATGACAAAGGGATGTCTCCAGAGGTTCGGTTCGTCTTCGGCTTTCAGTCGCTCAAACAGTGGGCGGCGTTCGTCAACAGCGATGTGCACGCGAGCGCGAAAGACGCGCTCAAGCAGGTCACGACGGGGCTCAACGCACGGCTGTGGGAACGCTCCAGTGTCCAGCTCAGCCAGGACGCCTGTGGCGAACGAACCGCGCTCTCTCCCTGTGACGATCTCCCGGCGGTTTCGGAGGAGTTGCTGTGAGCAGCGCGATCCGCGACCAGCTGTCGACGGTTGAGACACCCGACCCACTGGTCGACGACAGCGAGGAGACGGATATCGTCTCGCAGGGCCTCGTCGGCGAGATCACGGTCGACGGCGACACCGCAGCCGTCCCGCTGGCACTGGGCGCGCCGTACTCGCCGGCCGAGACCGAACTGGCGGTAGCCGTCCGCGAGGCCGTCGAGGCCGCGGGCTACGAGCCGTCACTGTCGGTCGCAATCGACGACGAGACACCTGCTTCCGAGGGGCCAATCGTCATTGCGGTTTCGTCCGGCAAAGGCGGTGTCGGCAAAAGCACGATTGCGGTCAATCTCGCGGCCGGAATCGCCGACCGCGGCGCGACCGTTGGACTGTTCGACACTGATGTGTACGGCCCGAACATCCCCCGAATGCTCGGCGTCCAAGGCGAGCCGGTGCGGGCCGACCAAAACCAGCGAATCGTCCCGGTCGAGGCCCACGGACTGAAGCTCATGAGCGTCGGCTTTCTGGTCGACAAGGAGATGCCAGTCGTCTGGCGCGGCTCGATGGTCGACCAGACGCTCACCGAACTGTGGCACGAGGTTAACTGGGGGCAGCTCGACTATCTCGTGGTCGACCTGCCGCCGGGCACCGGCGACGCGCAGCTGACGATGCTCCAGCAGATGCCCGTCATGGGCTCCGTGGTGGTCACAACGCCGCAGGATGTCGCCCTCGACAACGCCCGCAAAGGGGTGCGGCTGTTCGACGACCACGCGGCCGACGTGTTCGGCATTGTCGAGAACATGAGCGCGTTCGTCTGTTCGAACTGTGGCGAGAACCACGAAGTGTTCCGGGCCGGCGGCGGCGCGAAGCTCGCCGCAGAGTTCGATCTGCCCGTACTGAGTCGGATCCCGCTCGATCCAGCCATCGGCGAGGCTGGCGAAACCGGCGAGCCAATCGTTTTGGGTGAGTCGGATATCAGCGAGCTGTTTGGGGATCTGGCTTGTGACGTGTTGGATCACGTCGGCCGGCGTCGACGGCACTCGCATACGGCTCGAACAGACTCCAGCGAGACGTCCCAGTAGTCGGAAACCACCCGTCCGGACGCAGGTCCCAACGAGAATGAAAGCGCACGGCGGAAAGACATTCGTCGACCATACCACAACCGCTTATGAAGCGGTAGTATGATTGCAGGAACATGGGCACAGCAACCAATACTACTACCGCGTCGACAGTCACGAAACCCGACAATGCCGTCGGATACATCGCCATTCTGATGGCACTCATTACCGGCGTATTACATCTCGTTGCGGCGACGAACGCGATCCAGTTCAGTCAGCTGCTCGGGATACTTTTTGTACTCAATGGGCTGGGATTCCTCGGTGGTGCAGGACTGTATCTCACCAATTACTGGCGAAACGAACTGTTCATCGTGGCGGCAGTGTACTCGATTGTGACGATTCTCGCACTGTTCGTGTTCCAAGGGTGGACCGTTGAAGCGTTCTACATGCAAGGCAACATCAACCCGCTGGCAGTGATCACGAAGGCTGCAGAGGCGGTACTCGCCGTTTGTGCGATCTACCTGTACGCTGCCGAGTAGCGACCACGCGGTTTCGAGCCATGGACCAGACGGTTCACGGTCGACTGGCGGTTTGCTGCAACTAATGAGCACCCCGATCCAGTACGACCCAATTGGTGTGATTCGAACACCGTTCGACGACCCCGAGAGAATGCCGATCCAGCCGGCCGGCGAGTCAGCCGCCACGGGGACCGTCGACCTCAACGACGAGTACGAAGCCGGGCTCGCCGACCTGGAGGGCTTTTCGCACTGTATCCTCCTGTACCATCTGCATGCGGGCGACGGCGGCTACAGCCTCACCCCAACATCGTTTCTCGACGAGACGCCACAGGGGCTGTTTGCGACGCCCACGCCGAGTCGACCCAACCCACTCGGGCTGGCAGTGGTCGCCATCGAGTCGGTTGAGGCCTCCGAACTCACCGTCAGTGGGATCGATATCGTCGACTGGACGCCCGTGTTGGATATCAAACCGTTCGTCGGTGCCTTTGATATCCCCGACGACCCAGTCGACGGCTGGGTTGAGGGCGCGCAGGCCGACGTGGAGACAGCCGCTGCCGACGACCGGTTCGTCGAGTCGTCATCCGAGTAGACACCGCCGTCGAGAGCCACCGACGAGCAGTACGGTTTTCTGCCACCGCCACCCTCTGTCAGCTATGAACACGCTCCGTCCGTCGACGCTCGACGACCGACTCCAGTCGGGCGAGACACCATTCGTGCTCGATATCCGACCGGAAAGCCACTACCAGCAAAACGCAATTGACGGCAGCTACAACCTCCCGGTGTACAGCGATCTCCAGCGCGGCAACGACGAGTCGCTGCTCGGTCGACTCGACGAGATTCCGACCGACCGTGAGGTCGTCGTGGTCTGCAAGATGGGCATCGTCGCCAAGCAGGCGACGAAACTACTCGACGACGAAGGATATTCGGCCGCGACACTGCTGGGTGGCATCAACGGCTGGGCGGGCTATCAGAACGACACGATCATGTACAAGCTCCGGTCGATGCTGTGGAACCTTCGGTGACCGATGCCAACCGGGCTGATCGTCGCCGGCGGTCGCTCGACCCGCTTCGGCGAGACTGATAAGGCAGTCGCCGAGTTGGCCGGTCGACCGCTCGTCGCCCACGTCGCACGAGGACTCGAATCGAGCGTCGACCGGCTCTTAGTGAGCTGTCGAGACGAACAGCGCGACGCTATCGCGGCCGCACTCTCGGAGGTCGGTGTCCCGGTATCGTTCGTGGTCGACGACCGCGAAGTCGGTCCCCTGGGTGGGATCTGTGACGGGCTGGCAGCCAGCGACGCCGAGTGGACGCTCGTCGTCGGCTGTGATTTCCCGTTCGTCGACGATTCGGTCTTTCGGCTGCTCGCCCCGTCGACAAGCCACGACGCGGTCGTCTTTCGGTATCCCGACGGTGGGGTCCAGCCGCTGTGCGGGCGGTACCGAACCGAGCCAGCCCGTCAGGAAAGCCAGCAGTTGCTTGGGGCGGGCGACCGCCGGGCACGCCGAGTGGTAGAGCAACTGTCGACGCGGTACGTCGACGTGGCGGCTCACAGCGACCTCGAGGGCCGGCTCGAAAACATCAATACGCCGGCAGCGTTGGCCGACGCCGAGCGCCGACTATCGGCCTCTAAGTGGGGGCAACACAACGATTTTAGGCTGACAGTGGGAAATACGAGTATGACAGATTCAGTTGACGACACCGACGAACTTCCGTCGACAGCCGGCGAACTCGCCGAACAGTATCCCGGGGTTTGGGAGCAGTATTCCGGGCTCGGTAAAGCCTGCTCGGAGGCCGGCCCCGTCGACGACGAGACGAAGCGACTGGTCAAACTCGCACTGGCGGCGGGTTCCGAGTCAGAGGGTGCGGTCCACTCACACGTTCGCCGCGCGCTCGATGAGGGCGTCGACCCCGAGACGCTCCGTCATGTGGCAATTCTCTCGATTCCGACGCTCGGCTTCCCGAAGGCGATGGCGACGCTGACGTGGATCGACGACATCGTCGACGAGAACGCATAGCCGACTGCAACGACAGTTTTTGTTAGTTGCGTCGAGCGTGAGAGGCTCGACGGCGTCGACCGACGGCGTCCATCACATCGCCAGCCAGCGT
>LKML01000061.1 GCA_001563795.1 Haloferacaceae archaeon B1-Br10_E2g22 | reverse complement strand
GGATGACACAGCCGACACAACAACGACCCAGTAGTCCTCGAGAGGTCGCTGCTGGCGGTGGCAACCTCACACAAATTTTGCAAGTAAATAGATAATAACCGTGGCTACGAGCGGCTATGCTGTATGTAACTTTGGTCGCCAATCTACGTATACTCTGTATGAATATTGTAGCAATCGGTGCTCATCCCGACGATATCGAACTCGGTGCTGGTGGATCGCTTGCGTTACACCAACGCAACGGCGATCGCATTCGGTTCCTCGTGTTGACCAAAGGCGGCGAACTCTCTGAACAGTCACGACGAGAACAAGAAGCGATAACGGCTGGCAAAATCCTCGGTGTTGAAGACATCCACTTTTTGGGATACGAAGACACGGACGTGCCGTACGACGGCGAAATCGTCAAACGGATCAACGACCACCTGAACGCCGTTGACGCCGAGCGGGTGTACATCCACACCCAAGAAGACACCCATCAAGACCACCGTCACGCCGCACTGGCCTCAGTCGCGGCCGCACGAAACATCGATGAGGTGCTCGCGTTCGAATCACCCTCGACGCGGTCGTCGTTCGACCCACAGTACTATAATGCGCTGACCGAAGACGTCCTCGAGCAAAAAATCGAATCGATCCGTGCCCACGAAAGCCAGTGTGAAAAGAAGTATCTCGAGGCCGAAGCAATGAAAGGATTAGCTCGGTTCCGCGGCCGACAAGCCAACACGCGATACGCCGAGTCCTACCAGGTTATTCGAATTAAAGAAACCACCCTCGAGACACAGCAACACGAAGAATCCTACTGGTGAATAATCTCGAGAACCGCAGGCAGCGCTTGGAGGCCGGTAATACAGTGATCGGCTGCGTTGTCACCACTCACAGGCCTGTCGGCATACCGCCCAGTTGTAACACGAACGGTCGTCATTCCCAGTTGGTTCGGTTGTGGGAAATCCAGTGACGGCCGGTCACCGACGTACATCGCCTCGGCCGGTTCGACACCGAGGGTCTCGAGGGCAGCCTCGAAGATTTCGGGGTCGTGTTTGGTTGTACCGAACGTCGGGCCCACATAGACGGCCTCGAAGAACTCCTCGAGGCCGAGCCGGCGAAGTTTTGCTCGACCGTTTGTGCCGCCGGTAATCACTCCGAGACGGTAGGCATCCTCGAGTGTTTCAAGCGTCGAGACGGCTCCAGGGTACGGCGACAACGCGGCGTCATTGTCATGGTAGGCGTCGATCAACGTCGGCACAAGGTCTGTCGAGAGGCCGTGGGCCTCGAGTACCGCATCGAACGTCGAGTCCGTGATACCATCCTCGAAGTAGGCAGCTAGCAGTTCTGCGGTGAGATCGACACCAGTCTCGTCGGCCAACACACGACCAGCGTGCCGTAAGCCACCACGGATGTACTGGCGGTCGTCGAAAAGCGTCCCATCGAGGTCAAAACAGATTGCTCGAGTCATTGCCGAAGCCTCGAGTGAGAGTACACTTCAGTAGTCTCGACATACTGCTGGAAAAACCGGTAGTGAGTGTATAAATAAGTGAACGACTCGGCACCATCGGATATGGCAACTGTACTCGTTACTGGGGCTGGTGGTGCCAGTGGAATCGGAGCGATTCAATCGCTCACAGACAAAAACGACCACCAAGTGATTGGGGTGGATATGGATCCCACAGCCGCCGGGCTGTATCTCGCCGACGCCGGCAGTCCGATACCGCCGGCCGATGACCCAACATGGGCCGAAAAAATGGCACAGATCGTCGAAGAGTTCGGTGTTGAGGTGATTATTCCGACTGTCGACGAAGAACTCACCGTACTGCAGTCGCTGTCCCAGGCGGTGGGTGAGGTGCCAATCGTTGCCCCAAAACAGGACGTAATCGAGATCGCTCGAGACAAATATCGGACGATGCAGGAACTCTCGAAAGCAGGTGTTCCGACCCCAAAAACGTGGCTTGGAACCGACACAGACCAGATTCCGAACACGGCGTTTCCGCTCATCGTCAAACCGAGAGCCGGCCGTGGAAGCAGGGGCGTCCAACGGGTCGAAACACCCACCGAGCTTGCGACGCATCTCAAGACAACGACAATTGACGCCGAGCGGCTGCTGTGCCAGGAGTGTCTTTCGGGTCCGGAGTATACGACAAGCGTTGTCGGAACCAACTGCAACCGACTGCTGAGTGTCGTTCCGAAAGAAGCACTCAAAAAGGAGGGATCGACGGTTCTGGGCGCGACACGCCAAATGCCTGCAGTAGATGAGATCTGCAGACAGATTTTCGAGACACTCCAACCAGCCGGACCACTGAATGTCCAACAACTCCTCGATGAAGACGGCATCCCCCGTGTTATTGAGATCAATCCGCGGTTTTCTTCGACATCGTGTCTGACTGTCGCTGCTGGAGTCAACGAATTCGACCTGCTCGTCCGGGATGCACTCGGCCAGCAGGTCGATCCGCCCGCTGGATTCGAAACCGACCACTACATCATACGATATCAAAATCACCTGTTCGCAGATGGAATCGACCACACCGATTCCTCGAGCAGTGATTCTGCATCGAATCTGCTGATAGACGACTGAGAGACGACACTCGAAACAGCCGAAAGCAGTCATCCAACAGTTTTTGTACACAGGTTACTCGAGAGTTAACTGGTGGCAGTGACGACAGTTACCCCCTCCGAGCCCCTTGTGACGAGGAATTATCCTGAGCCACCATCTACTTTCGACAAATAGATCCTCGATGCTCGATCCGGAGTGCTTCGTGCTTCTTCGCGTAGATTGTCCCGTTTAATACTGAAGTAAGCTCCGTAGGGCTGCATAAGATCTAATAGTTTCTAATACAAACGGATACACAAGATGCCGATTTCTAAGGATAAATTCCAGGCCATCGATGAAGATGGCCCCTCACTACCGGACCTCTCGCCGGATACCACTCAAGGGACAGTCTATCGGTTCCTCGTTGACCATGCTGATCAAGCCTTCCGGCAGCGTGAACTCGTTGACGCTATCGACGTTCCCAAGGGGAGTATTGGACCGACACTCAAACGGCTTGAACAACACGGGCTTGTCGATCACCGTGATCAGTTTTGGGCGATTGCAGATGCCGAACATGCCGTCGCCTCGGCTGGCCTCCACGGTGCTGCGACAGCCGATGAGCTCGATGGCGGATTCTCCGATGAAGACATCGACACCTGGATGGAGACCGCAGTCGACCCCATTGATAGTAACCTAACCGACAGCGACCGGAGTGAGTGATCGTCGGTGGTCGATCGAGGAATGGTCGTGTGGGCACCCGATCCATTCAAAACGGAGGGCGGAAACCCACGACCGTGGCTGGTCGTCTCTGATGAGCGGATGCCGTATCCGGAGAAAGAATCGATAGCCGTGACATTCACGACACAATCGCATCATCCGGGGAGTATTGCCATCCCGACTGAGGCGTGGATACGTGGCGAACCGGGCCAGCAGAGTTACGTCTTACCGTGGACGGTGGCGACTCTCAAAGACAGCCTCCATATCGTTGGTACGCAAGGGTCTGTTACGGATGAGTTCACTGATCGAGTTACCACGGCGACAATCTCCTACTTTGATTCGTAACTAATTGTGGCCGAATATTTTATTTTATCACCATATCTGGTGAATTCGACCTATTAATAGAAATCGTGTTACCCCCTCTGAGCCCCTTGTGATGAGGTTTCAATCTGAGCCACCATCCGTTTTGTTCGTACAGCATTGGTCGGTGAGAATAATCCTCACACTGTGGAGTAGATTCGAATCGTAAACTCACCGTACAGTAGTTTCCAGTACTTGCGCGCTCCTCACAGTGAGATCAGTTACCCAATGTAGGAAAAGACTACAGACGGATGCACACAGTAGATTCTAACAAGCTGTACTAAAACCAGAAGCTGTTTTTCAGCCAATTCTATTTGAATAATTCGGCTAATAACCGGCATATTTTTCAAATTATAAATCTCAGTTGGTGTTATGGCGTACGACAACATAGATTCAAAGCTAATCAACGAGCTGATTGGTGGCGGTCGAGAAAGTCTCCGAAGCCTCGGTGAAGAACTCGATGTGTCAGTGACCACCGTTTCGAATCATATCAACGATCTCGAATCACAAGAGATTATTCAGGGATATACACCCATTCTGGATTATGGAAAACTCGGCTATGACGTGACAGCAATCACGCACCTGAAAGTCGAAGGGAGTGCGCTCTCGGAGATTGTTGACAGACTCCGTAAGAAAGACCAGATGATCAGCGTATACGAGACCACGGGCGACTACGATATCATCGCAATCGGGAAGTTCGAAAACACAGATGGAATGAACGCACAGATCAAAGAGCTCCTCTCGGATGTCGACATTCGAGAGTCCAACACAAGTGTTGTGCTCAATGCGGTCAAAGAACACGCCCAGTTCGAACTCGACGTCGAAGAGTAGTACAGCCCATAGATAGAGAGCTATTTTAGTGTGATATCGATCTCGCGGTCGCCGCCAGAGACCGTGTTTGCAACACCGTTACCGGCCGCAAAGGCGACGCGTTCGGCAGCCATTCCGACTCGCTGCATGAGGCTTTGAGACGGCTCGAACTCCCGGACTGCCGGCTCACAGCCGAGTAGCTCTCCGAGTCGAGTTTCGACAGCGTCCTCGGTGCCGAGTTCGTCGACAAGCCCAAGTTCGAGCGCATCGCTCCCGATGTAGATACGGGCCTCCGTATTACGAACAGCCTCCGGATCCATATCTCGGCCGTCGCTGACGGTCGCAATGAACTGCTCGTAGTAGCCATCGACGATACTTTGGAGATACTCCCGCTCGTCGGCCTCGATCTCGCGAAGCGGGACGCCAGCGTCTTTGTACTCACCGGCGGTGAACTGTTCATACGAGATACCGAGTTTCTCGGCAAGTCCAGCCGCGTTGGGTCGTGAGCCGACGACGCCGATCGAGCCGACGAGACTGAGATCTCTGGCCCACAGCTCATCACAGCCGCTCGCAATCCAGTAGCCACCGGATGCACACGTATCAGTCGCATACGCGATAGTTGGGCCGTCAAAGTCGGCTGCAGCACGACGGATGTCATCGCTTGGGAGCACCTCTCCGCCAGGGGTGTTGAGCTCAACTAAGAGGGCTTCGACAGCTTCGTCGTCGTCGGCTCGAGTTATCTGTTCGACGATTTCGTCAGCCGTGGCCGCACGTTGGCCCGGCAGCGGCGACCGGCGGCTACGGGTGCGTTGGATTGGTCCCGAAACACTGACTTTCGCGATATTGTACTCGTTTTCCTCACCGAAGCGGCCACGAGTCAGTCGTGTGAGCAGGTACTTCCCGCCTAGGGTCGCGGCCGCTCCCGCGAGGCCTGCAGCCAGCATCGTCGATCTGTTGGAATCTTCGTCAGCCACCATCGTCACACAGAGGACTTGTCGTCAGCATCTGTTTCTGCATCCGAATCCGGCTCATCGTCTGCATCTTCCTCAGCGTCCGAATCCGGCTCATCGTCTGCATCTTCCTCAGCGTCCGAATCCGGCTCGGCCGCTTCGGAGGTATCGATGCTGATCGGTTCGCTGTCGGCCGAGAGTTCGTTGTCCGCGGTCATCGAATCACAGGACACAGCGCCTGCGAGATAGCCAACAGTCCCACCGACGAGCCCACCGATGACTGCTCCCGGAAGGCCGCCACGTTTGAGGCCAGTAATTGTTCCAGTGGCACCACCGGCGAGCGATAGTGCAACAGGATTCGGGTTGTCCGTTTCTGTGAGGCAATCAGTAGTTGTCTCTTCTACCATACACGTAGTTGGGTCGCGAAACGGATATATTGGCGGTTTGTTCAGGTACCCTCCTTCGAGAGTATCCGAGTGGCTGTATCAAAAGCAATGAGCAAAGACACGTCCTACAGCCGCGAAAAACAAAATTCAGTTCGGTTCCTCGAGACTTACCGCGGAGCGACCAGTTCGACCGGATGAATTGGCACAGAGCCGAGAAGGCCGTCCAACTGTTCGGTACAGGACGTGCCGGCCGCAACAACAAGGCGGTCGGTGCCGCCGAACTGCTCTTTGAGCGGCTCGCCCACATCCATGCTCAACTCGTAGTAGTCGGTTTTGTAGCCGAACGAACCGGCCATTCCGCAACATTCCGTCTCGGAGGTTCGCACGTCGTAACCCAGCCGTTCCATGACTGCGGTCGCGTGGTCGCTGACGCCGATCGTTCGGGCCTGGCAGTGTGGGTGGTAGGCGATGGCCTTGCCCGATGGCACCGGCCCCCTGTCATCGGGCGTTCGGAGCGCAGTCGGTGCCGCCCCGTTTTCCAGTAGCCCGAAAATGTACTCCATGACATCGTAGCTGGCGTCGGCAAGCCGCTCGTATGAGTCGGTCGGGAGGAACTTTTCGTACTCGCTTCGGAACATCGCAAGATCGCTTGGTTCGATAACGACCACATCGCGACCCGAATCGATGTGAGTCACGAGGCTGGTATAGACGTCATGAGCCGCCGTGGCAGCCGTCTCAACCATCCCTTGTGAAAGCGGCGGGCGACCGCTTCCGGGAAGTTGTGGCACCGTAACGTGAACGTTGAGTGCCTCGAGTGCGCGAACAGCCGCCGTTCCGCGGTCGACGTCGGCGTAGTTCGTCGCCGTATCTGGATACACCACCGCTTTGCGAGTCGCCTCGTCGGCCGGCACTCGTGGGCCACCACGACGTTCGAACCACTCAACGAATGATTCGCTGGCGAATGCGGGCAACTCGCGGCGGCGGTCGATGCCGGCGACGCGCTCGGCGAGGGCTCGAGCCGGACCGAAGCCGGCGATTCGGTTTGCGACCGGTGCGGTTCGGCTGCCCCATTTTGCGAGCGTCTCGTAGTTGCCAACAAGGCGCGTGCCGAGATCGAGTCCGGCGGGTTCGTCGTCAGGAACCAACTCCTCGAAGACCCAATCGACCTGGCTCCGCGTAGCTTCGCCACGATTGATCCGGTCGCGGACGACCGTGTTGATCCACGGGATGTCGATACCCACCGGGCAGGCCGGCACACAGCGCGAACAACCAGTACACAGGTCGTTGAACTCGGCGGCGACCTCAAGGCCCTCGATTCCGGCTTCCCAGCCGGTGGCGATTCCCCCAGAGTACGTCTCGCCGCCGAAGGCGTGGCCGCCGACACTCTGGAAGTTACCACAGGCGTTCGAGCAGGCCGAACACCGGATGCAGTAGAGCGTCTCTTTGAGTTGGTCGTCCTCACGCATCGCCATCCGACCGTTATCGATGAGTACGAGATGGAACTCGCGGTCGCCGCCGGAGCCCTCGCCATCTGCATTCCCATCAGTGGCGTCCGCGACGAGTGGCATCGTGTCCGTCGTAAAGTCAGGAACGGGCGAGTCGACCGGTGGCGTCAACATCGAGATGTAAGAAGTCACATCCTGGCCAGTTCCCGACCGGCCGATGAGCTCGACGAACGGCGAGAAGTCCTCGACGCTCGGGACGAGTTTCTCGACGCCCGCAACCGCGATATGGGTATCCGTCGCAGTCACCGTCTTGCGGGCGTTGCCCTCGCTGGTGACCAACAGCATGGTTCCGGAGTCTGCGGCGATGAAGTTCGCGCCCGTCATTCCGACGTCAGCGTCTTCGACCAACTCGCCGAGTCGCTCGCGGGCGAACATCGTCAGTTCCTCGGCGGTCTCCGGCGGCTCGTCGGGATCGAACCGCTCGGCAAACAGTTCTGCAATAGCCTCTCGAGATTTGTGGATGGCGGGTGCAACGATGTGTGAGGGTGCCTCGTCGGCGAGTTGCAGCACCCATTCGCCGAGGTCGGTCTCGACGACCTCTACACCGGCTTCCTCGAGGGCGTCGTTCACTTCGATCTCCTCGGAGGTCATCGACTTCGATTTCACGAGCCGGTCGGTATCGCGCTCCTCGACAGCGAGTTCAGTAATGTACTGGTTTGCGTCGTCGGCGTCGTCTGCGAGATAGACGGTGCCGCCGTTGGCCTCGATTGTAGTGGTTAGCTCGTCGATCAACTCGGGAAGCTGAGCGATCGCGTCTTCTTTGATTTCGCGGGCCTCGGTTTTCAGTGTCTCGTAGTCCTCAAGTCGGCCAGTCGAGTCGTATCGGCCGGCGTTGAAACCGCGAGTGTTTTCGGCGACTGCGTCGCCTTCGGTCGCCAGGAGGTGTCGAATCCGGTCGGCCTTCTCGGGAGTCGTACTGTCGCTACTCATCGGTCGTCACCTCGGGGTTTTCGGTGTCTGTGAGCAACACCACGTGAACCTCTTTTGGACCGTGTGCACCGTGGACAAGCCCACCCATATCGGCGGTCGCACTCGGGCCGGTCGCAAAAACGACGTCAACGGAGTCGTCTCGAGCCCGCGGGCCGAGCCATGCGAACGCCGCAGGCATATCGGCGACGATATCCGACTCACGGAGGACGACTACATGGCGATCCACAAACAGGCTCACCGGCTCCGTGCCGGCCCTGTCGGCCTCGATCGCAACGCTGCCGTACTCAGCAATCCCGAGCGATGCGGCCGTAATACCGGTGTGAGCTGTGCGCAACTCGGCGGCCGTCGGTTCGGTCTCGATGCGACCGGGAAGCGACACTCCCGGAATCTCGACGCCGACGGCCGGTTCGCCTGCGGCCGCCTCTAATAGCTCCGTTGATGAGTGTTCGGGGCCTTCAGTGACGGTGACACCGAGAGAATCGAGCCGACGCTTGAACAGTGAGGAACCAGCGACTGACATGATTAATGATTTCTTGGCGAGTATTTGATTCTTGTGCTGACTTCTACGGGCTACTAGCAGCAAAGATGCGATTTCGAGGGGAATATTCCCCTCTCATTACGCGCCGTTTACACAAATAATGTTCATATTTTGACAACGATTCGTGCCGACCGAGGAGTATCACCCAACGGCTGCCCGCGCTGCATCGTGCCACTCCTGGAGGTCGCTCTCGGAGACGCCCAACACTTCAACGATTTCGGCGACATCAATACTCGCAAGCCGTCGCACCGAGATAATGCCGGCTTCTGCCAGCAGCCTAGCGGCGTCGCTATCGAGACTATCCAGTTCCTCGAGAGGTGTTGGCTTGCTTTGGGCACGCCAGACAGTCTCCGCATCGGTACGGTCAGTAGCTGACTCCTCGCACAGACCGTCGCCGTGAGTCGGCCACGGCCTTGGAGTGTCGGTTTCGACAGGCGCATCTGTGGGCTCGCTTGCGTGGTCGTCTGTAGACGCCCAGTCGCCCGCCGAAGCGGCGACCCAGGCGGCTTCTGCGCTGCTGAGGCCACGGATTTGGGCCGACCGACGACTCAGGTCACTCCCCGAATGGAACGACCACGAAAGCGAGTGTTCGCGGCGGATTTTCGCGGCGACGCCCGGATTCACTCCAGTCTCCACGAGCATTCGATAGGAGATGCGCTTATCAGAGATTGCTGTGGCGTCGTAGCCCTCGCGCTTGAGGACGGCAGCGGTCGCCGGGCCGACAAACCGAACCGACTGGAGGGGCTGGTCGGCGCTGGCCGGATTCGTACTATCAGTCGACACAGCTACTCACCATTCTACACGAACGTTAGGCCTAGTGGTAATGAGTATTCGCATCAAAATACCAGCGCTGAGAGTTACGAGCCACTCTACCGGCAAGATACAGCACAGCAACAAAAAGTAGCCGAAACAAAACGAACGGCGATTCGCAAGCTAACGGAGAGTTGATAGCAACACAGTCAACGCCAAACAGTCGACACTACCTTCCAACAAGTAGGCTGCTCAGTCAGCAGTTGTACCAGCCGTCGAAGCAGCCGCGGGCGTCTGGTTTGCGACGGTTTTGAACGCGGTTCCGAACATGCGGAAAATTGCAACCTGGCCATAGAACTGCAGAAATGGCACGAGCAGAAGGCCAATAACAGTGATACTGAGTATGCTTGTTGCGATCCACAGCACGACAGCCACAACTAACGGCATCAAAACCGCAATTACATACTCACTACTCAACAAAATTGGTTTGATCGTCTCGAGGTCGAACGCCGCGCCGATGTTGTCCTCGATGGCGTAGTTCGTCAACGCCGCAGGCACCATGTAGTAGACCGCAAACACCACTGGGATGAACAACAACGATAGCAACAGCATAGCCGTAAACCCAAATCCAGCGACGAGTCCACCGCCGTCGCCGCCGGCACTGCCTGCGAGGCCAATAACACCGAACAGCACGAAGCCAAGCGCACCAAAGACGACAAACGGAATGATAGAATAAATAATCGAAATGACTGTCCCGACGAGCCCTTTCACGAACAGATCTCCCCACTCGTCGAACGCCGGTGGTTCGTCAGCACCTGCAGCCGTTGATTTCAGTACTCTAATCAGATAGCCCATGACAAAAAATAGCGGAATCAAGAGGACTGAAAAGATGAACAACAGTCCACCGATAATCGTACGACCGATCCAATCGCCCCGAACGGGGTATGACATTCCATCTTCAAACATACTCGAGAAGTCTCAGGACAACATATATATCTTTATGAATTATACCAGTACTTACATTATTGTTGCAAACTGACGACCTACCAGACTCACCTGTCGACGAACTCGAGTAGAACGCCCCCCGTGGCGGCCGGATGCAAAAACGCCACGTCATGTCCCCACGCACCGGGTCGCGGCTCGGCATCAATCAACTCGACACCACAGTCTCGAGCGGTCGCAAGCGCAGCCTCGATATCTGCAGCCTCAAAGGCGAGATGATGGATACCCGGCCCGTGGGCCTCGAGATACCGCTCGATTGGCCCACCGTCGTGGGCCTCGAGTAACTCGAAAAAGCCGTCCTCGAGTTCGAGAAACACGACAGTCATCCCATCGAACTGCTCTCGGTGGACAACAGGAGCATCAAACAGCCGACCGTAGAGATCAACCAGTCCGTCGATATCGTCGGTTGCAATACCAGCGTGATGAAACTGCATATTAGAGAGTTGATCTGGACAGCGCAAAAATCCATGCAGATACTGGGTCATATACTGGGCTGGTACTCACCGAACTCCTCGCGGAACACATCACAGATCTCCTGGACGCTCGCGTAGGCTTTGACCGCCTCGATCACCGGCGGTAGGACGTTCTCGTTGCTTGCCGCAGCCTCAGCAACTGCAGCAAGCGCTTTTTCAACAACCGCCTGGTCGCGGTCGGCTTTGATCGATTCGAGGCGGTCGATCTGCTGGGTTTCATTCTGTTCATCGACTGACTCGAGATCCATCTGCGGGTCGTCGTCGACTTCAAACCTGTTGACGCCAACGATGACCCGGTCGCCGCGCTCGATTTCTTGTTGACGTTCATAGGCTACGTCCTGGATTTGTTGTTGAATATAGCCGGTATCAACCGCCCGGAGCATCCCCCCACGTTCGTCAATCTCCTCGATAATCTGGCGAGCCTCGCCTTCGACCTCGTCGGTCAGTGATTCGACGTAATAGCTGCCGGCCAGCGGGTCGATAGTATCTGCAGCACCTGATTCGTACCCAAGAATCTGTTGGGTTCGCAGCGCGGTTCGAACTGACTGTTCGGTCGGCAACGACAGGGCCTCGTCTTTGCCGTTCGTATGGAGACTCTGGGTACCACCAAGCACCGCTGCAAGAGCCTGGTAGCCGACTCTGACGACGTTGTTTTCGATCTGCTGGGCAGTCAGCGTCGAGCCGCCAGTCTGGGTGTGGAACTTCAGTTGCTTGGATTTGGGGTCTGCTGCACCGAACCGTTCGTCCATAATTGTCGCCCAGAGTCGTCTTGCGGCGCGAAATTTGGCGACCTCTTCGAAGATGTTGTTGTGCGCATTGAAGAAAAACGAAAGTTGCGGGGCGAACGCATCAACGTCTTGGCCCGCGGCGATGGCAGCCTCGACGTACTCAATGCCGTTGGCGAGCGTGAAAGCGATCTCCTGGGCCGCGGTCGAGCCCGCCTCACGGATGTGGTAGCCCGAAATCGAGATCGTATTGAAGTTTGGAATCTCTTTGGCGGCAAAGCCGAACGTGTCCGTGATCAGCCGCATCGAGGGTTCGGGCGGATAGATGTAGAGGTTCCGGGCGATGTACTCTTTCATAATATCGTTCTGGATCGTCCCGCGGAGTTGGGTGCGGTCGACGCCCTGCTTGTCGCCGACCGCGATATACATCGCCAGCAGGACGACGGCGGGCGCGTTGATCGTCATGCTGGTCGAGACCTCCTCAAGCGGAATTCCCTGAAAAACGGTCTCGAAATCAGCCAGCGTGTCGATGGCGACACCGGCCTTGCCGACCTCACCGGCAGCCATCGCGGCGTCCGAATCGTATCCCATCTGCGTGGGGAGGTCAAAGGCCATCGACAGGCCTGAAGACCCCTGGTCGATCAGGTAGTTGAACCGCTCGTTGGTCTCGCGAGCGGTTCCCATCCCGGCATACTGCCGCATCGTCCACAGCCGACCACGGTGCATCGTCGGGTAGACCCCACGTGTGTAGGGCGCTTGGCCCGGAAACCCGAGATCCTCATTGTACTCGAGATCTTCGATATCCGCGGGCGTATATAACCGGTCGACGGGTTGGCCCCCGGTGTCGGTCTCGAAGTCCTCGGCGCGCTCGCCAAACCGCTCGAGGGTCGGCTCCAGCGTCTCGGTTTCCCACTCGGCGTTTGCCTCGCGGATCGCCTCGAGATCCTCGTCGTCGAACATGCCGAAGACGAGGAGGCCAATCCTGTTAAAAGGGGTGGGGCAGTGGGACAGCAGCGACGGTAGATGTCTTAAAAAACCACGTCGATCGGGTAACTCGAGGCAGAGAGTCGTTAGTGCCGGAGGCTCAACAGCCCGTTGCCGTTGGTGCCGCCCTCGGCGCGTTCGCCGGCTTGGGCGTCTTCGACAGTGACGACTTCGAATGCTTCTTCCTGTTCGGTCTGGGCTTCTTCAGGGGTGACGTAGCCGACCGCAAACGCCGAGTAGACGGTCTGGCTTTCGGTCGATAGTTCGAACTCGTCGACTGGCTCTTCGTCTGGTTCGTCTTCTTCGGCTGGATCTTCTTGTTGGGTTTCTTCCGGTTCGTCGTCTTCCGGCTCCTCTTCGTCGGGCATTTCTTCGTCTTCTGGTTCTTCGTCTTCCTCTGGGTCTGCGTCGGTTGGGACAACCTCGAGTGTGTAGTCACCGGCTGGGATCTCCCCAGTCTCGCTGTCGCCGACGCCAACACCCTCGAACAGCGGTTCGCCGACCTGGGGCGCTTCGGCTGGTTCTTCTTCGTCGGGCATCGCTTCGTCTTCTGGTTCCTCTTCGTCCGGTTCGTCTTCGTCTTC
>LKML01000001.1 GCA_001563795.1 Haloferacaceae archaeon B1-Br10_E2g22 | reverse complement strand
GCTGGAGGGGCTACCGAAGACGTGGGGGATTCTGGAGGGCGTGGGTTAGGGGGCAAGTACGTGAACCAATCGCCCAATGAATCAAACGGATGCAGAGGAGATATACTTTGCCAATTTCACAACCCCTTGGTTGCGATATGCGCAGATTATTAGAGAATCGTACGGAGAAAAACAACTAATTTCGCAGATTATCACATAACCTGTTATTCAAATTCGAAATGACCCCATGGTTGGGCGTAGTGGTTCGTAATAATCTCCGAACTGTGGATAATGAGTCCATGCTTGTTCAACTGCTTGGTCATTCGTGTGAGATCACGAGTGCTTGTGGCAACTGATTGAATGTGGAGATTCCGCTCGCTAGTCACCAGCTCGTTTATATCAACAACGCCTGCGATAGCAAGTACCTCCTGTGCAACTTGCCCACGGGTATCAGGGTCTATAGAGCAAATAAATAGCACTTTGAGTGGGAATCCAGCCCGTTCGTAGTTGATCTGTGGCGTGTAATTTTCGATGACTTCCGTGTCCTCTAGTTTGTTGATGCGGTTACGGACAGTACTCGCTGAAACCTCTACTTCAGTTGCGATTTCCTCAATGGTGATATTGCGCGCATCACGCTGGAGAACGTATAGGATTCCTCGGTCGACTTCGTCAAGCGTAACCTCTGTGTCCGTTTCTGTCACGTCGTCGGGTTGCTCACCAGATATGGTTTCGTCGTCCATGCAGTGAGTTTCGGAGCTATGATCAAGAAGATTGGCGCTGACTACTCGCTGTGCTGTCCAGTATCTGTTATCACAATCTGAACGTCTGTAACGGTATACAATAACTCAAAATAACCAGGATTGTGAAGATCGGTATGGACACATACATTGCACAGTTACGTGTTTAAGCGACATTGAACGATGAAATTCTGATAATGTTGATATACTGATTATTATTTCCGGCAAACATCAGTATGTGTAAAATAACAGATAGTATTATGCAGTTCACAGTGGTATGTTCAAGTGGAGAATTGGGGGATTCTCCAGGTAACAGATCAACTTTGGGGGCAAGGTTGGTCTGCTCTATTTGCGGACCTTGTTCTACTCAAATAATGGCTTGCGGATATTCCCGATTGGTTAACTGTTCACGAAACGTGTCAAACTGGCATCTCGAAGCACGTCTGAACCGTACTATCCAGCCGTCAGCAGTCCCAGTTGCACTCAGTATTGAACCCGCTTTATTCAGATACACGTCGACTAACTAAAGCAATCTACTCTGTCGAGGAATGACTCCCCCCGACAAGGACAATTATCCGTCAGAAAGAAAGGTTCCAAGATTGTGACCGCGGATATAGCGCAGTGTATCTTCCATTCCACTATCTAATAGAATACTTTCTTACAAATATATGTCTTGATAAAGACTTGATAATATTATGGAATTGGTATTTTTTATACCTCTGCAACCATTAGTCGTAACTGGTGAGTTCAATTCGACAGTTCCCCCTCTGATTTGAATTGATTTGCCCCCCTCACCCTTTCAAAAACAGGACAACAATCTTACTGACTGCGTCTGCAGTATTCAACCCCTGTTTCTTGCATAGGTGTCTAACTGTTCGTGGATAATTCGTAGTTATCCCCATTTCATCAGTAGCTTGTCTTGACCACTCAGAGTAATCCGTCGACGGCGTGACTACGACACATAATAGCAGGTCAGGCCGTTTCGTCTACTGAACGGCAGTCACCAAGAGGACTGTGTGCTCACGGTATGGTATCTTTCCCATACGTTTATTGTGATGGGGACAATACCATAGGGTGGAGATGGGTCATTCGGTTATCGAAGATATTGAGGATCGCATTGAAAACCGTGTCATCCGACGGAAAATCATCAAAACCGATGACCCCCAGTATCCAAGCGGGTACCGCTACGCGTTCCATTACGGCTACACAGATGGACGTGGCACCATCCTCCGCTACGATAATGAAAATGAAACCATCGGTCGGCACGAGTGCCATACGGCAGACAGTGTCACCGAAATCGAGTTTCCAGGGATGATGGCACTCCGTGACCGATTCCTCGACGAAATCGAAGACCAACCATGACCGAAAACACGCTCACAATCACGTTTCAGCAGGCAGAACAGCACCGCCAAGCGGCGCGTGAACGTCTACGTCGAGCCGAAGCTGGTGATGCAGGTGAGGAGGTGTCTCAAGACACGCGCTTTGTCATCAATTTCGAAGAGTTCGACGATATCGCCCGTCTCATGCGTACGTCGAACCTCGAACTTATTGAGGCAATTGTCTCTGCGGAGCCAGCAAGCATCCGCCAACTAGCCGAGACTGTAGACCGCGACTACCGAGAAGTCCATCGCAATCTTGGTGAGCTAGAATCGCTTGGCGTAATCGAGTTCAAGCAGGAGGGGTCACGCAAGAAGCCAATCCTCCGCGGTGGGACTGAGAATATTGATTTCTCAATTCGTTTCCCCAGATCTACAAATCGCAGTGGCATTTCGGGTGTGTCTGCGTAGTTCATTCGATTGGCTGAATCTGTATATTTGACCCTACCAGTGCAGTAGATGTCATTTTCATTGACCCTACTAGTAGGTTTTCGGACGGTAGTGTTCCGGGTAACATTTGAGAGGTTATTGTGACACTTCATACAATATATAAATTATTTCATGGGTGTTTATCACACTTGATAATTCAACGAAGCATCTTCATTTCTAGCGGCCTGTAATGTATGGATGTCTGAACGGTTTTCAGACGTGACCACAGTATCGCACCTACCGATGGGTGATTAACTCTCACAGGCCTTACATTCGAGGATATCTCGGCTGAATTTCTGTGCAGCATTCACACTGTTCTGATAGTAGAGGCTCTTCACTCCTTTCTTCCAAGCTTCTATGTAGAGTTGATTGATATCTTTGACGCTTACCTCACTTGGATCAATCGTGACATTCAGGCTCTGTGCCTGATCTATGTGTTTCTGCCTCTGTGCTGCCTGGTTGATAATCGCCATCTGCGGTATCTCAGCGAAGGTTTTGAAGACCTCTTTTTCTTCATCCGTCAGACACTCCAGATGCTGTACGCTACCATCTTTATTTGCGATACTGTCCCAGACTTCCCTCTCGTCTTTTCCTCGCTCTTCTAGTATTGCTTGGAGGAATCTGTTCTTTTGAGTCGATTTGAGTTTTGCTCCATCTCTAACGAAGTAGTTTGATTTTAATGGCTCAATGCTCGGACTGACTTGGCCCAGAATGACACTGCTTGATTTCGTCGGAGCCACACTCATCGTCGTCGTATTCCGTCTGCCATATCCTTCAAGTACCTCTGGTTCACCGAACTCATCGGCAAGCGCTTGGCTCGCTGTGTAACTTTTGTCTCTAATCGTCCGGAATATCTCTTCGTTTTTCTGCATTGCCTCCATGCTGTCGAACGGGATCATGTTGTTCTGGAGGTAACTGTGCCAACCGAGGACACCGATTCCTATTGCTCTGTGTCTTTTCGCAAACCGCACAGCCCGTTCCATAAACTGCGTACCTTCTGCTTTCTGGATAAATTCCTCCATCACGGCATCAAGGAAGCGTGTCAGCGTTTCAACTGCATCCGTGTCCTTCCACTCATCATAGTGAAGCGCATTCAGACTCGAGAGACAGCAGACGAAACTCTCTTGTGGTGTGGCCGGTAGTGCTATCTCAGTACACAGGTTGGATGCATTTATTTCGTAGTCCTTGTCCTTGTAGACCTGTGGCTTGCCCTCATTCATATTGTCTCTGAAGATGATATAGGGGACGCCGATATTGATCCGTGTCTCAATGATCTTTGCCCACTTTCCTCTTTTTTCCTTGTCACCGTTGATCATCTCCTGGAACCACTCATCACCGATGATGACACCGTAGAAAATATCCTGTATCGGATCACCCTCGGTCTTGATGTTGAGCCACTCTTCGAGGTCATCATGTTCAACATCGATATATCCTGCAAACTGACCTCTTCGAGTTTCACCCTGACTCACCACATTGATTGCAGTGTCGAACAGTTCTGTGAAACTATAGCTTCCATTGCTCTTGCCGTTGTTCGTTATTGGGCTGCCTCTTGGCCGTATTTCACCGAAGTATCCGCTTGTGCCTCCGCCCAACTTGGTCATTTCACCCACTTCGGCATGGGTGTAGAGAATACTCTCCATGTTGTCTTCCATGTAGCTGCCGAAACAGCTGATAGGGAGGCCTCGATCCAGTCCAAAGTTCGCCCAGACTGGGCTTGCGAGACTGTAGAATCCTCTGCCCATGTAGTCGTAGAACCTGTCCGCGAACCCCTCTTCATCCAGGATCCCTTCGGCGTTCTCTGCTATCTGCCTGATCCTTTCTTTCGGTTCGACCCCTTCGACCAGGTATCCTTCTTTGAGGAACTGTTTGCTGTCTTCGTTCAACCAGTAGAAGGGTTCTTTGTGCTGTTCTCTGAGTTGTGTGAGTTCTGCTTGTGCCATTGTTAGAACATCTCCTCGGCGGTAACACTCTGGGTGTGTTTGTTGTATGTGGTCGATCGTTTGCTGAAGAAGTCGTTGTCCTTTGTCATCATGATATCCTCATCGAACCAGCGAGTCTCCTCAACTAACTCCTCATCTGTCTCGAACAGAGGGTCAACATCGACATTCTCCAGACTCTGGTTGAACCGGTCTTTGAGGAACTCATCAACGCACTCTCGTGGGAGAAACTCGAGTTCACCTTCTTCGAAGATCCAGTCGAGAATATCCATCTCTGCTTCGAATGCCTGCTGGCATGCGTCTTGGATTTCAGCTTCAAACTCCTCGTCGAACAGCTCAGGGTTTTCCTTCTTGATCGCATCGATGAGTTCTACACCGAACAAGCCGTGGATCTGTTCTTCTTTACTCGTTGCTTCGACTGCATTAGAGATCCCCTTGAATTTCTTTTCGTATTTGTCGAAGCTTGTCATTACCAAAAACTGACTAAACAGCGAGACGTGTTCGACGAACGTACTAAACAGAAGGATGCTCATCACATACTCATCTTTATGTTCACTATCTGCATTCGCCAGACACTCATCAAGATATTCGATCCTATTTTTCACAGCCGGCACTTCAGTCACTTGCTCAAAGTCATCAGTGATCCCCAACACATCGAGGAGGTGACTGTAGGCGTCCATATGTCGGACTTCACTCTCTGCGAAAGTCATACCGACACTGCCGACTTCTGCTTTCGGCATCTGTTCGTAGATATCTGACCAGAACGTTTTTACCTGCACTTCGATCTGTGCGATCGCCAGCATAGTCCGCTTGATAACAGTCTTTTCGGCAGGAGTTGTGTTGACCTTGTAGTCTTGAACATCCCCAGAGAAGTTGAACTCCGTGTGAACCCAGTAACTGTTCCGTATCGCATCAGTGTACTCCAGGAACTCGCTATACTCATACGGTTTTAGCTGTGTTCGTTCCGAGAAGATGTCAGTCTCTGTATCTCCGCTGATAGTTTTGTTTTCAGTCATTGGCACGTACCCCAGAGAAAACGTTCGCTGTTGGTTGGTTTCTGTTTCCGTCGTTCATGATTCGGTGCGCTCGAACGCGACTGTGTGGCTTTCTGTACGACTGTTTGTAATCTATGCTTGCTCGGTCGAGGATTGACCGAACATCCGTTTGATCTGCGCGTGTTTGTGTCATTGTGAGTCGTTCGGGGCTTCGAAATCGTCGAGTTCTGCATCCAAGACTGCATCAAGTTCTTTCAGGAATTCCTGCGGCTCAGAGAATGCTTTGTAAACAGAGACAAATCGAATGTAGGCAATCTTATCGAGCGTGCGGAGGTTCTCAGAGACGAGGTCTCCAATCAGACTTGATGCGACGATTCGTTCGTCTCTGTCTCGTAGCTCTGTCTCGAGTGTTTCCAGTAGTTCTGCGACTTGTTCGTCTGTTATCGGCCGTTTTTCTACGGCTCGAATGATACCGTTGCGGAGTTTCTGCTGATCGTATGGTTCGATATTTTCGTCCCGCTTTTTTACCTGGAGTGAGTCCCATTCTGGTCGCTCATATGTAGTAAAACGGAATGAACAACGCTGACATTCACGTCGCCGCCGCACAGCATCACCATCTGCATTCGGTCCGGTATCAAGGACGCGTGTGCGGTCGTTATTGCAGTCTGGACAGTTCATGTGTTCGATAGTCGGCTTCCTTTGCCATACCACTGCTGTATGTGTGGGATGGAACAAATTCCCCGCAACATATGCTGTGTTGAAGCCAGTATTAAATATTACTGGTTTGGTTGCATTAGTGCAAGTAGGTTTGTTCTTGAGGTCGTAAGACCCGCCAAAGAGTTATTTTGCCTAATGAATAGACAGCCATCTTATATTCAGAAAGATTCAACAGAGCCGAACACCCGCAAATTCACTACACAAAGAACTGACGACACAGAGTTTCAAAATTAAAGTAAAAATGTGATTATTAGGTACTCGTGTTTCTGAGACAGCAAAGGTATAGATTTCACATTTATCAAGTCTACTAGTAGATTGTCGCCCGGTAGTATTCCGGATAACATCTGAGACCGTATGAAGATGATATCCTTAGGCTATCAGAACTATTCAATTGGTGCAATTTCGATTGCTTGCGGTTCAGCGAGACTTCCTTGCTCTGTGGGAGCGTCTCTCAGCAAGCGACATCTCGAGCAAGTCTGAGACTATCGGTCAGGGTGTTCAGACTCGACGACCGTATTTCGGAGCGTGCCAATGCCGTCATACGTGATTTCAATCTCGTCACCAGGCTCAATCAGCCCGGGGTTTGCGGGGCTTCCAAAGGCGATGACATCGCCTGCCTGGAGTGTGAGACGGGCAGACAGATACGAAATAAATTCGCGAGGTTTGAACAACATCAACTCGGTGTTCGAACGCTGGCGTTCTTCACCGTTGATTGTCGTGTGCATCTCGAGTCCAACTGGCTCGAGGTCAGTCTCGATCCACGGCCCAAGCGGCCCGGAGCTGTCGAAAGCCTTTCGTGCTGTCCGCCCAGGTTGATCGAGCGCGTCCACATCGTTCATAATTGTATAGCCGCAGAGGATGTCATCGACGCGGTCTTTCTCAACGTTCTTAGCTCGCTTGTCAACGACAGCCGCAAGTTCGCCAGCATAGGTGACCTCCGTTGAAAAGGTTGGATACGGGATCGGTGTTTCCGGTGGGTGTGTAGAGACAGACGGTTTGATAAAGAAATCAGGTTCTGACGGACGTTCGTAGTTCATCTGGTCTATGGTCGCCGCGTAGTTCCGGCCGACACAGTACAGTGTCGAGGGACGAACAGGTGCAAGGAGATCAGTCTGTGGATCGAGTTCATACACCTCAGAGTCCGTCTTGAGAATGCCATCCTCGTAGGTACCCGTAACGACTCCGTCTGGTGTCCGAGCGCGAGCAAGTTTCACATCTCCAGATAGCCAAGAGTATTATAATAAGATTTTCACAGAGAATACGACAGTTGACACTGTTTCGACCGATACTGTGTCAGGGTTTCTAAGAGTAGTATATCGGTGTCTCTGAGCGATAGAACCAACTACTGGCCTACACCGTAGTGAGGTATCCCCGAAGCGACCTCAAAAGAAACCACTACCCATCGAAACGGTCGCTGCGTTGTAACTATCTGAGTTGATTTTCGAAGAGCAATATAAATACGCATGCGAACTACGGTCAGTTGTGACAACCACGCTCGTTTCGATCCGGTATCCGCTCTCGGACGATGGCCACCGAACGATCCAACGTGGACTCGAGTATGCATCCGACGCCGATGATTCATTGATTGTCTTGCATGTGAGGCTCCTGCAGAACGGCTCAAAACTCACTCGGCAACAATTCCGGTCGGCTGTTGAAAACGAGTTCGGACAGATTCCGGCCCACTACATTGTCCGTCAAGGGTACGTCCTCGAGGAGGCGATTATTGACGAGGCTGCCAGACAGTCGGCCGACCGTGTTATCGTGGGGAAAACCAAACGCGGCCGTTTTCGCCGTCGGCTCGGCCAACTGTTTGGACTGTATCCGAATCTCGAAGCCGAACTGTCGCGCAACCTCAAAACAACACTTGAAATCGTCGAATAGCCACTACGACCACGAAAATAGTCCCCGTCTATCAGAGAGTCAGGTCGCTTCGAAAATTACTCGACAGCACTTACAAAATCGGCGATATGAAAACCAGAGAATTTCGTATGGGACCGCCGAGAATCGAACTCAGGTCATACGGACCCCATCCGCATAGGATACCACTACCCCACGGTCCCGCATCGTGAGAGACGCGAGTGAGTTGTTTAAGCCCTTCGTTTCGTTAACTCGGCTTCCGTCCGGCGATTCCATTCTTTGAGCCGGTCAGGTAGCGTCCATCTCAGATAGCGTTTCGTGGACGCCGACAACCATAGAGGGTACCACAAGCATAAACAAATGTTCCTCCAGTGGGATACCTGCGACGTCGATGCCGGTTCGAAGTGGAATCTCAAAGATACCAACATTCAGTGTGTACCGATCCCACAGATACCCAAGTGGATACAACACCAGTATTGTCCGAACGGCCAGACGCTCCGAGCCGCTTCGGCGGAGCAACGCTGCGGCAACTACTCCCCAAAACAGTTCGGTTGCAAGATAGGTGTACCGACCAAACACGGAGATGTCAACCATAGTCCGTGTGGTCGGCACAACCGCAAAAAACCCCGGGCGTCAGTATTTGTCCTTTGGACATTCGATCCACAGCTCTGATTCGAATATTAGCTTCTGTGGTGTACTGCAGTCCGACTCAGTAGGTAGGTATTCCGAGTCAGTACGGTCAGTTTCATCCATACCTTAACTATTAATAATGCAGTAAAATAACTCTTGTCCAAAGAATCACCCTCGAGTACAGTCTCGGTTGGCAGTACATTCCGAGACCGGATGAGCAACCGACTACTCGAGCGGCTAGAACCATGCTGCGACGACGAGTACGGCTAAGAACAGATACGACCCACGAATCAACAGCATTGTCGCCTCCCGTGGTGGGGCCCGACGTGCGAGCGCCAAGATACTACCAAACACCATTGGTGCAACTCCCGCAGCCAGTGGAAACACACCGACCAGCGCCAACAGGAGTGTTGCTCCCATTCCAGCGAGCATGAACCCCTCAGCAAACCGCCGGGCACGCCGTCGGCCCACCACGACTGCGACCGTTCGCTTTCCGATAGATTTGTCGTAGGCGTAGTCGGTCGCGTCGTCAATCGTCTTGATTCCACACAGAATCACAGTAAAAACGACGGCGTACGCAACCACAGCCCCCGTCAGCGTGGTCGTCTGGACGTAGTAGCCACCAAGCAGTGCGATGCCGATGCCGACGGGATACCCCGCAGTTGCGCCTACCGGAGTGAGGTCTAACTGCGGGGCATGGTGGTAACCAATCAGCCAGCCCGGCAGCGTCAACAGGCTCGCAATCGGATCAACCAGATACCAAAGTGCCCCACAACCGAGGAAGAATACACTCGAGGCACCGACCAGCCCGACTCGACAGCCTCGAGCCGAAAGCGGATGGTCGTCGTCTTCACCTCGGCGATGGAAATCAACGTAGCCGTCTTTGAGATGCGCAACGTACAGCGCACAGAACGCCGTCGTCATGTGCAGTGCCGCCAGTGGAACCGAAAACTCGACGGCCAGCACCGCACCGAACGCCGAGGCTGCCACCGGAGGCAACATAAAAACGGGATGAATCTGCGAGAGAAACCCTAAGACGAGCGCTGACAGACCTGTGCCGTGGCGAACGAGTGACATACCACAGACATCAACCAGTTACACAAAGAGTGTTCTTCCGACTGTGCAGACGTGTTATCTGTCACACCAATCAGACCAACACGGCCTCGAGGTCGACAACAACCCCAGAGTCACCAGCAGGGTCACCGGCCATCGATCCCAGACAGACCGCACTTCCGTTGGGTGTATAACAGGCCACGAGTGCGCCCATCTCGATATCGTCGTCCGCACTAATCACACCGGGTGCATAAACAGGTGCGCCGGTTGCAACGTTGCGGGCCGCAGATGGAGCAATCGTCACGCTCGGCAGATGAGCCAACGCGCGCTCAGCGGGGTTGAGGATTTCTCGAAGCAACGTCTCGTCGCCCTCTTGGGCAAAGACGAGTCCGTCAACGAACTCCTGTAAGTTCACAAGCGACGAGTCGTCGAACGGATCGGTCGCAGTCCGCCGTAGATGGCCCATGTGGCCGCCCGTGCCTGCTGCAAGCCCGAGGTCATGACAGAGTTTTCGGATGTAGGTGCCGCTTTCACACTGAACCCGAACGAGCGCCTGTCGGTCTCGAACGTCAAGCAGCGAAAGTTCGTAGATCTCGCGGACGCGCAGTCGGCGGCTCACCGCGCTTTTGCGCGGCGGTTTCTGGTAGAGTGGCGCTTCGAACGTTTCGAGAACCGACTCGAGGTTCGTCGGTGGAGGCCCATGCAGTTCAAGCACCGAAACATACTCTTTTCGTCCTTCCAGAAACACCTGAGCCATGCGAGTTGCCTCGCCTAACAACAGGGGCAGACAGCCGGTGACTTTTGGATCAAGCGTTCCTGCGTGGGCCGCACGATCAACAGCCGGCCCCGATGGATCTAACTCAGTGGCCGCATCGTCGGCCAGATCACGAACCCAGCCGGCGACCTGATGCGCCGAGGGGCCAGCGGGTTTATCAAGATTGACCACACTGAACGAAAGCAGCTCAGCGAGCGACCGTTCGGTTGGTGCGGGGCGAAGTCGATCAGTCATCAGTTCCAGAAAGCAACATAGTTAAAAATCGTAGACGACATCTTCGACCGGCACTTTCCCCTCGTCGACAGTGGGATCATAGGCCTCGACAGTTGTCGCAAGCATTGTTTGGACCGCTTTCGGCCCCCATCGACCCGTGTTGACGGTGATATCGTAGATCGTCAAATCCCCGATATCGATATTGTAATACTGATTGTACCGTAGCGCCTCGCTTTCTTCGCGGCGTCTGGTCTCTTCGAGTGCGCGGGCAACCGATTTGTCCTCGCGGTCAGCAATGCGTTCGGCTCTGACGTTCTTGGGCGCATCGAGCCAGATCTTGAGGTCGGCGTGGTCAGCCGCCAGCCAGCCTGCAAGCCGAGACTCGAGCAGGATGTCCTCGCGGCCGATAGCGATCTCCTGTAGGCGGCGATCCAGATCCCGGTCGATCTGGTCGTCGTCTTCGGCCAACTCGTTGAATTCGACGGGGCTGTAGCCGCGTTCGTCGGCGAGTTCGCGGAAGATATCGCCGCCGCTGATATGCTCGAGATCGAACCGCTTGGCAAGAACTGCAGCGTTAGTGCTCTTGCCGCTGCCGGGCGGCCCAGAGACGGTGAGTAACATACTACCTCTCGTAGAGTCCGGCTAAAAGAGATTACCCTTCGGCCGCCCGTTCGACAGACCAACACACGCCGCGGTGAGGAACCACGGTCAGTCACCTACGACAGTTGGGCAGCGATATCCGCCTCGGTGATGATTCCGACTGTCTCGCCGCCTTCGGTAACCATCACGGCTTTGTAGTGTTCTAGCAGGTTTCGGATCTCATCAACGGTCGCATCCGTCGCAACCGTCGGAAACGACTCGCTCATGAGTTCGCTGACCGGGTAGGTACCGACGTCTTCGCCTGCCTGTATCACATCTCCCTGACTGATCGAACCGACTGGGATTCCGTTCTGCAAGACGGGCAACTGTGAGTAGGCCTCGGCTTTCATCGTCTCGATCGCCTCGCTAACCGCATCATCAGGTGCAACCGAGACAACAGCCTTATGCATCAGATCCGCTGCCCGGACGACTTCGCCTTCAGCCTCATCAAGCGCGTTGACGATCCGCCGAAGCGTCGAGAGTCGCGGGTCGACGTCACCGCCTTCGATGCGAGCGATAAGTGGCTGGGAGACGCCAGCAGCCTCTGCGAGTGAACTCTGGGTTAACCCGAGGGCGGTACGGCGTTCCCTGAGATCCTGTGGCGTCGGCAGTTCCATACTGACCTATTACTCGAAGTTATTTGAAAACCTTTCGTCGGTGGCAGTCGACGGGCGAGACACACAGGTTACTCGTCGTCACCAGGGTCGGTTTCTATGACATCGATCACCGTCAGTGGAACATCTCTGAGCGCACCGCCGACTTCGCTTTTGGCGATTCTTGAGGCGTGTTCGACGCTGTCGGCGTTGAAAATGTCGATCTCGAGCAGCAATCCGACAAGTGCGGTGTTGGCAGCGATAAACGCCGAATCGAACGGTTCGCCACAGGCCGGACAGCCCGTCACGCCGACTTCTACGTCGACATACTCTTTGTTCTGTTGGTTGAGCCGTTTGCCGGCAGACGAGACGGCAACGCCAATAGCGTCGTCGATATCTTCGACATCACGAACCAACCATGCAGCTTCCATCGCAACGAGATAGTTACTCATTGTTGGCTCTGGGGGCCGTAGGGTTTCGTGTCTTGTGGTTCAGACGCGTTGGGACAAAAAGCCCCGTAACCGTGTCACTAGCCGACACAAATAGGCGCAAGGAAACCGATTGTTTCTCATAACTTATGGCTATCCACCTGATGAGCCACACTGTTGGGTTCGACTCGGCCAACAGTTTACCAGCGACATTTCACTCGGTACAACTCTACTTGAATCGCAGTACTGCGTCGGGGTGTCTCGTTCACTGACGAAAGAAGGTTTATATAGAGGGACACCAGCAGTCCAGATACGGTTATGATTGAATCGGTCTCGCGGCTCACCGTGTTTGCCCTGTACCAGCTCACCGTTGTGTTCGGTATCCTCCTGTTGCCGGTCGCGCTTGCGGCCCGCCGACTCGGGATCAACCTACCAATTGGCGAGCTGATCGACCAACTTGATGCGGCTTACGACCAGACAACGAACTAGTTTTACGACCGGCACTGCTGTTAACTTCCCCACCGCCCAACGTAGAGTATGTCGTTCCGCAAGTTCCTCACACCGCTGGTTGCTGTCGGTGGAATTGTCGCGGCCAACCGCCGTCTCCGCTCGTCGGCAGACCTCCCTGCAGCACTTGAGGGTCGAGACCAACAGTATCGCTGGCGCGGCATCGATGTCGCCTACACCGAAGCCGGCGATCCAGACGACCCGACGCTCGTGTTGCTCCACGGCATCAACGCTGCTGGCTCGAGCGGCGAGTTCAGAGCAGTCTTCGAACAGCTAGCTGCGGACTACCACGTTGTTGCGCCGGATCTGCCCGGCTATGGCTGTTCTGATCGGCCACCGCTGCAGTATTCCGCACGGCTGTACACCACGTTCGTCGGCGATGTGCTGTCGAAATTCGAACCGCAAGCGGTTGTCGCCTCCTCGCTGTCGGCGGCCTACACACTGTCGGCACTAACCGAAGCCGACAGCCACACCCTCGAGAAGTTGCTCCTGATTTGTCCGACCGCACAAGCCGGCCCCGAACCGCCGAAACAGTGGCTCAGACAGCTGATTCGCTCGCCGGTCATCGGCGAGGGGCTGTTCAACCTCATTACTTCCCGGCGCTCGATTCGGTACTTCAACGCCGACCACGGCTACTACGACCCGAGCAAGGCCGGCGACGACTGGCAAGCCTACGAATGGCAGACAGCCCACCAGCCAAACGCTCGCTTTGCCCCAGCGTCGTTCATCAGCGGCTATCTCAACAGCGACCTGGATCTGGCCGCAGCAATTGACAGCCTCGAGGTGCCGACGACCATTGTCTGGGGCCGGGATGCAGACATCACGCCGCTCGAAACGGGCCGCGAGCTGGCCGACGAAGCCAACGCGACGCTCGTCGTCTTTGATCGTACACTGCTTTTGCCCCACGTCGAGTTTCCCGAGGAGTTCATCGATGTCGTCGACGAACACGTCAACGGCCATCTCGAGCCAACCGCCTAAGGCTCACTTGGTGGTTGTGCTTACACAGGCCGGAAGACGACCAGCCGGTCGTCAGTTGTCTCACGAGTCTCGACGGTGACGGTCAGTTCATCGCCGACACTGACCGACGCCGGGTCGAGACCACGTATCACGCCGGTGAGTTCGACCGGCCCGAAGTCGACGACGGCACTCACATACGGCGTGTCGTCGCTGAACGTCTCGGCTGCGACGTGGACGACAGTGTAAGTCTCGAGGGTTCCGGTCTCCGGCAGTGGCTTTTGTGTGAGATCAGTTGAACCGGAGTGTGGGCAGACTCGTCGCGGCGGCAACGAGCCGTGACCCTCGGGAGAGGCCAAATAAAAGGCTTCGCCGTCCGCGATGGCCTCGAGCCACTCGTCGTACGTTGCTGGCTGTTCGGATGTGATATGATTACTCATTTGTTGCCTCCAAAACATGGACAACTGCACTGGCAACCGTTCCGCCAGCGTTGTGGGTGAGGCCGACCGTTGGGTCATCGAGCACGTCACTGTTGGGATGGTCACCCCGCAGCAGGCGAGTGACCTCGACGATTTGGCTGCCACCCGTTGCGCCGACCGGATGACCCTTGGCTTTGAGTCCTCCCGAAAGGTTGACCGGAACCTCGCCGTCGGCGGTTGTTTTGCCCTCGCGGGCGGCCGAAATCCCTTCGCCCGTCTCGAACAGCCCGAGCGATTCGATAGCGAGTACTTCAGCAATGGTAAAGCAGTCGTGGACTTCTGCAAACTCGACGTCTGTGGCCGTGATTCCGGCGTCGGCGTAGGCTTCCTCGGCGGCGGCCGCCGTAGCTGGTGTCTGGGCCATCTTCTTGCGATCCTGCAGTGCGAGGTTGTCGCCTCCCTGGCCGCTGCCGGCAATCGAAACTGGCGCAGCGAGTCCGTGAGCATCGGCATACTCCTCAGAGACCAACACGACCGCACTGGCACCGTCAGTAATCGGGCAGGCATCGTACAGATGCAGGGGCGTAGCAACCGGCGGGCTCTCGAGGGCTTCGGTAAGTGTGATCTCATTTTGATACTGGGCGTACTCGTTTTCGACGGCATTGGCATGGTTTTTGACCGCAATGTGGGCCAGATCCTCGCGGTCACCGCCGAACTGCTCAAAGTAGGCTCGAGCCATCAACGCGTACGCACTCGGGAAAGTGACCCCAGCCCGTACCTCATACAGTTCGTCGGCCGCAATCGCCAAGGCGGCGGTCACCGTGCTGGTATCGAGCGTCGTCATCCGCTCCATGCCGCCGGCGACGACCACATCTGTCTCACCCGAACGGATCAGCCGAACCGCCTCACGGATTGCAACGCCCGATGACGCACACGCTTGCTCATACCGGGTCGCTGGACACTGCAGTCCGGCGGCTTCGGCCATTAGCGGGGCCTGATGGCCCTGGTTTTCGGCCAATGCGCCCATGAAGTTACCGTAGTTCAGTTGCTCGACGGCCGTCCGATCGACGCTGCTGTCCTCGAGAGCCGCCAGCGCGGCTGCCGCAAACAACTCGCGGCCAGTACGGTCGCTGTGGGCACCGAACGGAGTGAGACCGACACCGGCAATACGAACAGTACTCATACAGGCTCCGTTGTGCCGAATGTGGTAAAACCTTGGCTCAGGAGCACTCACCGGTCACTGGCGGAGACAACAGACCTGATCAGTCGACGAAGCCGTCAGTAGACAAAATACGAGTAATCCGCTCCTACTGGGACTCGAGGTGTGGGCCGTCAGCCAATGTACCGCAGTTCGTCGTCAGGAATCATCTGCTGTTGTTGTTGGGCCTGCATCTCTTGGATTTTACCGACGACTTCTTCCATCTCTTCGGCGCGTTCTTCGAGCGACCCGAAATCAACCTCGAAGCCGAGGACTTCCTGAAGCACTTCGAGAACAGCTTGGGCACTTTTCGGATCAACGAGATAGCCACTGGTCTCGCCCATCAGACACGTTGCATCCAGCCCCCGACGCTCACCAAGCCCGAGCAACAACCCGCTTACACCGACAATGCCGCCGGCTGGTTCGTCCGACCGGAACTCGACACCGGCGGCCTCGAGCGGTGCTTTGAGTTCACTGTCGGTGACCGCACCCAACACAGTGTACTCTTCGACGAGTTCGCCTGTTGGGACGCCACCGAGCGCATAGACGGTCTCGACGTCGAACGATTCAGCGACATCAAGAAACGCATCGGTGAGTTTGTAGTGGCCGGCGTTCGTTGCGGCCTGATGATCACCACTCAACACGAGCAGATCCGGCGTTTCATCCGGCGTTTCGATTGCATGAAGCGTTGCGGCGGTGAGTTCTGTGACACCTTCGTCGTCGACGGTCACCTGTGGTGGAAACTCATCAGCATAGATGCGGCGAACGCACTCGCTTTCGAACTCCTCTATGAGATGTTCGGCGACGAGCTTGCCGATATGGCCGACGCCTGGTAACCCCTCGATAAGAACGGGCTCCGAAAGCGACCGCTCGGCGACGTGTTCGATATCAATCTCGTTCATGGCTCTACTCGCGTTCGCGCCGCTTAAGAGCCCGTCGGTACTCGCCGTAGGGGTCTTCGGGACTAAACGGAGCCGGCGCGCTGTTTTCGGTCGGCGCTCCGCAGTCAGGACACGACTCGCCGAGTGCGTACACCGGCCGGTCGTGTTCGGACTCCCAGACAGAACAGATCCGAATGTCGGATTTCATCTACTCGTCTTCTTCGCGCCGCTCGCGATGATACTCACCGCTGCCACCGTTTGCTTCGATAGCCGATTTGGCCCGGTCGGCGCTGGCCTCGAGTTCACGTTCGGCGGTTTTGTAATCCGGCGCGCGAACTTTGATCCGGTACTCAGGCGAACCAACATACGAGACAGAGAGTTCGACTTCCGGTGGGATTTCGCCGTTTCCTTCGGCAGCTTTGAGGGCATCTTTAACCACATCAACACCCTCTGGAGTTGGACACTCGAGATCGACATAGCCGGTGACGTTGACGTAGGGCACAGAGACGTTCTCACGGGCCGTCTCGACGATGGCCTCGAGTTCGTCTTCGTCGAGGTCGGTATCCTCGAGGGCCTCTTGGCCGTGGATGGCAGCCTGTTCGAACGCATCGTACAGCGTTTCATACTCGCCAAGCAACTCGTTGGCGACTGCGCCGTAGAGTTCGTCCTCGACGTCCTCGCCGAGAGCCAGTTCCATCCAGTTGTCTGCCTTTTGTTCGTTTTTCCACTCCTGGATTTTGTCTTTGTGCTGGTGTTCGTTGACGTCTTTGATTGAGAGATCGATCTGCTGGGAGCTCTCGTTGACATCCAGGACTTTCGCGACGACGGTTTGGCCCTCCCGGACGTGATCGCGAACGTTTTTGATCCACCCGCTTGCGACCTCGCTGATGTGGGCGAGCCCGCGTTTGTTTTCGTACTCCTCGAGGTCGACGAAGACACCGAAATCGGTGATCTCGTCGACTTTGCCGACGACCAGATCACCCGGTTCGGGCCAGCCACTGTATTGCATTGATTGAAACCTTCTAAATCAGGGTTATCGTGCTTCGACGGTCTCGACGACTTCGTGGTCGATTTCGGCCATGCCGCCGGTCGGGACAGCCAGCGTCGTCCCACAGACCGCACAGCTGACGACGGTAGCGGCCTTCTCGAAGACGATCTGTTCGTTCTCACAGTCTCCACATTTGACGCGGACGTAGTTTCCTGGCATGGTTACTCCTGGAAGGTCAGCCGGCCAGCGCGCCATCCTTTGCGCATGTGGGCTTTTCCGCAGTCACTACAGCGGTATTTGAGGTTCGTCTTCTTGGTTGGTTTGTCGCCACCGGGCACCTTCGAGAACTTCCCTGCGTTCCCGATAGTGGATTTGGCGCGCTTTCGCTGGCGGTCTTGAACCTTTTTCATCCCTGTCGAACGACCCGTGCGGACTTTTTCGACTTCGTGTTCGAAGTGGGCATCACAGTGCGGACAGTACGTATTCATTCGGCGTGGCATTTCCATAGTGAGATCTACCTTGTCCGTGGTTTGGCGTCGCCCGTTAAAACCCGTTTGGTTCGACGCGACTCGCTGCGGCGGTTTCGTGGGATGTGCTCCCACAGCAATTGGGTAATCGATGAATGCTGTGTTCCGAAGCCATTAAGCACCGAGCCATCTCAAATTCGGGTATGCAACAACTCATCGTCAACGGCGACCCCGGCATCCGCAAGGGTGCAATCATCAACTACGATGGGGAAGAACAGATCTGTTTCAGCATCCAGCGCCAGGGTGACTGGCACGGCCCTGATGAGGTTCAGTTGTGGTGTACCATCGGCACCGAAGACGAACACGAAACCTACGAGAAACGCCAGTATGTACCCCACTGGCTCGAGGTCGACACCATCGACGCCGACGCGCTTGATGTGGTCGAAGCCCGCAACGAACTCTCGGTGTAACCTGCGGTCACTCCGTTTTCAGCCAGCCATCAACTCGGCCAGCATTCTGTGTTAAAACACCAGTGTCAACAGACTGAGCGCGAGCGTACTGGCGACAATGAGCGAAACGAACACAACGATGACGGGACGAACACCGGCAGCTCTGAGTTCGTGAAGTTCGATTTCGGTACCGAGTCCCACGAACGCCATCAGAAACAGCCAGTTGTAGGCCGTATCGATCACCGTACGATGCGTTTCAGAAAAAACGCCAAGACTCCCGATAATGGCGAGTGCGAGAAAGCCGAGAACGAACGTCGGAAACTCAGCCCAGAGTAGCCGTACTGACAGCCGACGCTCGGAAGTAGTTCGCATGTAGACGGCTGCATAGACGAGTACGACGACACCGATCAGCGCGTTTCGTGAGAGTTTGGTGAGCGTCGCCCACTGGCCGGCGGCCTCCGAGTAGGCAAAGCCGACGGCGACAACCGGCCCTGTCGAGAACATGCTGACGCCAGCCCAGATGCCGAAGACGATGTCCGAAAGCCCGAGAAGTTGGCCGGCGACCGGATAGACGACGAGCGTGATTGCATCGAACAACAGCACGGTTGCTGCCGCGTAGGCGATCTGATCTTCGCGGGCACGAACCGCACCTGCAACAGCAACAACCGCCGAGACGCCACAGATCCCAGCGCCGGCAGCAAGCAGCGAACCGAGTTTCTCGCTCAAACCGAACACACCTCTCGAGAGGGCCTCGACAACACCGATTGTACTGACAGCGACAACGACAGTGACACCCAACACAACGATTCCAGCCTCACGAACAGCCGCAAGCGAGATCGACGCCCCCATCAGGACGATCCCGGCAGCCAGCCACAACGTGTGTGTGCCAACCCCTGCTCGACAGGCGTCGGGAACGCCGGGGCCGTTTACCAGGACGACCCCAAGCGCGATGGCGATGAGCAACGCTTCGATGCCAGTGACCGAGCCAATCGCTCGAGCGAGAACCGCAGCGCCACAGAGCAACGCCAAGCCGGGGAGATACTGAGTGCGATCCATTAGCGAAAACTGATTTTGGCGGCAACAGCAACTGGCGGCGAGTGAGATAGCTGCATCGGGTTCGGCTCATCTCCGATATCAGTAAGACGTATCGATTCTGTCGTCGAAACCAGCAAGCGCTGCCGACAAATAATCAAAAAGCTGTCTAAAAAGCGTGATCACGTCTCGATGGTTGAGAAGCTGTGGCTCGGTCAAAACTGCCATACTGCGGTCGAATCATAACCCTTAACCGTAACAGAGGCATTCGTTTTGGTAGCGGGATGGGATAGCCAGGAGATTCCGCCGGGCTCATAACCCGGAGATCGGTAGTTCAAATCTACTTCCCGCTATGATTTTACACCCTTTCGATAACACTTAGACGGCGAGAAAATCAGATCTGAACGTGGGCGCAAAACCGCCAACTCTGCAGAATTCGTCAGTACGACCGTCCAAAATCAGAATTCGTAGTTTGATTTCGAGCCCAGATCGTCCGGTGCGGTTTCGATCTCGCCAAGGCCGACAAACTCGTAGTCGTCGTCGATCAGCACTACCAGATCCTCCTCGACGGCCACCTCAACCTCAGTTAAGTACGCACCCTCACATGGCCCGTGAGTACATTGACCGCTGTCGATCTCGAAATATGCGCCATGGTTGGTACAGATTACTTCGCCGTTGCGAATCTCTGCGCCCGAGCCCTTGTCGAGTTTGATGTGTGTAAAGTGCTGACAGTAGTTGAGCCACGAGACGACACCTTCTGTATCACGAAGCAAAATTGCCTCTTTTGATTCGTCGCCGCCGACCGGTCGCAGGCGATAGACAAGCGTTGTGTCCGCTGGAACGTCCTCAACTGACGTGATCCGACTCGCCGAACTCATTGGGCGTCTGTACCAACTCTGGTGAGTTAAGCCTGTACGTTCAGCCGTAATATTGTGTTTCGATCCGCGAATCGAACAGCCGAGAAAGCAGCGTCGTGAGCGAACCGGCACCCGGAGTCTCACCGATCGAAATCCCGTCTACAACCTCGACAGGGCGGATCTCCCACGTCGAGTTCGTCACAAACACCTCATCGGCCTGTCGAACCTGGTCGGGGGTGTAGTGGCCTTCCTCGAGTGGGATTCCTTCGTCAGCGGCGAGTTCCATGACGACCCGACGGGTGATCCCCGGCAGGACAGGACACTCGAGAGAAGGAGTCCGAAGGGCGTTGTCTTGGACGAAAAACAGGTTGCTGGTCGCACCCTCTGTGAGTTTCCCCTCGAGGTCTACCATGAGCGCCTCGTCGGCGTCGGTCACCCGGAGTTCGAGGCGGGCCAGAATGCCGTTGAGGTAGTTGTGTGTTTTCGCGCGTGCGGGGACTGCAGCATCAGGAACGCGTTTGGTTTTGACCGTCTGGAGGGTTGCCGGGCCCTCCCAGACGGGTGTGCCTTCACGGCCGCCGCGAGCTAGCGGTTTGACGATGATAACAACAGTGGGAGTGACGTCCCGACGAGGTGTGAGTTTCCCCGGTTGGACGCCACGGGTGATCGATAGCCGAATGTAGGCTTCGTTGAGGTCGTTGGCCTCGAGAGTCTCATTGACGCGCGTTTTGAGGTCGTTCTGGGAGAGTCCGTGCTCGAGGCCGAGAATCTCGCAGGTTTCGGCGAGCCGATCCATGTGTGCGTCCCACCCAAAAACGTGGCCCCCGTAGGCCCGCATCGTCTCGAAAGCGGCATCGCCGTACAAAAAGCCACGATCCTCAACGCTGACGGTTGCCTCATCGGCAGCGACAAGTTCGCCGTTGAGGTGATACAATCGCTCACTCATTCGTCTCACACCGGTTGACGAAGTTTTCAACCATCTGTTTGCCGTCGTCAGTGAGGATGCTTTCTGGATGAAACTGCACACCGAAGTGGGGTTTGTTGCGGTGTCGCACTCCCATGACGACCTCGCGTTCGTCGGTCGTGTGGGCAGTCTCGACCAGTGGATCAGGCAGGTCTGTACGCTCGACACACAACGAGTGGTACCGGCCAACACTGAATGTCTCGGCCAACCCTTCGAACAGCCCTTTCCCGTCGTGGCTGATTTCGGAGGGTTTGCCATGTACCACATCGGGGGCGTGGCCGACCGGTGCGCCAAGGGCCGCACACATCGCCTGATGGCCCAGACAGACACCGAACACCGGACATTCGAGATCAAAGACATCCATCGAGACTCCTGCCGACTGTGGAGTGCCGGGACCGGGCGATAGCACGATACCGTCGGGCTCAAGCTGCCGAATCGCCGCCGGATCGACCCGGTCGTTTCGCCTGACGGCCACCTCACCGGCAAACTCGCCGACGTACTGGACGAGGTTGTAGACGAACGAATCATAGTTGTCGACGACTAAAATACGCGGCCCGCCCTCGACATTGCCGGCATCGATGCCAACAGCACGCTGTGGAGTCGTTGTCATTCGGCTGGCTCCTCGAGGGTCAGTCGCCCGCTGGTAAGTGCCTCATCGATTGCGGTGATAAGCGCGCGGCCTTTGTCCATCGTTTCGTCGTACTCGGCTTCAGGCTCCGAATCGTGGACGATGCCAGCACCGACACGCAGGCGGTACTCCTCGCCGTAGCGACTGAGCGTTCGAATGATGATGTTGAGCGTTGCCCGGCCGTCAAAGCCAAATATCGCCATACTCCCAGTGTAGGGGCCGCGTTTTGTGGCCTCGAGTTCCTCGATGATCTCCATCGTCCGGGGTTTGGGCGCACCGGTGATCGTCCCGCCGGGGAAGGTGGCCGCGACGGCGTCGGCCAGCGAGCGATCGTCTCGGAGCCGGCCTTCGACCAGCGAGACGAGATGCATTACCTCCGAGTAGCGATCTACCCGGCGGTACTCGCTGACTTCGACACTGCCGAAAGAACTGACCTTGCCCAGGTCGTTACGCTCGAGATCAACCAGCATCGCATGTTCGGCGCGTTCTTTTGTGTCCGAACAGAGATCCGTCTCGAGGGTGTCGTCTGCTTCGGGAGTCCGCCCCCGCGGGCGAGTGCCAGCGATGGGTTCGGTTCGGAGTTGGTCGCCGACACGCTCCAACAGCAGTTCAGGACTGGCGCTTACGAGATCTAAGCCGTCCCAGCGATTGGTGCCGCGTCCTGAAAACTCGAGCAATCCAGAGTAGGGTGCCGGATTCACTCGTCTGAGGGCATCATAGGCTGCCACCGGATGGACTGCGGCGGGTGCGCTCAACGACTGTGAGAGGTTGACCTGGAAGGTATCGCCGTCCCGAATGTACTGTTTGATCTGTCGAACCCGGTCGGCGAACGCAGCGCGGCCACAGTCGCTTTCAAACTGGGCTTCGGTGGCCGAAACCGGCGGTTGACCAACCGACGGATCGCCCTCGGTTGCTGCCTTCGCAAGCTCTTGTGCCCGCTTGAGGCCCGTCTCGTAAACCGACTCGAGCGAGGCAGAATCAGCCTCATCAGGTATAGTCGGACAACAGGTAACGTGCAGTCTAACGGGTCTGTCCTGGGGTTCTTCCCAGGCAGCCACACAATCGAAGACGCTGACCTGGAGTCGGGACAGTCCGCGGTCGGAGCGAGTGTCTGGAAGATCCTCGAGTTCGCGGGCGATATCGTACGACAGCCAGCCAAACGCACCGCAAGGATACGGCACCGGACAGTCGCCACGAACGAGTGTTTCGCCCGACAACAGTCCCTCGAGGGCTGCAAGCGACGGAGTCTCGCGCTGGTAGTCGCCCACTGCGGCCGTCTCGGGTGTGGCGTCGGCGACAACAGCATCGGCCGAAACTGTCAGCCGTTCTGCTGGTTCGGTGGCGAAATATCCCCAACCGGACTGGCCGCCGGTCGTCTCAAGAAACACGCCGCCGGGGCCGTCGCGGGCACGTCGGTATGCCGTAAACGGATCTTCGACCTCGAGTGTAATCTCGATAGGGACACGCCCGCCCGGTGGCGCGTCGGTGGCAACCGACCGAAAGGCCGCACGGTCGGTGATGACGGTCGGTGTTGACATATGGCTATGAAATGGCTGCCTGCGTGTAACAGTTTCGCGTTTGGCGAGCGGATAACCGAAAACAGCGGGCCCTACTGGTCTGTGGCGCGATCAATCCAGTCGCTGACGATTTTCGGCGAAACATCGATCTGTTCGCCCAGCGTCTCGGCGTCAGCCGCAGCCAGCGCCCCAACTGAATCGATGCCCGCAGAGTTGAGTCGGTCGGAGTAGGCCGGGCCGATGCCTTTGATCGCCGTGAGATCTGCTGTATTCGACGGTTCGGCGTTGTCTAGTTCGGCAGCATCAGCTGATTCTTCTGGATCGTCATCGCTTTCGTTGTCTTCGGCTTCGTCGATAACGTCATCTACCTCGCGGTCGGTCGGTTCGTCATCGAGAGGGTCGGTCGGTGGGCCCGCGGCCTCAGCAGGTTCGGTCGCGGTCTCGGTTTCGGGCTCGCCAGTTTCAGTCAACGAGGCCGTCGAAGCCGATGCGTCCGTGCCAGCTGCAACAGCCTCATCAGCGGCGTCGCCAGTCTGGTCGGTTGATTCGGCGGCGTCACTGTCTTTTTCATCGTGATCGCCGTTCGTCCGGTCGGTGGCCTCGTGTTCGACTGTCACGGATGTATCCGTACGTTCCTCGTTTTCAGGACTCCCGCCGATCCCCAGAATCGACTTCAGTTTGCTCAGTAGGGCCATTAGGTGTACGTATATGACGACTGTATTTAAATGTACAAGGAGGTTTCAGAACCAAAGCAAACAGCGTGTCACCCGAGTTAGTGTGTGAGCTCCTCACGCAACACGCGGTTCATCGCGTCTACAGGTGCGTCTCGGCCAGTCCACAACTCGAAGGCTTCGACGCCCTGAAACAGCAGCATCCAAGCGCCATCGACGGTGTCGGCTCCAGCCTCGCGTGCATCCCGGAGGAGTCTGGTTTCCAGCGGCGCATAGACAGCATCGAGCACAGTCAACTCCCCGTGGAGTAACTCGCCGGAGACGGGCGTCTCGTCGGATTTCATGCCGACACTTGTGGCGTTGAGCAGCACCGAGGCTTCTGCGAGCTGTGAATCAAGCGTCTCGAGGCTGCCGCCCGACGCGTGTGGTACCTGCGAGGCGAGATCAATCGCTTTGTCAACCGTCCGGTTGGCGATATGAACCTCACAGCCGGCATCCGACAGCGCAAACGCCGCCGCACGACCAGCCCCGCCGGCTCCGACCACCACGGCCTTTCTGCCATCCAACTCGACGCCGTGATGTTCGAACGAGCGTGTGATCCCGATTGCATCAGTGTTGTAGCCGACTGGCTCGCCATCGGCTCGAAAGTCGATCGTGTTGACCGCACCGATTCGTTCGGCCAGTGGGTCGGCCTCGAGGTACTCCAAGACGTCTTGTTTGAACGGAATCGTCACATTCAGTCCGGCAATTCCGAGCGTTTCGGCACCCTCGAGGGCGTCGGCGACCTCCTCAACAGCCGGTTCGAAGGCGACGTACGATGCGTCCAACTCGAGTTCCGCGTAGGCCGCCTCGTGCATCGGCGGTGACACAGAGTGGCCGACAGGGTTACCGACCAGACCGTAGACATCCATACGATACGTTTGGGATGGTGGGGTTAAACGCTCTCCGCACGCTACCGGCATGGGCTTGCTGTCGAGTCAGCGCATCATAGTGACAGTTGGCTCACCGTGATCGAGGAGGACAGAACAGTATCGAAATAGCGCTATCACTACTTGTGGGTTTTAACCGCGCTCACACCATCGTAAATGTAAATGACGGTACGCTTACTGCTGAGTCGACTGTATGTGCAGAGAACCTCCTGAGAAAAATTCCCTGTGTGGCTGTGAATGAATACACGAGATTGGAGTACGGCGTTCGATGATACTCGATTCCACACAAGATACGCGCGAGTCGTCTTACAGAGGCGTCCTGTAAAAAAGAGCTATACAGACCACACAATGTGTTCTATGGAACGTTGACCGACTACCAACCCGTAGCTGTCGGTCCAGCACCAAGCGGTGACGTTTTGCGAACCGAGTGCAGAATACGACTGTGATCGGAATCGTTGTCAGCCGGGCCGACCGCGCCTCGGAACACATCGGTCAACACCTCCTCGAACGACTCGACTGGACTGTCCACACTGACACCCAGCGTCCCGACGCCGACGGCGGCGGTGAGTTCTACCGACGCGAGGGGTTCGAACTCCGGGCGTTCGAGACGATGCATGTCGAACTCACCGAACCCGAAGCTGCCTTTTCGAAACCGGAGTGTCTCGAGGCCATTGTTTTCGTCTCCCGACACGCCGGCGAGACCGGCCCGCTTTTGACCGCCCATTTCACCGGGAATTTTGGCTCTGCAGACTACGGCGGCCAGCCGGGAGCGTTCGCGCGCGCCGCCCCCGGCATGCAGAAGGCTGTTGTTGAGGCCCTCGAGGCCCACGCACCCGACGGCTATGATGTCGGCATCGAGTGTACCCATCACGGCCCGACGGCCTGTTCGGTTCCGTCGCTGTTCGTCGAACTCGGTAGCGACGACGACCAATGGGACGACCCCAAAGGAGCAGCCGCGGTTGCTGATGCCGTCTTTGAGTTGCAGGACGTTACGGCTGACCATACGATCGGCGGCGAACCGCGCCAGGTTGTCGGGTTTGGCGGCGGCCATTACACGCCTCGCTGTGAGCGAATCGTTACCGACACCGCGTGGGCGGTCGGCCACATCGGCTCGGCATGGCAACTCGAGGCGATGGGCGACCCAGCGGCACACAGCGATGTAATCGAAGCCGTGTTTGAAGCAAGTGCCGCCGAGTTGGCTGTCGTAGACGGTGAGAATCCCGAACTCGAGGCCATTATCGAACAAGTAGGCTATCGCGTTGTCTCCGAAACCTGGCTGCGAACGGTCGGCGACCGGCCGTTGGCTGTTGTTGAGCGGCTTGAAACAGAGTTATCGTCCGTTACGAACGGACTCCGATTCGGTGAGGCCCCAGCCGGCACGGACGACTGCCAGGCTCTCTCGCTGCCTAATGAACTCATCGCAGCCGCACACGCGGTAGACAGAAAGAAGGTATGGAGAGCCGTCGCAGACCACACTGTCGCCTTCGAGACTGTCGAGGGGGGAACGCTGCCCGCCGGCACGGCTGTAGTCACTGCGCCCGACGATTTCGAGCGGATAATTGAATCGCTTTGTGATATCCTAGGGTCAAAATACGAACGCATCGAACGCAGCGCCGAGGAAATCCGAGCCCACCATACGAGTTTTAATCCCCAGAAGGCTGCCACCCTCGGTATTCCTGAAGGGCCGGCGTTCGGCAAACTCGCCGCCGGTCAACCAGTCGAACTCAACGGGAGAACCATCGAACCACATGTCGTCGAGGACGAACAGGTCGACCGATTTCCGGTATCATCGCCTAAAACCAACGTAACAGACAGATAGAGTCAGACGATTGTCTGACAAATGGGGAAAGATAAATAGCCTCGGTCTGCAAGGGGCGGGTATACTGATGGACTCTATCGTTGAGGATGCGATTGACGAGGCCGAGGCCGCCGAAGATACTGCATCCGAGAACTTCTCCGGGAGTAGCCCCTCCAGTGGCACACCACAGTCGGGAACGATGACCGACGACGAACTGCGTGATGTCCTCCAAGACCTCCAGACAGACATCACCGTCGTCGGCTGTGGCGGCGGTGGCGGCAACACCGTCAATCGAATGCACGACGAGGGAATTCACGGTGCCAAATTGGTCGCCGCAAACACAGACGTACAGCACCTCGTAAACATTGGCGCAGACACAAAGATCCTGATGGGTCAACAGAAAACCCAGGGCCGCGGTGCAGGTTCGTTGCCGCAGGTTGGCGAAGAGGCCGCCCTCGAGAGCCAAGAAGAGATTTATGACGCCATCGAAGGTTCGGATATGGTGTTTGTCACCGCGGGTCTCGGCGGCGGAACAGGCACCGGATCAGCACCGGTCGTTGCCAAAGCCGCTCGCGATTCGGGCGCGCTGACAATCTCGATTGTTACCACGCCGTTTACCGCCGAGGGAGAAGTCCGGCGAACCAACGCTGAAGCCGGCCTCGAGCGCCTCAGAGACGTTAGTGACACTGTAATCGTCGTCCCGAACGACCGGCTGTTGGATGCCGTCGGCAAGATGCCAGTCCGTCAGGCCTTCCAGGTTGCTGATGAAGTGCTAATGCGGTCTGTCAAAGGAATTACCGAGCTCATTACAAAACCTGGCCTCGTGAATCTCGATTTCGCCGACGTCCGGACAGTCATGGAGAAAGGTGGTGTTGCGATGATCGGTCTCGGCGAGTCCGATTCGGAATCCAAAGCCCAAGACTCCGTCAAAAGCGCGCTCCGATCACCGCTTTTGGACGTCGATATCTCGGGGGCCAACTCGGCGTTGGTCAATGTCACCGGTGGCAACGACATGTCTATCGAAGAAGCAGAGGGCGTCGTCGAAGAGATCTACGACCGGATCGACCCCGATGCCCGAATCATCTGGGGGACTTCCATCGACGAAGAACTCGACGGCAGCATGCGGACAATGATCGTCGTCACGGGCGTCGACTCACCACAGATCTACGGCAGCAGCGACACTGCCGCAGACCGCGGCCAGCCGCAACAACCAGCCGCTGGAGTGGCCGACGACGGTGACGATATCGATTACGTCGAATAGCTTCCTGCGAGGGTTGTAACGAATAGCAACCAGATGCACTTGTCTCGAGGCAGTACCAATAGATAGAAAAAGCCCGCGCCCAAACAGCCGGCTACTATGAAAGTCCCGTACGACCTCAACAGCTACATTCGCGTACTGAAACTGGCAAGTACGCCCTCGTGGAACGAGTTTTCGATGGTCTCAAAAATCGCCGGTGCCGGTATTATCCTGATCGGCTTTATTGGCTTTGTCATCTTCGCAATCATGAGCGTTCTGCCCGGTGGTGCCTGATGGGAATCTACGCCGTCAAAACCACGGCTCGACAGGAGCGTACCGTTGCGGATATGATTGCAACGAAAGAAGAAGACGAGGTTCACGCCGTGTTGTCGCCGGATTCGTTGACGAGCTACGTGATGGTCGAAGCCGACGGCACATCCGTTCTCGAGCGGCTGCTTGATGAGATTCCACACGCTCGAACGATCGTCTCCGGCAAATCAGGAATCACAGAGGTCGAACACTTCCTGTCGCCGACTCCCGATGTCGAGGGAATTGCCGAAGCCGATATCGTCGAACTCATCGCAGGGCCGTTCCAGGGCGAAAAGGCACGCGTCCAGCGAATTGACGAAGGCAAAGATCAGGTGACAGTCGAACTGTACGAGGCGACAGTGCCGATTCCAGTGACCGTGCGTGGCGACCAGATTCGCGTGTTGGACAGCGACGAGCGCTGAAAGCGGGATTTTCTGTGTGCGATAAGACAGCTGGCCACAACCAGTAGGCTCAAACAGTTAGCCGAGTTGTTGTGACCGAGAATCAAGTTCCTCGACGACAGCACTGAGATCCGCAGTGGTCTCGATTTCCTGTTGGATCTCTTCGCGGCGGCGAACCGCCGCCGAATCGCCATCGTAGGCTCGAACGTACTGTGCGCGAGTGTGTTCGTCGAACATGTGGCGGATCGCAAAGTAGCCATCCGGAACAAGCGTGCCACAGACTTGACACTCGTGTTTGTCGTGTTCGGTTGTCTGGTGGATGATCAACGACTCGACGGTCTCGAAGACCTGTTCGCACTCGTCGATTCCACAACGCCATCCAGCCATGTGAGACGAGTTGGCCCCGGTGGATATAACGGTTGTTGTGCGTCAGACGCCGACTACAAAACGGTATACACTAATGGATCGGTTTCGAACGTATCAGTGTGACTGACTCGGGTTCCTCTCGCGTCGACATGCACACCAAAATCCTCTCAGAGAGGGTCGTCGCGCGTGCCAAACGTCGTGGGATTGATGCGCTGGTGTATGCCCCGCATTTTACTCGACTACCCGAGATTCAACAGACTGCAGCTCGCTATACCGACGAGGAGTTGCTGGTTGTTCCGGCCCGCGAGATCTTTACCGGCGACTGGAAGAACCGTCGGCATCTGTTGGCAATTGGGCTCTCAGAGCCAGTTGCTGATTTCATTACCTTCGAGGCGGCGATGGCCGAGTGTGACAGACAGAACGCTGCCGTTGCTGTCCCACATCCCGGATTTATGAACGTGAGTCTGACGTGGCCTGAAATCCGAGCCCATAGTTCACGTATTGATGCGGTCGAAACGTACAATGCCAAACTGCTGGGCTATCAGAACCGACGGGGCCAAACCATCGCTCGGGAGCTGTCGCTGCCTGCGTTTGGGTCTTCGTATGCACATCTTACCTCAACGATTGGCGAGGCCTGGACGCGCTTTGAGACACCAATCGATAGCGAAGCCACACTCTGCGAGGCGCTCAAAACCGGCGTCGAACGACGCGTGCTGCATCGTGCTGGGATTGAGCATCGACTTTTCGGGCTCGCCGAGTTTGGGCATTTGGGCTACGAAAACAGCTGGGAGAAAATTGATCGGCTGCTGTTGTCCGGCGACGAGCCGACCCATCCGCGAAACCTCGTCTACGAGGGTCGGTTTGACGACGTGAGCGTCTACTGACCCGGATTATACCGTGTGTGTGGTGACCTCATAGGAGACTGTATCCTCTCTGAGTGCGTCGGTGACGCGACCGATTGTATCCGTTGAGGCGACGACTGTCACCGTTTGTCCGACCGCGGCTGCGGCCGCAGCAACCTCGCCAGCCGAAACCGTGACTGCTGGCTCGAGGTCGATGTTTCGCAGCGAGACCACCGCTTCGACACCGGCAGCGACAACAAGATCTGCCTGCTGACAGGTGTTGGCCAGGTTGTCGCCGTCGACTGTGCGACTGCCGCCTTCACGAGCAGGCGGGATTTGGACGACTGTCACCGCCCCGGGATCCATCTCGATGACGCCCTCAAACGATGTCACGCTCACGTCTGTTCCAGCCGCGCCGTCGGTCGTTGCCACACCCGTTGCAGGCCCAACATCGCCGGGTGTTGCACGCAACAGCCCGTCCTCGAGCGAAATCGTTACGCGCTGGCCAGCCTCGATGTCAGCGGTTGCGATAGCAGTATCTTCCTGGACGGTTCCGAGGACATCACCGGTGACGTGGTCAGCAAACCGCTGGAGAGCTTTGGCCTCCTGAAACAGCCAGTCGACGCCCTCTTTGGTAACCGAGTACCGCGAGCGACCCTCTTTGGTGACCAGCCCGTCCTCAACTAGGCCGCGGATGTACTCACTGACCGCCTGAGAGGTGACACCGACCGCCTCGGCAATCTCGCCTTGGGAGACAGCCGGCTGGCGGTCGGCGATCTCGACGAGCACACGAAGCCGGGTGGCAGTACGTTTGTCGGCCAGCGCATCGCTCATATCCGGCTTTCTGTTCGGAGCGGTTAAAATACCCGCGGGGATCTTCGGGCGGTTCGATGAGGTTTTATTCAACTCGGTCTGACCGCCGGTGTGGACGACATCACATTCCGCGAGCGAGCTGTCTATCTCGAGGCCACCGAGACGCTGGTGGTTGCGGACCTACATCTCGGGCGGGCAGCCACATCGGCCGTCGATGTCCCACTCGAGGAGGCCGGAGATATCCACGCACGGCTGGCTGGGCTGCTCGAACGATTTGAGCCACGGCAGACCGTCTTTGCGGGCGACATGCTCCATAGTTTTTCGACCGTTCCGGCGGGCGTAGACGAGACAGTCGATGAACTCTACAGACAGTCTCGAGAGGCGGGCTGTGAGGTCAGAGCCCTCGAAGGAAATCACGACAGGCTACTAGCGGCAGTCTGGCCTGAGAAGGTCGAAAAGTCGGTCAGACTCGCAGACCAAACAGTGATCTGTCACGGCCACACAGAACCCGACCGTGACGGCGAACGGTATGTAATTGGCCACGACCACCCAGCAATCAACATCGAAGGCAAACGCCACCCGTGTCTGTGTGTCGATCCCACGGGCTACCGCGGCCGCGAGTTGGTTGTGTTGCCGGCGTTTACCCGTCTGGCTGGCGGTGTCGAACTCAACCGGTTGCGGGCCGACGCGCTGCAGTCGCCGCTGATCAAATCGGTTGAGTCTCTTCAGCCGCACATCTGGGATGCCGACGACGAGACGACACTGCAGTTTCCACCGCTCGGGGAGTTCCGTCGGCTACTGTGAGTGTCTGTTTGCATACATATTTCTGACAACTGTTCATAACTCCCTCAACTGTTTTCTTAACTAATTATAATGCAGATTGGCCCGAACAACGTATTGGATCATGCAAGCAGCCAGACTCAACGAGTACACCCACGAGATGAGCGAGGCATTAGATATCGAAGAGATCGACCGCCCCACGGCCGAGCGGTCTCATCACGTCGTTGTCGAAGTAGAGGGCGCAGGCTGGTGTCAGACGGACAACCACATTATCGAGGGGATGTGGACAGACTACGTCGAACAGACACTCCCGATGACACTCGGACACGAAAACGCCGGTGAGGTCGTCGAGATCGGCTCGGAAGTCGAAACCGTCGAGGTCGGTCAAAAGGTGATCTGTCACCCGGTAATGACCTGTGGAACCTGTCGGCCCTGCCGGCTTGGTGAGGATATGCACTGTGCGAACCTCTCGTTTCCGGGACTGACGACTAACGGCGGCTTTGCCGAATACCTGCTCACGTCGGATCGAGCAGTGATCCCACTGCCCGAGGGCGCAGATACGACAACGATTGCCCCGCACGCCGATGCCGGGATTACGGCCTACCATGCAGTCAAGAAGGCGACGAAAAAACTCAACCCAGGCGATACGGCCGTCGTTATGGGTGTCGGCGGGTTGGGCCATATCGGCCTGCAGTGTCTCGAGACGATGAACCCCGTCGAAATAATCGCACTCGACATCAAAGCCGAGGCCCGAGAACTCGCCGATGGTCTCGGAGCACACCACGCGCTTGATCCCGCAGCTGAGGACATCGTCCAGCAGGTACTGGATATTACCGACGGCGTTGGCGCACAGCAGATTATTGATTTCGTCGGCCGCGACGAAACAACCGAACTCGGCCCACAGATCGCCGCAGGCACTGCCGACCACCACATCGTCGGCTACGGCGGCCACATCCACCAGCCGGCCCAAACGCTTGTCAGCGGCGAGTTCGGCTTCCGCGGCACGCTTGTCGGCAAGTACGCCGAACTCCAGGAACTCATGGCGCTGGTCGATCGCGGGGATGTCGAACTCCACACCAGCCAGTACGAGCTTGGGGAGGTCAACATGGTTGCTGAAAAACTCGAACACGGCGAGATCGAAGGTCGGGCGGTTATCACGCCCTAAGACTAGCGGTCTTCCAAGACAGCCTCGGCGGCCTTTCTACCGCTTTCCATCGCGCCCTGAATCGATGACCATTCGGTGTACTCGCCGGCCAGATACGTTCGTCGGCCGCCGTCTCGCACGTCAGGCAGCGAGTCGTGGACTCCCGGCGGCTGGCCGAACTGGGCGAACGGAATCCGATCGGTCTCAAGCCGTCTAAGCGATTCGAAGCTTCGTTCGGGATACCACGCCTCGAGCGTCTGATGCGTCTGGGCGGCCAACTGCTCGCTGGACGTTTCGAGGACGTTCTCGCCGAGAAACGTCGCGTTCAGCAAGTGGTCGTCGCCTGTGGCGTACTCGGGAGCAACCTCCGAGAGCGGAACGATCGTGTTGGGGGCAGTATCGCCGGCGTTGAGCAGCAACCGCTTGCCGGTTTTCAGCGGTGGGCCCTCGAGGCGGTAATACTGGGTGACACACCCGACGCCGTCGGTTGGAATATCGTCGTTGCCGGTCAGTCTGGCGGCGACGCTGGGTTGGGTGGCGACGACCACTGCGTCGACAGCCCGGCGATCCTCGTCGGTAACGACGGTTGTGTGGCGACGCTTCGGTTTGAGTTCCGTGACGGCCTCGCCAGTTACGATCTCCGCGCCGGCTTTCTCCGCACGGTCGGCAAGCTGTCGGGAGATTGCACCCATTCCGTCGGCCGGTACCGCAGTGCGGCCATCGCTGAGTGCTTTGAAGGTGTACTCGAAGACGCGCTTGGACGTTCCCAGTGACCGATCGAGGGTGATACCACCGTAAAACGGTGCAATGAAGTTCGACAGATAGCGCTCGGAAAATCCCCACTCTCGGAGGTATTCTCGAATCGAACTGTCAGACCGTGACAAAAGCGACTCGAACGACCGGCCGGCCAGATCACGGCGAACTGCGAGTGTCCGGAGTTTATCGCTGAACGATACTTCGGTGTTTGTCACCGTCTCGAAGGCGGCCAGCGGATCGCGTAGTGGATCCGAAAGCACAGACCGCTGGCCCGGTCGAGCGATAACCGCACCGGGGTTGAAGTATCGCAACTCGAGTGCCTCGAGATCCAACTCGCGTTCAAGAGCGGGATACCCCGTCAACAGCACCTGAAAGCCACGGTCGAGAATGAAACCACGGTGCTTTCGAGATCGAACACGGCCGCCGACCGTTTCGTGTTGCTCGTAGACCGTTACATCCGTCCCGCCGTCTGCAAGATGGCGTGCGGCAACAAGTCCGGCAAGACCCCCTCCAACGACAACAATAGAACGACTCATAAGCTGTGTTCGGTTGGCCGACGCAAAGAAACTACTGTGAACTGTTCGAACCCTCTCGGCCGCGACGTTCGAACGATGTCTCGTCTACCCACGTCTCGATCGTCTCGATAGCCGTCTCGGTAAGCGTGAGATCGAAATGCGACGCCCCCTCGAGTTGCTCGAGAGTCTGTGAGTCTTCGGTTCCAACGAGCGCATCGTAAGCGTCCGAAACGGCCGTTTCGTCGGCCGTGCCCACAACCGTCAGCATGGGCCGGTCGGCCAGCCGCTCGAGGTCGTCTTCAGCAGGTGTGTACGAAACCATCAGTCGGTAGGCATGCTCGAGCGTTTCGGTGCCGTCCCACAGATCGTCGGGAATCTCGTATTCGACACTCGTCATATCCTGATTCCACTCGAGACCGAACCCAGTGACCACCCGTAGCAGGAAGATCCGGTCGCCATAGAACTCTGCCCACCCACCCATCGCAGGCTTGGTTGTCGGTGCCTCACGGCCCAGATACGGTGCCAAAAACAGAAAGCCGTCCGCACGCCGGCCTGCTGGACGTGCTGCAAACCGGACGGCAACACCGCCGCCGGTGCCGTGGCCACCGACGACGACCTCGACATCCGAAAACAGCGTCTCGACACGGTCGATCAAGTGGGTAATATCGTCCTCGAGTTGGTAGCGAAACGAGAGATCGCCACGTCTCTCGGGCTCAGGGCCGTGCCCGCGGAGATCCGGTGTGAAAACGTGCGCCACGTTGGCCGCAGCAAGCCCACTCGCCAGCGGCTCGAGAACCCGGCTGTCGAAAACAGCAGTATGCAACAGAATCAACGCGATATCTGGGTCGGCGGCTTCGTAAAGCCGGTAGTTCGGAAACGATCGGTCGGCAGTTGCATACGCAGTTCGATCCGGTAGTGCGTCGTCGTCGATCCGATCGAAGCCCTCGAACGCTAGTGTCGCTGCAGGTGTGTCATTACCGAGACAGCCAGCGACTCCGGCAGCCAGACCCACAGCCCCAAGCTGTAGCGTTTGCCGGCGGGTCGGCGAGCGATTCATACGCGCGAACAATACGAGCGGTCGTATAAACACTCCTCTCGCAGTATTATTGTTGATATTCAACGGCGATTCACCGCAGGTGGCTGCTGAGACGGGAAGGGCTTAGTCGGCCCCACAGTAATCTGTGGTATGAAGTTGACCCCGGCATTTCGAGGGCTCGTCTGTCCGGCGTGTACTGCCGAAAGCGACTCGCTTTTCGACCAGCAGTGTCAGAGCTGTGGCGCACCACTGGAGCCGACCTACGCCTACGAGGACTGTTCGGCCTCAGTACTGTTCGAGCCACCCGAGACGGGCGGCTGCGGCCACTGGCGCTTCGATGCCCTGTTGCCGTTCGACCGCTCGGAGGCGATTTCGGCCGCAGAGGGCGAAACCCCTCTCTGTGGGGCCGACCGGTTGGCCGATGAGTTGGGTGTCAGTGAACTATATATCAAAGACGAGGGGCGAAACCCAACAGGAACAGTCTATGACCGCGGGATGAGTCTGGTGGCGACCGCACTCAGTGGGCATGATGACCCCTCGGATCTCGAGCCGCTCGCAGTTGCCTCGACAGGCAACAGCGGCCAATCAGCGTCCGCCTACGTCGGCCAGCTAGGCCTTCGGTCGTACGCTTTTGTTCCTTCGCGGTCAGCGTTCTCTAACAAGGCGATGATCAACGTCCACGGCGGCCAGATGCGTGTTGTTGGTGGCCGATACGGAGACGCCGCGAGCGCAGTCGACGAGCAGTTGGCCGCCGACTACTACTCGCTGCAGGAGTTTGCTACCCCATACCGACATGAGGGTGCGAAAACGCTGGCCTTCGAGCTGTACAGTGATCTCGGAGGACTTCCTGATGTGGTGTTCGTACCGACAAGCACCGGCGAGATCGTTACGGGAATCGGTCGTGGCTTCGAAGCACTCACGAAGATCGGACTCACCGAATCGACGCCCACAATCGTTGCCGTCCAGCCGACAAGTTGTGCGCCGATTGCCGCCGCGGTCGAACAGGAACGCGAGACTCCAGAGCCATGGACACATCCCGATACCATCATTGGTGAACTCGAGGTCGCCGATCCGGCCGGCGGCACGCAGGCGCTCGAAACACTACGGCGACTCGACGGGACAGCACTGACAGTCGACGACAGCGACAGCCTCGATGCAGCGACGACGATTGCCCACAACGAAATCATCGAAATGGGGCCAGCAGGCGGCGCGGCCGCGGCGGGTGCCTGGCAGTGGGCCGAAGACGACCGCTTCGATGGTAACGAAACAGTCGTGATCCTCAACACTGACGGCGGCGTCAAAAGCCCGGATATCCTACGAAGTCATCTGATGGGCCAAGGCCGGTAGTCGGTAGCTATTTGCGGCCGACACCACTAGTTCGAATATGTTCAGCGACGTGATGGAAGACTACCTGAAAGCGATCTATGTGCTTCAGGCAGAAGGCGACCCACCAGTCTCGACATCAGCAATCGCGGAGTATCTGGACAAAACGCCACCGACAGTCACTAGTATGGTCGGCAAGCTTGCCGATCACGGGCTGGTCGATCGTGAAAAGTACAAAGGCGTCGAGCTGACGACCGAAGGCGAAACGGTCGCCCTCGAGGTTATCCGCCACCACCGCCTGCTGGAGACGTATCTCACCGAACACCTCGATTATTCCTGGAGCGAAGTCCACGAGGAAGCCGACCGACTCGAACATCACATCTCCGAAGAGTTCGAACGTCGGGTTGCCGAGGCGCTCGATTATCCGACAGTCGATCCACATGGAGATCCGATTCCGGGTGCGGATCTCGAGCCACTGTCCGAAGACGTCTCAGTTCGACTCAGTGAGTTCGAGGAGGGCCAAACCGTTGTCGTCACCCGCGTTAGCGACCGCAACGACGAGGAGTTGGCGTATCTGGAAGACGCCGGCATTACACCCGGCACTGAACTCACAGTCGACGACATTGCACCGTTCGGGATGATAACGGTTCTGACAGCTGCGGGCAACGAACAGAGCCTTCCGGAGTCTGTTGCGCGGTCGATTCGGGTCGAACCAGTACTCGAGGAACCGGCCTGAACGGTACAGAGGCACAAACAGTTTCACTGACGGTCTCGTTGTACGCTGCATGTTCGAAAAGTCGACGTGGATTAAACTTCCCCGCAACGTCGTTGTTGGCCACGGTGTCGTCGACGAGGTGGGCGCGGCAATCGCAGATCTCCATCTCACCGGCGAGCCACTTGTCGTGACGAGCCCGACACCGAACGAGTTGGCAGGCGATCGCATTCGAAGCCAGGTTCCGGAGGCCGAAACGATCGTCGTCGAGACTGCAAGTTTCGACTCAATCGAGCGCGTTATTAGGGCTGCAACCGCCCAGGAAACAGACTACCTGATCGGCCTGGGCGGCGGCAAACCCATCGATATCGCTAAAATGGCCGCCGACGAGCTGAGCTGCGGGTTGGTGTCGGTGCCGACCGCCGCCAGCCACGACGGCATCGTTTCGGGCCGCGGATCGGTTCCAGACGGCGACAGCCGACATAGCGTGGCGGCCGACCCACCGCTGGCCGTACTCGCCGATACCGAAATCATGGCCCAAGCACCCTGGGAACTGACGACTGCTGGGTGTGCGGACATCATCTCGAACTACACCGCTGTCCAAGACTGGCGGCTGGCAAACCGACTCAAAAACGTCGAGTACTCCGAATATGCCGGTGCCCTCTCGGAGATGACCGCCGAGATGCTGGTCGACAACGCAGATTCGATCCGGCCGAATCTCGAGGAGTCGGCCTGGATCGTCGTGAAAGCCCTCGTCTCCTCAGGCGTGGCGATGTCGATTGCCGGGAGTTCCCGGCCGGCCTCGGGAGCCGAACACTTGATTTCACACCAACTCGACCGAATCGCCCCCGGCCAAGCACTACACGGCCACCAGGTCGGTGTCGCTTCGATATTGACTGAGTACCTCCACAGCGGCAACAACGGCCGCTGGCAGGCGATTCGTGATGCACTCGAACAGCTTGGCGCGCCGACGACGGCCGCCGAACTTGGGGTAAGCGACGACGATCTGCTCGAGGCAATGACGACGGCCCACGAAATCCGAGATCGCTATACGATTCTCGGCAATGGTGTCAGCCTGGATGCGGCCTACGAAACGGCCGCTGTTACTGGTGTTATCAACCGCGACTGAGCGAAATCCGAAGACCGATACGCGCGGAGTTCTACGACTGAGTATGGATACTCCGTTGGTCGAGGGGATTGTTGGTGACCACCCAAAAGCAGTCACAGTAGTGTTGTCGGTGGTTGGCTATGTGGTTGTTGTTGGGGCGTTCGTCGTGCCGTCGTTTCAGGAACTGTTTCCACGGTTGAGCCTTCGAGCGGTCAACATTCTTGGGCATGCGATTGCGCTCGTTAACTCGATAACGGTCGTGTTACTCTGTGTGGGCTGGTACTGGATTCGAGCCGGCGAGGTAAAAAAACACGCTGCTGCGATGATCAGTTCGTTCGTTCTTATTCTGATCTTTTTGTCGATGTACGTCCCGCGGGTCGCCGGCGGTGGCACCAAAGAGTTCGTCCTCGAGTCGTCCTACAGTTGGGTGCCGCTGTGGGAGTGGATCGTTCCGGCCTATCTGGCAATGTTAGCAATTCACATTCTACTTTCGATTCTGTCGGTTCCACTCGTATTGTATGCAATTTCCTTAGGGCTGACTCACACCCCCGAACAGCTTCGAACGCAGACGCCACACAAGCGTGTCGGGCAAATCGCTGCCGGGACGTGGATTTTCTCGTTGGTACTCGGCGTTGTCACCTACTTCATGTTGAACCACCTGTATGCCTGGGAGTTCGTGGCTGCCTGAGATGCAGACGACAAACTGGGATGTAGTGTGGACACAACGCAACCGGAGTGAGTGACGAATGCGAGTTACAATCTGTGGCGTCGACGCAGAAGAAATTGTCGAGGATCAACAGTGCATAGACTATGTTGAGTATCGTGATGCCGAGTTGTTGGTTACTGTCGGCGAAGACGCGTTGATTGACTGTGCGGCCCGCGCCGACTCACGACCCATCGTTCCGGTTGGCCTCGAGACGCCGTTGAGTCCGAGCCGCCGACAGGTGACTGAAATTCTACACCAGCTTTCGGCCCAACCACCGACCGTGGACGTACGGCCGCTTTCGGTGACCACCGGCGGCACTGTCTCGAAGGCCGTCTTCGATACGACGCTCGTTACCACCGAGCCCGCGCGGATCTCAGAGTATGCAGTCTCAGTCGACGGTCGAGCCCACGCAACGTTTCGGGCTGACGGTGTCGTCGTCGCCACGCCGTTAGGCAGCAGTGGCTACGGGCGTGCCGCCGGAGGGCCTGTGTTGGCTCCGGAGACCGGTCTTGCGGTCGTACCGGTCGCACCGTTTGCAACGATTGCTGACACGTGGGTAGTAGAACCACCGCTTTCGGTGCGTGTCAAGCGCGATGATTCAGTAACTGTGCTTGCGGATGCAAACCAGTTGGCAGTTGGACACGCTGGATTGACAGCCGAGATCGAGTGGGGTGAGCCGCTGTCGATTGTCGATATCCGGCGATTGGATCTGCCGTAGCAATTGGAAAAACTCTAATGAGTCGTCTGCCCACACATATGTATGGACCTACTGCAGTTTCTCGTTCCGCTGGGCTGGATCGAGACCGTCGGACCGAGTATCCCGATCGCCATTTTAGTGCTTGTCATCGCAAACATCGGTACACGAATCAAAGAAAACCGAATGCAGGCACAGCAAATGAAAAACGGCGAAGAGATCACACGACATCCACTCAACACGTTCGTTACGATGGGAATCGTCACAGTCGGTCTGCTGTTTGTCATCTACCGACCGATCAGTGGGATGATCCTGATGCTCCCGATCATCGGGTTGTTTATCGCTGATGTCTTTGAGTTCGAAGGCCGACGCGTTGAAGCCGACAACGACCTTGATTTCGAGTGGCCGAAAGCGACCCTCTTTTCGCTCGGATTGGCGTTTATCTATGCGACCTACTACGCAATGAGACCGCTGTACGGGCCGTACCTCGATCTGCTCTTCTAAAGATCGGTCGTCCGTTCCAGTGTCGTCTTTCTGAGACCCCACAAGACACTGCTGTCGATCGAACAAGACAGAAAGCGACTGCTCGAGCAACAACGGCGACTGCGAACACAGAAGTGGCTTCACCCACCGACCGGCCACTGAAAGAGCGAACACACAGACAAAATTTACACCTCTCGGCAGTCCGGGTACCTCGGCTGTAGTCGATATGAGAAACCAGACAGTTCACAGGAACTCAACCTACAGGTAGCACCGAAATGGTCACCCGCTGGATAACCGAATGCAACAACTCGAGAGCAGTGAGAAAAAACTGAACGGGTTAGCTTGATTCTTGTCGCTCTTCGACCGACCGAACCAGTTCACGACCAACTGGAATCAGAATCCAAAACGCCAGTGCGCCAAGGATAGCCGTCCACAGGAAGATGTCGATCATGAAGATTGCAATCGCATCGAAGACGGTCTCCGGTTCAGCTACAGGAGCGATTAACTGGTTGGTGATATAGAAGTCAGGCGTCTGGTACCACCCTGCTAGTGTCATCCAGACGAGCCCTGCGCCGCTTAGGATTCCAAACCCTTTGATGAACTCATCAGCCATACGCTGATTATTCGTCGGAATCCTCTTGAGCGTTTCCCATTCCAGCAGTACGGAACCGACTGGAGAGGATAAACACACCTGAGCCAAGCGCCATCAGGCTCAACCCAGCCACCCCAAGCAGGCCACTTAGCAGGCTCTGGTCGGGTGTCAGGCCAACAACACCGATTGCTGCAACGATTACACCACGAAGCATGCTGACCTCGAGTGTCGCCGCATCCAACAGGATAAACCCAAAGAGAATACTCAGTGCGGCGATCAACGTCGAAAAAACGGTGATCGTCTTATACAATCGCATCGGGACGACGACATCGCGTCGGCCACTACTCGGCGAATCATCCGTAGTCGGCGCAGTAGACCGTGACTGAGTGCCGTCGTCAGCCTCGACGATCCGAGAATCGCTCATACAAAACAAACGTGCCGAGCCGTATAATTATCCGGTGGTTCGGGGCTACTTCGGCGGCCGAAGCATGTAGTATCGACGGTTGAGCCCGTACATGTAGCCTTCACGCATCGTTTTCAAGAGCGCGTACGCGATGACTCCACTGACCAGCGGCAGGACGAACACCATATTCACCAGCAGCTCGAGCGGAATCGGAATCAGGTTCTGGATTGCCAGCGCGGAGATGGTAAGCGAAAACACCGCACCGCCGACACCAATCGATGCCCAGAACGGCTCTTCGACCGGCCGGCGGGCACTTCCCTTGTTAAGGAACGGAACAATGGCGATAGCACCGACGACAACGACGTTCGCAAGCACGCCGTACAACTCGTCTGACATCAGCTTATCGCCGTCGAGAACCGCAAGTCCAGGATTGATTGGATCAAGGTGGAGCAGCCCGAACGACCAGTAGAGATACCAGTCAGGCAAGATGATCTCCGGGGTCTGACTCGGGTTTGCGGCGTCACCGAAGTGTGGTGGGAGCGCAGCCGCGATAAACAGCACCATTCCGACGAAAAACAGCGAGATAGCCGCATTGCGGATAATCTCGTGTGGCCAGGTCGGAAATCCTAACACATCACGTTCGACGTAGTCGGATTCGGTTCGCAGGTCTTGGTCTTCGCGTCGAGCGCGCTCGAAATACTCGTATGTCAGCCGCGAAAGGCCGACCTTGCGTGCTTTGCGTTCGCTCCAGGTTGGCGTCTCGTCATCGGGCGCAACGATGCCCGTCTCTCGGTCGCCGCCATCGGTTCGCATCTCGGTTGGGTTGTCTGTGTCGCTCATTGTATCAGTGTGGTTCTGCGATTCCCTGCACCCAGACAATGCCGATGTGGAGTGCGATCAACGCAGTCACCACAAACGGCAGGATGAACACGTGCAGGATGTACATTCTGACGATTGTTGCCTCACCAAGCGTAAAGCCGCCGAACAGCAACTGGGCGGCCCACTCACCAACAATTGGGGTTGCGAGTGCCATCTCGACGCCGATTTGGCCGGCCCAAAAGGCAAGTTGGTTCCACGGCAGCAGGTAGCCCGTATACCCGAAGACCATCGAGAGGCTGATCAGGATAATGCCGAGCAGCCAGTTGAGTTCACGCGGTTCTTTGTACGAGCCGGTGAAGTACACACGCAGCATGTGCAGGAACACTGCTGCGAGCATGATTTGGGCGGCCCAGCGGTGAATGCTCCGCAGCATGAAGCCGAACTGCAGATCCCGCATGATCGCCTCCATCGACGCATAGGCGGCTGTTGGATCGCCTGCAGTAGATGGCGAGTAGTAGAATCCCAACAGCGCACCTGTCACAGCGGCCACGATGTAGGCCAAAAGTGAGAAAAATCCAAGCGAGTACAGCGGATACCAGTACCAAAACTTGTTGTCCAGGTTGTACTGTTCGGTGTGACTTTTCGGCATCTGGAGGTTAACCTTATAGTAGGCATCTTCCAGTAGCTCGAGGTAATCGACGATACGGAATCGGCGGTCGAGATAGACAAGCGTGGTCAGAAAGACCGTCTCAATCGGAGTGAGGTCTTTCTGTTTGAGCCACGCGTTGTGGTCGAACTCGTCTCGTTCTTTGAGGCTCATATATTATCGTTTGTAGTATGGGTAGATAGCTCGTTTAACGGTGTCCCATGCCTTGTCGGTGCCGATCTGGGTGCCATCGACGTCCTCGCTGTCAATGTACAGATCTTCCCACTTGCGCCGACGCTTTTTGACGATCATCACATCCGGCAGGAACTCTTTGCGGTACAGTGCCAAAATAAACGCGAGATCGATGAAGATGAGCGCCAGGATTGCGCCGAGGAACTGGTTGCCGAACTCGGTTCCGGCCCATCCCGAGATCATCGCGAAGATAAAGAAGAAAACGAAGATAACCTCAATAACCGTCAACAGGACAATGGCAATCGCCGCCGCGGTTGACTCGCGTGCGGGTTCATAGCGATGAATATCGCCGTAGGTACTACCTGACGAACTCATTAGGCATCACCCTGTCCTGTGTTTGGCGACTCGCCGTACTTCAGTACGTAGAACGTAAAGACGAGGCTGACGGCGATGCCGAAAAAGCTGATAATGCCGATGTAGTGTTTCTGGAGTGGTACACCAACGTCGCTGGCGAAGTCTTCTGGCCAGCCAGTATCTCCGGCTCCGGCTTCGGCAGTCGGCACGTCGTCGCCAACCGCGACTGCGCCTTTCATATCAAGGGCGTCGTGTGGCTCACAGACGTAGTCAGTGATACCTTCGTCATCCTCGGTGAACTCGTATTCGTAGGTGAAACCAGCCTCCGCAGTGAGATCACTTTCGAGGTCGGCCGGTCCGTCAACGGTGACGACGTTGTGTTCGCCACCGTCACCAGTCCACTCGAAGGTGACGGTTGTTCCAGGATCGATCCAGATGCCAGCCGGCGAAAACGCGAGGTCGCCGCCGTTGCCCGGCGCGCCGACTTCTACGGTTACTTCATCTTGACCACGGAGATCCTCTTCGCCGCCGTCGACGCCGTCGATGTAGTCCCACTCGGGAACTTCTTCTTGGGCTGCCACGGTGCCGCTGCTGGCGACAACGGCCGTGGTGGCGGCGGCAGAGCCTCCTGCTGTTCGCATAAAGTCCCGCCGTTTCATACAGCCAATAATCAGCACGCGCCGTGCTTAAACCCACCGACTATGGATGGGAAAATACCGGCCGTTAGGCCCCTTCAGTCTCACGTTCTCGGTTCTGTTGACCATCGTCAACAGCGGGCGTTTGTGGTGATGTCTCACCGGGCAGATCCGGCCGCTCGAACCCACCTGCTTCGACCGCCCGAAGACGCTCGCGATACTGCTCGGCACGGAACCGATCCGAGAGTCGCGCGTTGGCCACCAACGTGAACAACACGAACCCAACAATGAAAAATAGCCCACCGATCACGGGTGCAACAAGCGTCTCGACGCCGGTAAACAGCCATGCACCGATCAATCCCAACCCACCGAGCAGCTGCATGCCGGCAATAATCTGTAACATCAGGTTACCCAACTCGCCGCTCTGTTCGGGGACAGCCTCCGGCGAGGGAAGTTGGTAGTTCTCGGGTGGTTCTTTCACATCGTATTCGTCCATCGAACACATCGCCACCACGGGTTCGACATCCCGCAGTACGCCGCCTTCTCCGCGGACAGTACCGTCCGGCGAGACGGTCGCATACCCCTCATCGGAGTAGACTAACAGGCGGTCTGTGCGGTCAAGGCTCTCGCGTTCGATCACTCCAAAGATATCGCGGCTAGCAATCCGATTTTTGATTTCGGCTTCGACCCGCTCGAGGAGTTCGGGCCCGGTAATCCAGGTGTCAGCATCGAAAACAGCCTCCCATTCGTCGGCGGACATCTGGGCCATATCCGCGGGTCTGAAGTCCTCGAAGTCGTATTTCTTCTCGACTTCGCGGCGGAGTGCCTCGAGGTCGTCCGTGTCGGTGGCATCATCACCGACAGCAGACGCAGTCGACTCGCCAGCGTCGGCCGGGCGGTCAGCGGACTTCGAGGGGTCGTCCTCCGGTGAGTCGCTCATTGTCGGGACTACGAACGGGCCCATTGTTAGCCTAGCGATTTTCCGACCAGGAGCCGAAACGAAACTCCAACACAGTTTGGCCTCGGCGAAACGTCGTGGTTTTACGTCTTCAGCAGGAACCACAGACAATGAGCCACGACGCCACAGAGGAGTATTCGGAGGGCGATCTCCGAAACACCGGGATGAATCTTCGACACGACCGCGAGTGGGATTACGAACTCGAGCGCATCGTCGACGAAATCAACGAACGGGACGCAACGAAGGTTGGCCTTCAGTTTCCCGAAGGGTTGAAGCGCCGCGGCCCGGCGGTCGCCGACGACCTCCGAGAAGTCCTTGATCGGGACGTTACCATCCTCCTTTCGGGCCAACCCTGCTATGGGGCCTGCGATCTCGATACCTATCTCATGCGCCGAACCGACGTGTTCGTCCACTTCGGTCACTCACCGATGAAAGAATCGGACAAGATCATCTACGTCCCGCTGTTTTCGAACGTCGATCCGTTCCCGATTCTCGAAGAGTCTCTCGAGGAACTCGAAGACCCCGATGTCGATCCCGCAGTCGGGCTCGTTACCACCGCCCAACATATGAACCGCTTCGGCGAGATGGTCGAGTGGCTCGAAGCCCGTGGATACGAGGTTCATACGCGCAAAGGTGACGACCGCCTCACCTACGAAGGCCAGGTCTTAGGCTGCAACTACGCTTCGGCGGATATTGATGCCGACCAGGTGCTGTATGTCGGCGGTGGCAAGTTCCATCCAATGGGACTGGCGATGGAACACCAGGAAAAAACAGTCGTCATTGCCGACCCAGTGAACAACGTCGTAACGATTGCAGATCCTGATCAGTTCCTCAAACAGCGGTATGCCTCGGTTCACAAAGCAATGGGCGCAGAAAAATGGGGCGTCATCTTCTGTACCAAAATCGGTCAGGGTCGCTGGGAGACCGCCGAGGAAATCCTCGAGAACAACGAGAATGCGTATCTGATTACGATGGACGAAGTCACCCCAGACCGCCTGCTTAATTTCGATATGGATGCCTTCGTCAACACGGGCTGTCCGCGTATTACAACCGACGACGGCCCACGGTTCCACAAGCCGATGTTGACACCGGGCGAATACGAGATCGCAATGGGCAACAAACCGCTCGAAGACCTCGAGTTCGATACGTTCCACGGCACCTGGTAGGCTCTGGCTGGCGCTCCCTGTTGTCGAATCAGCCATAGAGATTCGACATCGAAAGCGGATGTTTTAGGCTACAGCCCTCCAAGAGTCGACGATGGATACTGCGACGATCGCGGCACTGGCGACACTGTCGGTGACGCTGAGTTTTCCGTTTTTCATCTATGGGGCCTGGATTATGCTTGATTCCGAGACGGTGACCTGGGCGGTGCTCGTCCATCACCTCAAATACATCAGCGTGGGATTGGTGTTGACGACCGTGCCGATGGTCGTCTGGATGGTGCCACGACTCCTCGAGCAGTTGTCGGGACTGTCTGCGCTCCACGCCTTTTTAGGGCTGCAAGCGTACGCGATGTTGCTCGTCGGCCTGACTGGGATTGTTCGGATTTTTCAGGCCAAGCGGAACGCTGATCTGTACAAAAACCCCGATCAGGACGTTGATCTCAACGATTTCCACGAAAACATGAGCGCCTGGCGCGGCCGACTCCGAATTGGTGTATTCGGCTACGTGTTCTTTTGGCTGGGCGCATACGTCACTGGCCTCTACCGGTTTGTCGTGAGCTATCTGTTAGTCTGAGTTACTCCCAGGCGTCTCCGGAAGCGAGATCTACGTCGTTGTCGAGTTTTGAAGACGGACAGATGTCCTCGAGCAGACACGCCGAACAGTCGGGGTTGATCGCCGTACAGGTCTCTCGGCCGTGAGTGATCATCAGGTGGGTGTACCACTGCCAGTCTTCTTCGGGGACGATGCCCATCAGATCCCGTTCGATGGCTTCTGGACGGTGTTCTTCGGTAATCCCGAGCCGTCGGGAAATCCGCTGGACGTGGGTATCGACGACGATTCCCTCGACGATCTGGTGGCCGTGCTGGAGGACGACGTTGGCGGTTTTGCGACCAACGCCCATGAGATCGGTGAGTTCGTCCATCGTATCCGGTACCTCGCCGTCGTGTTTCTCGAGGATATCCGTGCAGGCCGACCGGATGTATTTGGCCTTGTTGTTGTAGTAGGTGATCGACGAGATGTCTTCGGCGAGTTCCTCTTGGTCGGCGGCGGCGTAGTCGGCCGCGCCGTCGTATTTTTCGAACAGCTCTGCGGTGACCGTGTTGACTCGTTCGTCAGTACACTGTGCCGACAGCATTACTGCAATGAGAAGCTCGAGACGGCTCGAAAACGAAAGCGAGATTGTCGTCTCGGGGTAGGCCTCATAGAGCCTATCGATTACCTCGAGAGTCTGCTCGCCGCGACTGTCATGTGGATTGCCCATACAGGCCGGTGGTCGGGGAGGCTGTTGAGTGATTCGGACTGGCCGTTTCGAAACACAGACTAAATCGAATCCGGTAACATTCGGGTCTCTTGGTCGCCCGGCGAAACAGACAGCTGTTTCTAATCGGCAACACAGACAGCGTATACAGTTGCTTATATGCGACAAGCGACCAGAAACAGACAATGAGTATGCAGTCACGCCGCGGGTTTCTCAGAACCGTCGCAGGCGGCGGTGTCGTCGGGCTGGCGGGCTGTCTGGACGACCAGACAGTCTCGGTGCTGTCTGCAGGGAGTCTCGCGGTCGTCCTCGAAGACCACCTCGGCCAGGCGTTTGCGGACGAACACGGCATAGCGTTCCGCGGAGAGTACTACGGGGCAAACGCCGTCATGCGGATGGTCGAAGACGGCCAGAAACATCCGGATGTCGTCATCAGTGCCGACAACGTCCTGTTGCGTGATCGACTCTATGAATCCCACACCGACTGGGATGTCGAGTTCGCTTCGAACTCGGTTGGACTCGCCTACAATCCTGACTCGGAGTTCGGCCGTCGCCTCGAAAACGACGAGCCATGGTACGAGCTCGCAGAAACTGTCGATGACGGCGAACTCGCGATCAGCGATCCGGATCTCGACCCGCTGGGCTATCGAGCGATGTTGGCCTTTGAGTTGGCCGAAGCCGAATACGGCCTCGAGGGATTTGTCGAGCAGCTCTCCGAAGCCGTCTACCGCGAACCCGAAGAGCCACAACTGTTAGCCGGCCTCGAGGCAGGCAACCGGGCGGCAGCTGTTTCCTACCGGAATATGGCCGTCGATCACGGCCTGCCGTTCGTTGAGTTTCCAGACAGCTATAACTTCGCGAATCCCGACTACGAAGACCACTACGCCAGTGTGAGCTACACCACTGATGAGGGCTATACCGCTGACGGGAATGCGATCATCTACAACGCGACCGTCATTGATCGTGCGGACAATCCGGATGCTGGCCGGTCGTTCGTTCGGTTTCTCGCCGAGGCCGAGCAGTTACTGGCTGAAAACGGACTGACCGTCGAAGGATTTCCAAACAATCATGGGGCTGTCCCCGACGAAATACAGCAATGAGTCTCGGTCGCCGCCGACTGTTTAGTTCACAACAGCGTGCGCCCGGATTGCTGGTGCCGGCGGTGTTGGGCGGGCTGTTGGTTGGGTACTTTCTGTTGCCGTTTGCCTTTTTCATCTGGCAGAGCAGTTCAGTGCCGATTTTCGAGACACTCAGGCAACCGGCCGCACAGACTGCGATTCGCAACTCACTACTTACCGCTCCAGTTTCGACATTTATTGGGACTGTCTGTGGGGTTCCACTGGCGTACGTACTCGCCCGCAGGTCGTTCCGCGGTAAACGACTCATCGAGGCACTCGTCATACTCCCGTTGATTATTCCACCGGTCGTCGGTGGGGCGATGATTCTCACCGCAGTCGGGCGATTTACCCCGATTGGCTCGGCGGCCGCGAGCCTCGGAGTTCCACTTACCGACAGCCTCATTGGTGTTATTCTGGCCCAGACGTTCGTCGCCGCACCCTTTGTCGTGATCACTGCGCGGGCAGGGTTTGGTGCGATTGACGAACGACTCGAGCAGGCCTCGCGGTCGCTTGGATACGGCCCGCTCAAGACGTTTTGGAACGTCTCGCTGCCGCTTGCCCGCGGGGCAATTCTCGCGGGGGTTGTTCTCACGTTTGCCCGTGCAATCGGCGAGTTCGGTGCGACGATGATGGTCGCCTACAACCCGCGGACGATGCCGACCCGGATCTGGGTTGAGTTTATCTCAAGTGGGATCGACGCCATCATTCCGCTTGCAGTTGCGTTGCTGGCGATCACGCTCGTGGTTGTCGCTGCCATCCAGCGTCTCGGCCGGGTGCCAACGGTGATCGACCGATGACACTCGAGATCAACGGTCTCAGCCATCAGTACGGCAGCAAGCAAGCCATAGACGACGTGTCGTTTACGGCCAACGACGGCGAGTTACTCGCGCTGTTGGGACCGAGCGGCTGTGGGAAAACAACGATCGTCCAGGCGATTGCGGGCCACATTCGGCCGACAGCCGGAACGATTTCGCTGCGCGGCGAACCAGTGACCACACAGCCACCCGAAGCCCGCGGCGTTGGAGTCGTCTTTCAGGAACCAACGCTGTATCCACATATGACGGTGGCCGAAAACGTCGCTTACGGCCTCAAAGCAAAGGGAATCGGACCGACAGAGCGGCACGAACGGGTCGAGTCGTTTCTTTCGTTGGTCGATCTCTCGGCTGTGCGTGATGCAATGACAACTGAACTCAGTGGTGGACAACGTCGCCGCGTCGAGTTGGCTCGCGCGTTGGCTCCCGAACCCGATATTCTGTTGTTGGACGAGCCGCTTTCGGCACTCGATCGTGCGTTGCGCCGTCGGCTCCAAGACGAAATTCGGCGGATTCAGGCCGAAACCGGCGTGACGACGCTGTTTGTTACCCACGACCAGCAAGAGGCAATGTCGCTGGCAGATCGACTCGTAGTTATCCAAGACGGTCGGATCGAAGCCATCGGCGAGCCACGCAGGCTGTATCACTCACCGCCCAACCGATTTGTCGGCTCGTTTCTCGGCCGTTCGAACACGTTGACCGCAACAGTTGTCGATCGCGAACGGTCAGTGCTTTCGGTCGCCGGAACCGAAATCGAACGGCCAGGCCTTCCCGAATCGAACCACCCGGTTGTCCAGATCCGGCCCGACGCAGTAACAGTCGGCTCGACCGACAGCTCCTCGAGCGACGAGATCACGTTTTCCGGGCAGGTCACCGCTGTTTCGGATCGTGGCACACGGTACGATGTCGAGATCGAACTAGCGGCCAGCGAGAGATTGATCGGAACCGTACAGCACTCTCCGCCTGCGGTCGGCCAGACCGTTTCGGTCGGCGTCGCTCGACGCGATCTCGTCGTATTCGACCAGTAGTCACGGCTAGTGGTCGTCCTGTTGAGCTAAAACACATCGAGCCGAAAACCGAGACTCGAGGTTAGGCGAACGCCAGCGAGCTGCCGGCGTCGTCTGTGTCTTCGACCTGTATTTTCTGCCAGGCATCGACGAAGTCCTGCCGATAGACTTCGGTTCGGTCGTCCCGAATTGCAAACATCCCGGCTTCCGTACAGACTGCCTTGATGTCTGCACCCGAGGCGTCGTCGGCCAGCTCGGCCAACTCATGGAAATCAACATCCTCGGAGACGTTCATGTTGCGAGTGTGGATCTTGAAGATGATCTCTCGGCCGTCGGCTTCGGGTTTCGGCACTTCGATAAGCCGGTCAAAGCGGCCTGGTCGCAAGATAGCGGGATCGAGCATATCGAAGCGATTGGTCGCCGCAATAATCCGGATTTCGCCGCGTTCGTCAAAGCCATCCATCTCGCTGAGCAGTTGCATCATCGTCCGCTGGACTTCGGCGTCGCCCGAGGTTTTCGAGTCTGTTCGCTTGGAGGCAATCGCGTCAATCTCATCGATAAAAATCACCGCAGGCTCGTTCTCGCGGGCAACTTCGAACAGATCCCGAACGAGTTTGGCACCTTCGCCGATGAATTTGTGGACTAACTCGGAGCCGGCCATTTTGATAAACGACGCGTTGGTCTGGTTGGCGACCGCCTTGGCCAACATTGTTTTGCCGGTGCCGGGCGGGCCGTACAGCAGGACGCCTGACGGTGGGCTAATGCCGACTTCTTCGAACATCTCGGGGCGATCAAGCGGCATCTCGACAGTCTCGCGTACCTCCTGCATCTGGTCTTCGAGCCCGCCGATATCCTCGTAGTTCACATCAGGACTGTGGTCAACTTGCATCACGCGAGCGCGCACGTCAGTTTCGTTGTCGAGCCGCTTGACAATAGAAAGCGAGTTGTTGACTGCAACTCGGGCGTCTGGCTCGAGGTCGGCACGCATGTCGTCGGTAACCTCCGTGAGTGCCTCCTGGTTGTTACCGTGCTGTTTGATAATTACACCCTCATCGGAGAGTTCCTGGACAGTTGCAACAAACAGCGGCGACTGTTTGAGCTTCTTGTTTTCGTGAGTCAGCCGCTCGAGTTTCTGTTTGTACTTGTTGTTCTCAGCGTTGGCGTCCAGCAGTTTGTCCCGCATTTCTTCGTTTTGGGACTCGATAACGCCAAGTCGCTCTTGAAGTGCCTCGATTTTGTCTTGGCGGGACGCCGTCTCCTCATAGGGTAGTTCGACGTCGTCCACAGTGTCAGTCATCGGCTGGACTAGGGCAGTGATTAATAAGAGGTTTCGGGTCGGATGGCAGTCTGTGACATCCAACAGCAGTCGCCAACGATGAGTAAAAGTAATGGAAATTTATAGCAAGTATTATCATACAGCATTCACCAATAATTGACAACCATGAGTGCGCCAGAAGCTGTTTCCAGCGACGAACCAGCCGATCCGTGGGATGTTGTTCGCGAACTCCCGCCGAGTGCAAAGCTCGTCGCAAAAGTCTTAGAGTACAACGACACACTCACCCAAAGTGAGCTTGCCGAGGAAACGCTTTTGCCCCCTCGAACAGTTCGATACGCGCTGAGCCGCCTCGAGGACGCCGACGCAGTCGAATCTCGGTTTTCCTTTTCTGATGCGCGCAAACGGCTCTACACCCTCAACATCTAACGCCGAAGCCGATTTCCCGCTGATTTTCACCCAAATTTTATCAACTAACAGGCGACCATGCGATTTTGATGCATCGCTCATCGCTCAAAACCCGACTCGAGACGGTCGGCCGAAACCTCTGGCGTCGGTTGGGCCGAACACGGCATCTCGCAGCCCCGCCGTACGCAGGCGTGATCAGGGAGGCCGAACGCTGTCAGGCCACCACAGCCCACGCAAGACGATTCTGCGAGACCGGCGGCCTCGAGAGACTCGAACAGGCAATAGAGGCTGCTGAGGCCGACGGCCACGACGAGTGGGCCAGACGGGGGCGAGTTGCTCGGAGGGCTCTGTCACCGCGCGGAACCACTATACCAGACGACGAGTAAACAGAGAGTAATGACACGGGTGATACACACCGGCGACACCCACATCGGCTACCAGCAGTACCACTCTCCGGAGCGTCGAGACGATTTCTTGGCGGCCTTCGAGCAGGTGGTAGCAGACGCCATAGAAATGGACGTTGCGGCAGTCATCCATGCGGGCGATCTGTTCCACGACCGTCGGCCCGAACTGCCTGATCTGTTGGGGACACTCAGCGCGCTCCGAACGCTCGCCAGCGCGGAGATTCCGTTTCTCGCGGTTGTCGGTAACCATGAATCGACGCGCGGCGGCCAGTGGCTAGATCTTTTCGAGCGTATGGATCTCGCCGAACGACTCGGGGCCGACCCACTGATGGTCGAAGACGTGGCAGTGTACGGACTCGACCACGTGCCTGTCTCGAGGCGCGAGGAACTCGAGTATGAGTTTTCGCCCCCGGAATCGGCCAGCCATACGGCTCTCGTGAGCCACGGCCTTTTCAGTCCGTTTGCGCATGCCAACTGGGAGACTGAGACAATCCTCGAGGGTTCGACTGTCGCGTTCGATGCGATGCTTGTCGGCGACAACCACGCTGCGGGCACCGAGAAAGTAGACGAGACCTGGATCACCTACTGTGGATCGACCGAACGAGCCAGCGCAAGCGAACGGGCCGGCCGCGGCTACAACGTCGTCGAATTTGACAGCGACACCACCGGCCCGGCAGGCGTCGACATCCGACAACGCGCACTCGAGACTCGTCCGTTCGTTTTCGTCAGCGTCGAACTTTCGGCCAGCGAAGGAGCCCCTCGAGTTCGCGAGAAGGTCGGAGCCTACGACCTCGAGGATGCGGTCGTGATCATCGAGATCACCGGTGACGGCGAGCCAGTCACTCCCGCAACAATCGAGGAGTTCGCGCTCGACGGCGGCGCGCTGGTCGCCCGTGTGACCGACCGCCGGGAGATCGACTCCAAGACCGAACTGTCGGTGAGCTTTGCAGATCCTGATGCGGCCGTTGATGAAAGAATCCGTGAGATGGAACTCTCGGAGATCGCACTCGACATCGACGAGACGATCCGAGCGAGTAAAATCGCAAACAGTAACGTCCGAACGCAGGTCAAACAGGTGCTCGAAGACACCCTCGAAGACGGTCAAGACGAGACTGCCAAAGCCGAGACGGCCGCCGACGCTGACGAGGACATTCCAGTAGCTACCGATACGACGAGCGAAACCCAGCGTTCGAATGCCGAGACGAACCCTTCGTCGGATGACGGCCAACTCACAATGGAGGATCTCCAATGAGATTTAGTCGGCTTCGGCTCTCGAACTTCAAGCCGTACGGTGATGTCGATGTGCGGTTTCGGGACGGTGTGACCGTTATCCACGGGCTCAACGGCAGCGGGAAATCCTCGCTGCTCGAGGCCTGCTTTTTCGCACTGTATGGCTCGAAAGCCCTCTCCGGAACCCTGGAGGATGTGCTCCGAAACGGCACCGACGAAGCCGCCGTCGAGTTGTGGTTCAGCCACGACGGCGTCGGCTATCAGATCGAACGCCAACTTCGTATGCGCGGCGAGCGAGTGGCTACTAGCAAATGCGTCCTCGAGGGCGACGACAGTAGCGGCGAGCCGATCACGCGAGACGGCGCACGCGCAGTCCGAAAATACGTTACTGAACTGCTACGGATGGACAGCGAGGCGTTCGTCAACTGTGCATACGTTCGACAGGGAGAGGTAAATAAGTTGATCAATGCCACACCGGCCCAGCGACAGGACATGCTGGATGATCTATTGCAGTTGGGGATGCTCGAGACGTACCGTGATCGCGCCGGCCAGGCCCGACTCGGTGTCGAGGACGTACTGACCGCCGCCCGTGGGTCGCTGGAGACGGTTTCAGACCAAATCGAGTCGAAAGAATCACAGAACCTCCACGGCCGGCTCAACGAACGCGAAAGCGACCTCGAAGCGGTCAAAAGCGAGATCGAAAATTACGAACAGCAGCGACAGAAGGCTGAGACCGCCCGCGAAGAGGCCACTGAGACGCTCTCGGAGTACGATACACACCAGGCCGAAATCCAAGAACTCGAAGCCGAAATCCAGGAACTCGAGACAGCAATCAGCCAAACAGCAAGCGAACGTGACAAACTTAGCGACCAGCGAAAAACTGCCCGCGAGACCCGCGAGCAACACGAAACGAAACTCACAGGGTTGGTCGCTGAGACCGAACTCGAGGCAGCGAACGCCGAGGCGATTGCTGCGCAGAAATCGGCGCTTCTCGAGCGTCGCGAAGAGACTGGTCAAGAGATTTCGGATCTTCGGGTGCGTGCGACGGGCTATGAAAATCAGGCGGACAATCTCGAGAAAACAGCCACCGAACTAGAGACCGCTGGCAACGAAGCCGAACAGGCCGCCGAAGAGGCAAAACAGGCCGCCGAGGAGGCCGAACAGGCCGCCGAAGCAGCCAAAGAAAAGCGCAAAGCGGTGGCCGACGAGCAGTTAGCGCTCCGCGCGCGGTTCGAGGAGACACCAATTGAAGTTGGTGAGGCAACCAGCCATCGCCAGCAGCTCTATGAGCGTAAACAGACGGTCGGAGAGCAGTTGGCCGAAACCAAAGCGACCCGAAACAGCCTCGAGGAGTCGATTGCAGAGGCCGAAGACCTGCTGGCCGAAGGCAACTGTCCGACCTGCGGCCAGCCGGCTGAGGAAGCCCCGCACGTGACCGAAATCAACGGCGAGCGCGAGCGCGTTGCGGAACTCAATGGTGAGATCAGCGATCTCGAAGAAACTCGTGAGGAACTCGAGACGAAACTCGAGGCGGCCGCCGAACTCGTTGAGGCCGAATCAACACTCACCGAACTCGAAGCCGACCGCGAGCGACTGGCCGAACGGATCGAAACCCACCGCCAGACAGCTACGAAAAAACGCGAACGCGCAGAGACGAACCGACAAACTGCGGCCGAAAAACACCAACAGGCCGCCGAGCGCAGAGAGGCTGCCGAACAGAAACGTACCGAAGCCGCCGAAACCCGCGAGGAGATCGACACACTGACAGAAAAACGCGAGACGATCTCCGGGCGAATCGAGCGGCTCGAGACGCTCGAAGAACTTCAAAGCGAGATCGACGGTCTCAGCGCCCAGATCGAACACCTCTCTGAGAAACGAGAGTCACTGGCCGAACGCAATGCAGACCGACGCGAGTGGCTCGCCGACAAACGCGACCGGCGCGACGAACTCAGCGAGCAGTTCGACAAGCCAGCAATCGAGAAAGCCCGCAAGCGGAAACAAAGGGCCGAAAACTATCTCGAGGACGTCCAGGCAGAACTCAACAGCCGTCGTCAGCAGCGCGACGAACTCCAGAACGCCATCGGCGGGATCAAAGCCGACATCAGCCAACTCGAAGAGCTCAAAGCCGACCGTGAGGCACTCGTCGAGCGCGTCGACGAACTCGAGGCGATCCACGACGAAACCGACCGGCTCGAATCGATGTACGGCGAGCTTCGAGGAGAACTCCGGCGGAAAAACGTCGAGAGTCTCGAACGAATGCTCAACGAGACGTTCGATCTCGTCTACGGCAACGACGCCTACTCGCGTATCGAACTCGACGGGAACTACGAACTTACAGTCTACCAGAAAGACGACCAGACGCTCGAGCCCGAACAGCTTTCGGGCGGCGAGCGCGCACTGTTCAATCTGAGTCTTCGGTGTGCGATCTATCGGCTGTTGGCCGAGGGGATCGACGGGGCTGCTCCGACGCCGCCGTTGATTCTCGATGAGCCGACTGTCTTTTTAGATTCGGGACATGTCGGCCGACTGGTCGATCTCGTCGAAGAGATGCGTGGCTTCGGTGTTCGCCAGATTCTGATCGTAAGCCACGATGACGAACTAGTCGGGGCAGCCGACGAACTAATCACGGTCGAAAAGAATCCGACGACAAACCAATCGACGGTGAGCCACACCGAAACGGCCGGCCTGGCAATGCTGGGTAGTGTCGGCGACGACTGAACAGCACAACCCAGACGACAACTACGTGCTGTCTGCGGGCCTGCGCAAGTGGTCGACTGCCTGCCGAGCGAGGTCAGTTGCATCGTACCCACGACGGCCTTGGGCTGTCGCCTCTTTGGCGAGCCCGGCAGCCCGGAACTCTCCAAGCAGGCCGTGAAGGTCGCTTTCACAGAGCCCATAGCCCTCGAGCAACGCGAGCGTCGAACAGGGCCCACGATCGACCAACTCGATGATGAGCCCAAGCGAGCGGTCGTCGTGGGCTGCCGAAAGCAGCCGTCGAACAGCGGGGTCGATTGCCGAGGCCGCCGTGACCAGCGGCGATTCGCCGTCGACGACGCTGAGTTGATCACTGTTGATGTACTGTTCGGAGCCTGTCTCGGGGTCTCGGACGAGACTCGCATCGCTGGAGCGTTTGACAAGCAGGTAGTGGGTGCCTTCAGCATCAACGACAGTTTGCATTCGGCTGTCGAAAGGCTCCCAACTGAGTTATCCGTTGTGCTCTGTTGGGTCTGATTCGTTGCCAGCCTGCGAGTGTGTGTAGGTTCGGTACTTGTGGACAACGCGGACGAGTGCAACCGAACCCACCAACACGAGGCCGCCGCCGAACTCGAGGTGTCCACGGAACACAACCAGCAGGATACCGGCGCTCACCAACAGCACACCGACTTTGGTCAACAGCACGCAGACGGTAAACACCGAAAGGAGGTCGCTGTCGACGTCCGAGAGATCACTACTCAACTCCTCGGAATCGAAGCTGTCGGTTCCGTACTCAGGCACTGAGGGAGCCTCAGGAATGGACACCGACGGCTCAGAGTCACCAAACGGCTGGTCGGCCTCAGGCCGATCCGAAACGAAGCCTACCAACTGCTCGATGACGTCATCATCGTCGGTTGGATCGGTGGGCACAACAACACATTGCAGAGGCAACCCAAAAGGATTCGTGATTCGAACGTACTCACGGGGCCTGCCAACATTACTCCTCACAGCAACGGCAGCTCTCGGGGACTATGCGAGTTCAGAAAGGCTGACAGTCTGTGTGGTTTCGACCCAAGCGAGTGGATTTTCGGCATCGTAAAACACCACACCGCCGTCGACTTCGTAGGATTCGACGGTCGCAACACTGTCTGGTTCGGCTGCGGCCGTCTGACTGTTCTGGGAATCGTTTAGGTGGGTGGTCATACTCAATACGTGGTAACAGTTGACACAGTAAATAGCTTGTTGTTGGGCTGATCATTGCCAGCCAACGGCTACCTTTTGGGTGTCCGTACAGTTCAGCGAACGAAAGGCCGGTCTTTTTACTCGGACGGGACAACCAATCGCTATGACACAGTCGGATCTTTCGACGTTTTCTACTCCGGATTCGGAGGTAGCCGACGCTGAGACGGATGCCGCGGAGGCAGCCGCAGTCGTCGCCGGCAACGGCGGCGGACGGGTTAGCGAAGTGGTCGATATCGACGACGCGCGGTTTCCTGACTCCGAGGGCACTCTCGAGTTGATGGTCACCCAGGTCGATTATACAATCGAGGGCTACGGTACCGAGGAACACCCTATTATCCACGTGTTTGGTCGTCGAGCGGACGGAACTCACGAACACGTCCGGGTGCTCGGCTTCGAGCCGTATTTTTATGTGCCGACCGACTCGCTAGAGCGGCCTCCGGAAGAAACGCACGACGCGCTAACCGCCAGCCACGAGGTCGACGCCGACGGCACCTCCTATGAGAGTATTCGCGGCGAGAAACTCACGAAAGTTATCGGCCGGACACCGCGAGATGTGGGACAACTCCGTGATGAGTTCGACCACTACGAGGCCGATATTCTGTTTCCGAACCGGTTTTTGATTGATAACGGAATCAACAGCGGCGTTCGTGTCTCCGAACGTCGCCTTGAGGACGGAACAATCCAGGTTCCCCACACCGAAGTCGTCGCCGCAGAGGCAGACAGCGATCTGCGAGTCAACATCTTCGATATCGAAGTCGACGACCGTCGCGGCTTTCCGGAAGACGGCGAAGAGCCGATCGTCTGTCTGACGAGCTATGATTCGTTCGACGAACAGTATATCCTCTGGCTGTATGAGGCTCCTAATGGCGACGGCGAGATTCCACAAACAGTCCCCGACTACGAACCATACAGCGACGAGATCGCAATCGAGGTTCGAAGCTACGACACCGAAGCCGCGATGTTGGATGAGTTCGTCACATACATCGAAAACACAGATCCGGATGTGCTTACGGGATGGAACTTCGAGGATTTCGATGCGCCATACTTTTTGGATCGTCTCGAAGTCGTTGACGAAACCACCGACAGAGACCTCTCGGCAGACCGGCTCTCGCGGGTAAACGAAGTGTGGCGATCCGGCTGGGGTGGCCCCGATATCAAAGGTCGAGTCGTCTTCGATCTGCTGTATGGGTACAAACGCACGCAGTTTACCGAGTTGGACTCCTATCGCCTCGATGCAGTCGGCGAGACTGAACTCGGAGTGGGCAAAGAGCGGTATTCCGGTGATATCGGAGATCTCTGGGAGGACAACCCGACCAAACTCTTGGAGTACAATCTTCGGGACGTCGAGTTGTGTGTTGAGATCGACCGCAAGCAGAATTTGATCGCCTTCTGGGATGAGGTTCGGAAGTTCGTCGGCTGTAAACTCGAGGACGCACCCACTCCGGGCGACGCCGTAGACCAGTATGTCCTACACAAAGCCTACGGCAAGTTTGCGCTGCCAACCAAGGGCAAACAGGAAGCCGAGGAGTTCGAAGGCGGAGCCGTCTTCGATCCGATTACCGGTGTCAAAGAAAACGTCACCGTCCTCGACCTCAAGAGTCTGTACCCGATGTGTATGGTGACGATCAACGCCGGCCCCGAAACAAAGGTCGGCGAGGATTTTGCTGGCGAAACCTACCAAGCACCCAACGGGAGTCGGTTCCGAAAAGAACCGGACGGCATCATGCGGGAGATGGTCGATGAGTTGTTGACAGAGCGAGAAGAAAAGAAACAACTCCGGGACGAAAACGATCCAGATAGCACCGAGTATGCGATTTATGACCGACAGCAAGCAGCTGTCAAGGTTATTATGAATTCGCTCTACGGCGTGACCGGATGGGATCGGTTCCGACTGTACGACAAAGAGGGTGCGGCCGCAGTCACTGCGACCGGTCGGCAGGTGATTGATTTCACCGCGAAAGCCGCCAACGAACTAGATTACGAGATTGCATACGGCGACACTGACTCGGTTATGTTGGAACTCGGCACAGAGGTACGAAAGGAAGACGCCCTCGAGCAATCGTTCGAGATAGAAGCGTACATCAACGGTCGGTATGACGATTTCGCACGCGATGAACTCAACGCCGAGGCCCATCGCTTCCAGATCGAATTCGAGAAACTGTACCGGCGATTCTTCCAGGCCGGCACGAAAAAGCGGTATGCGGGCCACATCATCTGGAAGGAGGGCAAAGACGTCGACGATATCGACATTACTGGCTTCGAGTACAAACGGTCGGATATCGCACCCATCACCAAACAAGTCCAAAAGCAAGTCATCGAGACGATTGTGACTGGCGATGATGTCGACGACGACATAGAGGCGGTCAGAACGTATCTCACAACCGTTATCGAGGAGTTTCTCAACGGCGAGCGGAGCATAGAAGAAATTGGCATTCCGGGCGGGATCGGCAAGCGACTCGATGCGTACGACACGCCCACTGCCCAGGTTCGGGGCGCGCAGTATGCCAACCTTCTTTTGGGAACTAATTTCGACCGTGGGTCGAAACCAAAACGGCTGTATCTCGAGAACGTCCATCCATCCTTTTTCCGGCAGATGGAAGACCAAAAGGGACTCAACCCACAGCGAGACCCACTGTACGGCGAGTTCAAACGCGATCCGGACGTGATCTGCTTCGAGTACGACGACCAGGTTCCCGAAGCGTTCGAAGTCGACCTCGAGAAGATGCTAGACAAAACGCTCAAAGGCCCGATTTCGCGGGTGATCGAAGCACTGGGCATGTCGTGGGAGGAAATCAAAACCGGCCAGACCCAGACTGGACTCGAGCAATACTGGTAAGACGTCTAACACGACTCGGACGGCTCTTTTTGATTTAAGAAATTTTCTTTTCGCATCCGCAGATTTCTGGGGGTGAATGCGTAACCATTATGGGCGTTACATCCTACTTGTCTCATACGAGGCAATCAGTTAACAATGGCAACATTAGAAATCAAAAACCTACACGCAGCAGTCGCAGAAGAAGACGGCGAGACGATTCTTCGGGGTGTCGACCTGACGGTCAACTCCGGTGAGATCCACGCGCTGATGGGCCCGAACGGCTCCGGAAAATCAACAACCGCCAAGATCATCGCTGGGCATCCAGCCTACGAAGTCACCGACGGCGAGATCTTGCTGCATCTCGACGACGAAGACGTCGCAGACATCGACGAAGAGTTGGACGAAGACGACCTGACGTGGAACCTCCTCGAACTCGAGCCAAACGAGCGTGCGGCACTCGGTATTTTCCTTGGGTTCCAGTATCCAGCCGAGATCGAAGGCGTCACGATGACCAGCTTCCTCCGACAGGCACTCAACGCCAAAGCCGACGAGCGCGAAGAGCTGTTCGAAGACGAAGACGACGACGAAGCCGAACAAGAAGACGCAGGCTACGATACCTCGCCGATGGAAGGCCCTGCCGACGATGGTGCAGTCGGTGTCGCCGAGTTCCAGCAGATCCTCTCCGAAAAGATGGAACTGCTCGATATGGACGAAAAGTTCATGACCCGGTATCTCAACGCAGGCTTTTCGGGCGGAGAGAAAAAACAGAACGAAGTCCTCCAGGCTGCCCTCCTCGAGCCATGTATAGCCGTCCTTGATGAGATCGACTCCGGGCTTGACATCGACCGACTCCAGGACGTCTCGAAAGGAATCAACGCGCTGCGCGACGAACAGGGCACTGGCGTTCTCCAGATTACCCACTACCAGCGAATCCTTGATTATGTCGAACCCGACCACGTTCACGTCATGCTCGACGGCCGGGTTGTCAAAAGCGGCGACGCGTCGCTGGCTGCCGAACTCGAGGACAAAGGCTACGACTGGGTTCGCGATGACGTCTACGAGGCGGCGTAACTTCCCAAGATTACGCACAGCACTATAAGCAACCAACACCAAATACAATCCATGAGTTCAGAAGAACATCTCAAACAGACAGACACCGAGGCCCGATTCGAGTTCAAAAAGGAGGAAGCATCCGCCTTCAAGAGCGAAAAAGGCCTGACCGAAGAGACGATTCGCGTCATCTCGGAAGACAAAGACGAACCCGAATGGATGCTCCAGCGACGCCTTCGCGCCCTCGAGCACTTCCAGAACATGCCGATGCCGACCGACTGGCCCGAGATCCCAGATCTCTCGGAAGTCGACGTAGACGAGATTGTCCCCTACATTCGGCCTGACATCGACGTCCGTGGCGGCGTCGACGACTGGACAGACCTGCCGGAAGACATCAAAGATACGTTCGACAAACTCGGCATTCCGGAGGCCGAAAAGAACGCCCTTTCGGGTGTCGGTGCGCAGTACGAATCCGAGATCGTCTACCAGAACATGCAAGAACAGTGGGAGGAAAAAGGCGTGGTCTTCTGTGATATGGACAAGGCTGTCCAGGAACACGAGGATCTCGTCCGCGAGTACTTCATGACCAAATGTGTCCCACCAAGCGACAACAAGTTCGCTGCCCTCCACGGGGCGATCTGGTCGGGCGGCTCGTTTGTCTACGTTCCAGAGGACACCAAAGTCGAGATGCCGATTCAGGCGTACTTCCGGATGAACAGCGAGGGGATGGGCCAGTTCGAACACACCCTCATCATCGCCGAAGAGGGCTCGGAAGTCCACTACATTGAGGGCTGTTCGGCCCCCAAATACTCGGCGTTCAACCTGCATTCGGGTGGCGTCGAAGTGTTCGTCAAAGAGGACGCCCACGTCCAGTACTCGACCGTTCAGAACTGGTCGAAAAACACCTACAACCTCAACACCAAACGTGCCATCGTCGAGAAAAACGGCCGCATGGAGTGGATTTCGGGCTCGATGGGCTCGAAAGCCACCATGCTGTACCCAGCCTCGATTCTCAAAGGCCGCGGTGCCTCGGATAACCACATCACCATCGCCTTCGCGGGCGAGGGCCAGAACATCGACACCGGCGCGAAGGTCTACCACAACGCCCCTGAGACCAAATCGACCATCGAGTCGAAATCGATCTCGAAAGACGGCGGCCGAACCAACTACCGTGGGCTCGTCCACATCGCCGACGGCGCAGAAAACTCCTCGACTGCTGTCGAGTGCGATGCGCTGATGTTCGATAACAACTCGATTTCGGATACGATGCCGTATATGGAGATCAACGAGTCGAAAGTCGACGTCGCCCACGAGGCGACTGTCGGTAAGATTGGCGACGAAGATATCTTCTATCTACAATCGCGTGGACTGGATGACGACGACGCCAAACAGATGATCGTCTCCGGGTTCATCGAACCGATCACCGAAGAGCTACCAATCGAGTACGCAGTCGAACTCAACCGCTTGGTTGAACTCGAGATGGAGGGGTCGCTCGGATGAGCGTCCAGGTACCAGCCTCTATTTCGGCCGAAACGGTCGAAGAGATTTCAGCAGCCCGCGACGAACCAGACTGGCTGCTCGAGCGCCGTCTCGAGGCACTCGAAGCACTCGATGACCTCGAGTTGCCGGATGTAATCAACACACCCGGCCGCCGATGGACGGATCTCGAATCGCTCGATTTCGAAACGCTGGTCGACCCGCTCGATCAGTCCGACGAAACCGAACGTGCCGACGTAGAGGGCGCAGAAGTGCTGTCGTTTGTCGAGGCACTCGAGGAACACGAAGCCCTCGTCAAAGACCACTTCGGAACCATCGTCGACCCACAGCAGAACTATCTGACCGCGTTGTCTGCTGCGCTGTTTACGACGGGGACAGTCATCTATGTGCCCGAGGGCGTCGAGGCCGAAGACGTGACGATCCGCGCCGAGATGAACTCCCGGTCGCTGTTCAGTCACACGCTTGTGGTCACCGAAAAATCGGCCTCAGCGACGATCCTCGAGTCTATTGAATCGGGCACAGACGTCGAAGGGGATCGCTTTTTCAGCAACATCGTCGAAGTGAACGCGGGCGAAAACAGCTACGTCCAGTTCGGTTCGCTGCAGAACCTCGACGAAGAAACCTACCACGTTACGCTCAAACACGGTCTGACCGACACCTACGCGACGGTCAACTGGATCGAAGGCAACATCGGCTCGCGGCTCACCCGTTCGGATGTCGAAACGGAACTGAACGGCGATGGCTCCGAAAGCAAGATCGTCGGGGCGTTTTTCGGCCACGAAGACCAGCACCTCGATGTCAACGCTCGAGTCTGGCACCGTGCAGAACACACGACCGCAGACCTCGTCACCCGCGGTGTGCTTGATGACGTCGCCCGGTCTGTGTACGAAGGTGTCCAAGACGTTGGTGAGGGCGCTTGGAATACGAGTTCCTACCAGCGTGAGAACACGCTGATGCTGTCGGACGAATCGGAAGCCGACGCTTCGCCCAAACTCATCATCAAAAACCACGACACCGAAGCCAGCCACTCTGCCACTGTGGGTCAAGTCGACCAAGAGGATCTGTTGTACATGACCTCCCGATCCATCGACCCCCAGACAGCCCGTAACATGCTGGTTGAGGGCTTTTTCGTGCCGGTGCTCGAAGAAATCGACGTCGAGGCGTTCCGTGAGGATCTCTCCGAGTTGATCCTCGCCCGACTCGAGTAACTACTCACGCTGCGGTTCGGTTTGTATTTTATTAAATAAAAGAAAACCGCAAGCGATTGCTGTCTCCAAAACCGGTCGGTTCGGGCTACTCGTCGCCGGATGTCGCCCAGTCAAGCGACCGATCGACCGCGTCGTGCCAGCGGTCGAACGCGGTGGAGTAGTCGGCCTCTGGGTCGGGGTCGAACTCGCGGTCGATCTGCCAGTTGTCCCGGAGTTCGTCTACGGTCTCCCAGTAGCCAACCGCGAGGCCAGCGGCGTAGGCCGACCCAAGCGCGGTGGTTTCGTCAACCACCGGCCGAACGATGTTGGTATCGACGATGTCGGCCTGGAGTTGACACAGGAAGTTGTTTTTGACTGCCCCGCCATCGACGCGGAGATCAGCGAGGTCGATATCCGAATCTTCGACCATCGCCTCGGCGACGTCTTTGGTCTGGAAGGCGATCGACTCGAGAGTGGCACGGACGATATGCTCCCGGCGGGTCCCGCGTGTCATGCCGACGATCGTCCCGCGAGCACGCTGATCCCAGTGGGGCGCACCCAGCCCGGCAAACGCGGGGACAAAGTAGACGCCATCTGTCGAATCAACGCTTCGGGCGACGGCTTCGGACTCCATGGCGTCGTCGATCAGCGTCATATCCTCGAGCCACTCGATTGCCGCTCCAGTGATGAAGATCGCTCCCTCGAGAGCGTACTGGACTGGCTCGCCGGATCGCTGGAAGCCGACTGTCGTCAGCAGGCCGTGGTCGCTCATGACAGCCTCGTTGCCGGTGTTCATCAGCATGAACGAGCCGGTGCCGTAGGTGTTTTTCGCATCTCCGGAATCAAAGCAGGTCTGTCCAAAGAGGGCGGCCTGCTGGTCGCCGAGTGCGCCAGCAACCGGAACCTCCGCGCCAAGAAAGCCCTCGGCATCAGTCGAACCATAAGTCGCATCGTCCGAAGACGGCCGGACTTCGGGCAGGGTCGCGGCCGGAACGTTGAACTCCTCGAGGAGTTCGTCGTCCCAATCCATCTCATGGATGTTGAAAAGCATCGTCCGGGAGGCATTCGAGACATCAGTAATGTGGTTGCCCGTGAGGTTATAGATCACCCACGTATCGATGGTTCCGAACATGAGATCGCCCTCCTCGGCGCGTTCACGAACGTCCTGTGGGCGGGCGCGCTGGAGTTTGATCGGGTCGGTGTTGTCCAAGAGCCACTCGGCTTTCGTCGCCGAAAAGTAGGCGTCGGGCTCGAGGCCGGTTTTTTGTTGGACCATCTCGGCGTGGCCGTCCTCCTCGAGGGTTTCGATCCGGTCTGTGGTTCGGCGATCCTGCCAGACAATAGCATTGGCGATCGGCTGGCCGGATTCGCCGTCCCAGATGACCGTCGTCTCACGCTGGTTGGTGACACCGATTGCCTCGAGTTGCTCGGGGTCGATGCCGCCTTCCTCGAGCGCCGTGGTGATCACACGTTGGGTGTTTTCCCAGATTTCCATCGGATCGTGTTCGACCCAGCCAGGTTCCGGATAGATCTGTTCGTGTTTCTCGTATGCGCTTGTTACGACGTTGCCACCATGGTCGAAGACCATAAATCGTGTGCCGGTTGTCCCTTGATCGACGGAACCGACGTAGGTTTCAGTTGACATAGATATTCACTAGGAGGGCAGCAGGTAGCCTCCAGAGAGGCCGGAATCGACCACTCTGACGGTGAGTTGCAACTACCCGCGCCACATATAGTAATCATTGATTCATACAATAAGTATTATCATCTTCATGATCATTTTAGTAAGTTGTTGTGATACTCTGTATGTACTGACAACCGCTGGTGAAGACTCTCCTCGACAGCGTGATCCAGTAGCCTCGAGGCCTATTGGCTGCGGTCAGGACTGCCAGAACGACCGGGTGAACAACACTAACACCGGAATGATCTCGATACGGCCAACCCACATCACGAGCACCATCAGTGCTTTCGTTGGTGGTTCGAACACGTCGTACGTCCCGTAAGGGCCGGCCGGCCCGAACGCTGGGCCGATGTTGAGAAACGTCGAGGCGGCGGCCCCAAGCGCATCGAACTGGCTAATCTCGGTTGCCTCATACAGTCCGGTTCGTGCGCCGTCGACGACAATGAACATCGCAATCAGAAATACGCCAACGATGGCAACCAGCGTATACGAATAGACGTTTCGGACGGTACGTTCGTCGACCACTTGGCCGCTGAGCCGGATTGGACGAACCGCTTCGGGGTGGATAACCGTAAACAGATCACGCCGAAACGTTTTGAAAATCACCACCCAGCGGAAGGATTTGATCGAACAGGTCGTCGAACCGGCCATACCGCCGAAGAACATACAGACGAAAAGAAGGAACGTCGCAAACGCTGGCCACTGGTTGAAATCAGCGTTTGCATAGCCTGTGGTGGTGATAATCGAGACCACATTGAAAAGTGACTGGCGGAACGTCGCATCAAATCCGTTGCCGGTCGGATTGCCGGTAAGCGTAAGAATCCCGACAACCAGTCCCGAAAAGACGACGATAGTGCCAAGATAAAACCAGAACTCCTCGCTGTTTCGCAGTCGGCCGATGTTGCCTCGAAGAACGAAATACATGAGAACGAAACTGGTCGAACCCAGAAACATAAACGGCATGAGTGCCCACTGAACGACCGGCTCGAAGGCTTCGATACTCTGTGGTTCAGGCGAAAAGCCAGCCGTTGATACGCTACTGAAGGCGTGTGAGACGGCGTTGAAAAGGTTCATATTCGGCGCGAGGCCGACGAGATGCAGCCCATACAGCACCGTGATTGCGGTCACGGTCAAGCCAGCGTAGAGTGTGCCGATCAGCCGGGCGGTGTCTTCGATATGCGGAGTGAGTTTATCGACGTTGTCGTACTGGGTTTCGGTCTCCATCAGCCGGGCTCCACCCACCGAAAGCCGCGAGAGAATTGCGGTTGCCAGAATGAGGATTCCCAGCCCACCGACCCATTGGATGAGTTGTCGCCAGAACATAATCGAGCGGGCATGAATGTCGAACTCCCGAATGACGGTCGCACCGGTCGTCGTCAGCCCGCTCATCGATTCGAACGCCGCGTTGAGCGGGTGAGCAATCGTCCCACGGCCTGCGACTACGAACGGAATCGCTCCGACAAGTGCGACCAAAAGCCAGGTGAGCGCAACCATCAACAGAGCTTCTCGAGGCCCCAGTCGGGCCTGCTCGTCGAACTGTTCGAAGCCGAGGCCAACGACGAGTGTGACCGCAATCGCAATCAAAAACGGGCTAAGAGGCTCGCCGTACAACAGTGCCACAAAAACCGGCAGTGACAACGGCAGAGCAAACCACTTGAGGACGGTGCCAGTCAGATTCAGACTGAACCGCCAATCAACCCGTATTCTCATTTAATTGATTTGTCTCTGTTAGTGGCGATAATGAAACCCCACGGTTCGGCTACTCCCAGTCGTCGTAAGTCGGTCGCTGGAGGTCACCTGGGAACGCCTCGAGTGGCGCGGTGGTTTGCTCGCCGCTTGCCATCTCTTTGAGCGTCAACTCGCCGTTTTCGAGATCTCGCTCGCCAACGATGACGACGGTTTCGGCGTTGATCGAATCGGCATACCCCATCTGGGCACCGAAACTCCGACCAGAAATATCGCTTTCGACGATATGGCCCAGCTCACGGAGTTCACGGGCAATGGTGGCCGCGACCGCACGAGTATCGCCCACAGAAAGCACGTAGTAGTCAGTCGAAAGAGCCTCTTGGGGCCACACACCCGCGCGCTCGCAGAGTAACTGCAGGGTGGCATGGCCGGGGGCGACTCCCACGGCGGGAGTAGGTTGGCCACCGAAGCTCTCGATGAGGTCATCATAGCGGCCGCCGCCGAAGACCGACCGGGAGACTTCGCCGGTCGAATCGAAACACTCGAAGACGACGCCAGTGTAGTAGTCCAACCCCCGGGCAGTCTCCAGAGAAACCTCACAAAACTCCCCCGCACCGAAGTCGTCGGCCGCCTCGAGGACGGCCTGCAGGTTCTCGACAGCCTCGGTCACGCGGTCGGTTTCGGCGAACGCGACCAAATCTGTGAGGTCATCAGTGCCAAGCAGATCGTCAAACGTTTCGGCCTGGTCGGGCCGAAGCCCCGCTTCGACCAGCAGCTCGTGATACTCGGCGGTCTCGATCTTATCGCTTTTATCAACCGCCCGGATTGCGGCTTCCGTCTCGACGTCGGCATCAAAAGCCTCGAGAAGGCCACCCAGAATATCGCGGTGTGAAACACGGAACTCGAAATCCGTTCGGGTGAGTCCCAACTCAGTCAGTGCGTCGGCGGCGAACGCTAAGATTTCGGCGTCGGCCTCCGGTTCGCTCGAGCCAAAGATGTCGACGTTCGTCTGGTAGAACTCCCGAAATCTGCCCTGTTGGACCTGTTCGTACCGCCAAAAAGGACGGGTCGAGCGCCACTTGATCGGCTTCGAAAGCGCCTGGGATTTGGCGACGACCATCCGGGCGACTGTCGGTGTCAACTCAGGGGTGAGCGTCACCTCGCGGCCACCTTTATCAGTGAAATTATACAGTTGCTCGACGATCTCCGCGCCGGATTTGTCGGTGTACAGCCGGGTAGGTTCAAGCGTTGGCGTGCCGATCTCCCGAAAGCCATAGCGACTAGCGGTGTCCTCGAGGGTTTCGATTACTTCCCGGCGGGCAGTCATCTCGTCGGGATAGAAATCACGAAACCCTTTGAGTCGGTCGTACATGCGGTGGCGTTGGCGACACCCGCGCTTGAAACCTGTTGTTTGTCGATTGCCGGCTGAGCGAGTGGCTGTGAAACGAGACCACCGTTTTTAGCGGTGCTACCACTGATTAGCCTTGTCTCGACAGACTGCCTCGAGGGTAGGCACCGACAAACCGAATCTCAGTGGCCGAATAACGATACCGTCGGTGGCCGACCGCAACAGCAATCACGTTCGGCACAGCCGCATGTGTGGATAGTCCGCATGACGATACGCTCGGTGTTACTCACCTCGGGAGGTTCGGTTCGGACGTTCATCCAGTGTGAACTTCAGCGACTGAAAGAACGCCGCAGAGACGCTTCGGAGCCTCTCGAGTCACTCGAGGCGGTCCAGACGCTCGGCGACTGTATTGACCCTGAGCGTCTCAGCCGGCGGCTTCCTCCCGACTGGCGTCTCAATCGAGAAATCGTCCAGTTTTCGGGCGAGTCGGTGTGCGAGGTCGTTCGACTCACCGACTGTGAGGGGTACCGAATCACGCTCAAGCCGCTCGAGTTGTGTGCACCAACCGACCAAATCGAGATCTATACGCGGCGGTCACCAGCCCACAGCCGACAGCGACGACGAACCTCCGATTCGCTGGCCGAGGCGCGTACGGTTGCCGTCCGAATTGCAGCCAAAAGAGACTCGAGACGTCCCAAAGTAGCCACCAGACCGACACAGGCGCAACTCGGCAGACAGTAGCGGCCAACTACATTGCGATCAGTGTTACACCGCTGACCGCAAGCACTGCAGCCACGATTCGGGTGCGGAAATACTGCTCGTGGAGGACGATCCCGCCGAGAAGCACCGCGACGATGGCCTGAGCGTTGATGATTGGCGAGGCGATACTCGCCGGAATAAGCGAAAACGCCAGCGTCGTAATGTACTCACCAGAAGCGACAAATCCGCCAGCGACGGCGAACTTCGGAACATCCGGGCCGATAGCAGGTGGCGGCGAGTGGATGACTGAAGGAAGCAGCACAACGATTACCCCGCCAAACAGCAAAGGAACCCACAGCGTCGTCGAAATCGCTAGTTCTTGGAGGCCGACTCGTCTGGCGACGTCGCTCACCGCAAAAAACACCGCACTCAACAACGCGAGCTGTGCAGCCCGCGAGCTAGCAGTCCGCCGGAGCGGCTCGAGCAGCGCGCCACCCTGAAAGTTGGCGACGTAGATGGCGACTGTCGCAACAACCACGCCAGTAACTTGCAACGGCGTCAGAAACTGCCCCAAAAAGACGATCTCGAGTGGGAGGACGAACACGGGGACGATTTTGTTGATCGGCGCGACATACGAGACATCACCAATCGCTAAGGCGCGGAGAAATGCGATCATCGCCGCCGCAATCGTCACGATCGTCAACACGAGGATCCCAACCTCCGCGAGACCGAATCGCCCGAGTGCCGCAAGCGCCTCACCGAAGCCAACCGAGATGCCGAAAACCGGCAGATACCACCCTAGCGCGAAGACGTTGATGATGACCGTCAGCGTCGAGGCCGTATACCCCTCGAAGGCCTGTTTGAGATAGAACAGATACACACCCCAGATCACCGCAGCAACGACCGCGTAGCCGATACCCGGATCCATTGTATAAATTACCAATATGTGTTGCAATCAAACGTTCGATTAGACGAACAACTGCGCACATACCTGTTGCTCCGCAGGCTAACCGTACCCCATACTCGAAGGGATTCCTCCTTGCATCACTATGAGACAGCTAGCTCAACGGATCGAATAACGACGCCGACGATCAACACGTAGTTGAGTAGCGTCGAGGCGGTCGCATACACCACAAGCCGGCCAACTGGATAGCGGGCCATTCCGGCCGGAATACAAAGGAAGCTTCCAACGTAGGGCAACAGGTTGGTCACGAAAATACCGCCGCCGCTGTATGTGCCAAACAACCGATCTGCACGCTCGAGTTTGGCATCCGAAACCGCCAGCCAGCGAGTTGACTGAATCGCCTCGAAGCCATACTGTCTGGCTATCCAATAAATAAGCAGTTGGCCGACGACGTATCCACCCGTCGCGACCACGACCGCGAGCACAACCAGCCCAGTCGTCTCTCCGGTCGCAAAAATATAGCCCGGCAACACAACCGAGGTCGGCAGCGGCTTGCCGACAATTGCACCCTTCAGAACGAACACCACAAACAGCGCGGGTAGCCCGAGAGTCGTACTCGCTGACACCACGCTCTCAACAAGCGTCGCTACCATCGAACAGACATCCGTGTATCGAGGCAGGTGGCCTCAGCGTCGTCCATGGACGTAGGTTTGTTCGTGCTCCGGAAACACCGCTGTGACAGCCTCGCTGCCGTGGCGCTCGGCAAGCAGTGTTCGAAGTTCGCTTTCGTAGTCGGCCTTTTGTATCTGCTCGCTCGGGCCGGCTTCGACCTCGAAACTGGCCTCGACGAGTCGATCGACAGCATGGCGTCCGAACCCAGAAAGAGGTGCGATGTAATCGACCTCAAAGCGATCTTCGATGCTCTGGGCGCTGGCTCGAGAGACGTTCGGCACGCGGTCGTCTCGGCGAGTGCCGTCGGCTATCGCATCAATATCGAGTCCAGCTACTTGCTCGAGGGCGTGGTCGTGGATCTGTTGGATGCCGTTGCGTGGAAAGCCGTCCTCGGCCATCTGATCGACGGCACTTTCGGCGACCGACTGCTCGAGTACACGCGTTTCGAACGGAAAGCCGAGTGCGTCGGCAGCCTGTTCGGCGTGCTGCCAGTCGTCGGTAATCTCGAAGGTGGCTGTGACGAGCCGGACATCGTAAAACTCCTCTAACAGAAGCCCAGCAAGCGAGGAGTCTTTGCCGCCGCTGTACAGCAATGCGAGTTCCATTCGTTACCGACGGCTAATATCGAATGATTTCGATTCGGGCTGGAGTTCCTTCAACAGAGCCTTCATCTGGTCTTCGTCGATGCGGTTTTGAACTCGACCGCTGCGTGCGAGTGCGATAATCTGTTGTTCGACCTGCTCGGCAAACTGGGGTTTCGACATCTGGATGGCGTTGAGACGCTGGCGGGCTCCATCGGTGAGATGCTGTTTCAACAGCGCCTGTTTTTGGGCTTCGGCCTGCTGTTTGGCGGCCTCTTGGGCGTTTTCATCCTGCGTTGATTGTCCCTGTTGGCGTTCTTGGAGCTCTTTTCGCTTCTGTTCGCGAAGCTTCTCGAGTCGATCATCGTCAGGGCTGTTGCTCATACATACACGTTCTGCTGTGATCCAAAAACGGTTTCGGAGCCGCCGAAATCAAAAACAGCCTTAGGCGTAGCGTTCGAGTTCCGGCCGGTCGAGCGACTCGAAGACATCCTGTGCGACCTCATCGAGGAATGCCTCACCGTCGGCGGTGGTGCGTCGGCCCTCACCTTGGCCAGTAGTCAGGAGGTCTTCGTCCTCGAGTTGGCTCAGTGCCTCGCGGATGATCTTTTTCGACCCCGAGACGTGGCTGGCAGGGGCGACCGCATAGCGGTTCGAGCCGCCTTTCGTGCCGCCGTACTCGGTTGCAAGGCGTTCGACACCGATTGGGCCGTTGATCGCGACCTTTCGTAGAAGACTGGCACTACGGGTCGCCCAGAAGTCTTCTTGCTGTGGTGGCAGTTCTCGATCCTGGCTGGTCTTGGTGTACTCGACCCACTCAGGTTCCTCGATGCGGTCTGCGAGCCGGTCGGCGAGTTCGTCAATGAACTCTTCGGCCGGAACGTCGTAGAGAGTTACCATGGGGTATTTTTCCGCGTTGGGCTGTTTAAACCCATCGTATTGCCGTCCCAGGGGCGTCTGGGGATGTGTCGCGTTCACACTCCAAATGCTACAGGCTTTTACTCACAGACCTGAAACCTCGAGACAACTGATGGACGAACGCGCAGCCCTCCGGATGCTCGCTGCTGATCTCCCCGATGCTGGTGATGATGCTGCGGTTGTCGATTCGACTGCGATTACGACCGATATGCTGCATGCCTCGACAGATTTTCCCGACGGAACCAGCCACTATACGGTCGGCTGGCGGTCGGTTGCCGCCTCGCTGTCGGATCTTGCGGCCATGGGTGCAACCCCGACTGCGGCGGTTGCAGCCTACGCCAACACCGAATTCAACGAACGTGAGTTGCGTGCGTTCGTCGAGGGCGCACGGGCGGTCTGCGAGCAAACAACGGCCGACTACGTCGGCGGTGATCTCGATGCCCACTGTGAACTAACAGTGACGACGACAGCAATCGGCCAGATCGACGAGCCAGTCTACCGCTCGGGTGCCTCCCCTGGTGAGGTGGTCTGTGTGACTGGCACGCTGGGCCGAAGTGCGGCTGCACTCGAGTTGTTCGACTCAGGCGACAGAGACCGTGGTAACGAACTGTTCCGATTTTCTCCACGCGTGGCCGCGGGCCGCCGGCTGGCAACAACTGCAACCGCGATGATGGACTCGAGCGATGGGCTGGCCCGGTCGCTACACCAACTGGCCGAAGCCAGCGACTGTGGGGTTAGCCTCGAGCGCTCTGCTGTGCCAATAGACGACGCCTGTCAGGTCTGTGATGACCGCTGGGAGGCTGGCGTCCATTTCGGAGAGGACTTCGAGTTGGTCTTTTCGCTGCCCGAATCAGCACTCACTGCAGTCCAGAATGATCTCGAGGTACCGATAGCGGTTATCGGCGAGGTAACAGACGCAGATGTGACCGTCGACGGCGAGCCGCTGGCAGACCGAGGCTACACACACTGAACTGGAAAGCCGAACGGTCTATACACTAAATCGAAGAGCTGATCCTGAGTGTCACGTGCGTCTACTGCTTCTAAAATTACTGCACTTAGAATTACTGCACTT